>JBCCYK010000194.1:0-12827 GCA_039189905.1 Planctomycetota bacterium
CACAGTTCGCTCGACCGCCAAACGCCTGCGGAAGTGTACCGCAGCGGCCGGTCAAAACGCGTCGCTCTTTCTATCTAAGCCGAGCGCGCTCGTGGTCCGAATATTGGGGTCCACTTCAGGTATCGTCGCGCACGATTTGGGGAAGCTTACACAAGCAAGCGAATGCTTCGAACGTTCACGTCAGATCGATCCCCATGATGCGCACGTGCATCGAGCCTCCGGGCGGCTGCTGTATGAACAAGGTCAATTGACCGAAGCGATGCTCGCCTTTGAAGAAGCTGTGCAGCAAGCACCCGACAACGCGGAAGGGCTAGCAGGTCGCGGCATCGTTGGCTACGCCTTGGGACGAGACTTGAATCGCGTGAAAGACGACTACCTTCGCGCGATCGGCAAACAGGCCATCAGCGCGGACAACGCCTATCTCTATGCCAATCTCGGACAGGTGCTTTGGGAATTAGGGGATCTGAAGCGATCCTTGCGTTGCTTGGATGCCGCCATCGAGATTGATCCAAGCAATCACGAAGCCATCAGTGTTCGCGTTTTGGCGCGACTTGCCATTGACGAACACGCGTCGCAGCGTGACGTGTTGCAAGCTTGTCTGGATGACTTGCGGTCTGTTTTCCAATCAACCGAGCATCCCAGCTACTGGGATTTTTGCGCCGTGGCGGCTCTCAACGCGAGGCTCGGTGACTACACACGCGCGGTACGTTTTCAACGGAGTGCAGTGACACGCGCGCAAGTCGGGGCTCACAAGAGATTCCGGGAACCCGCCGAACAGAGCCTTCAACAATATGCCAAGAAACGTGATTTCCTCCCACGTTGATATCGCCCCAGTACAGAACCGCATCGCGCAGCGATGGGTTCTTGTTCTGCGTCTTTCGCCAGATCGATCGCGCAAGCCTTTGTCGCAGAAACAGCCGTGACGGATTGGGCAATCGGAAAACCACATCCTGGCTTCTTCCTCTCTTCACCCTGAGCCGTTTGATCCCGTTTCGGCTTCCAAGTTACTTGCCGAGCAGAGTCGGTTTATCATGTCGGAGCGATGCGACCGTTCGCATCGGAACGTTGCCGTTAACCGTCGAGTCCACATGATCGCGAAGCTCTGTCCGAACGCGACAATGCGTTTGAATGCCATCCTCGTATTGCCGATTTTGTTTTCTGGCCTTGGTGCTGTCCTGCTCGCGGCGGAGAAGCCAAACATCCTAATCATCTTTACCGACGACCAAGGCTATGCGGACCTCGGGTGCTATGGCAACGAGCTGAATCGCACCCCGCGGCTGGACCAACTCGCCAGCGAGGGAACCCGATTCACGTCCTTCTACTCTCAAACCGTCTGCGGTCCCTCGCGGTCGGCACTCTTGACAGGGCGTTATCCCATCCGCAGCAAAGGCTGGGGCATGCCAGCATCCGAGATCACATTTGCGGAATTGATCCGCGAATCGGGCTATCAAACGGCGTGCATCGGCAAGTGGGATGTGTCGAACCGCAAGCCGATCATGGATCGCATGCCGAACGCGCAAGGATTCGACTATTACTTTGGTCCTCTCGGCGCCAACGACGGTGGCAAGGTTCTGTTTCACGAAAACAATGAAGCGGCTGGCGAAAGCAATGCGATGGGTGAGCTAACGACGCTCTACACCGACAAAGCGATCGAGTACTTGACCAAAAAACGCGACAGGGAGAAGCCGTTTGTACTCTATCTGGCGCACACCATGATGCACACGATCATTGGTGCGTCAGAGCGTTTTCGCGGGAAGTCGGCTGGCGGTCTCTACGGAGATGTGGTGGAAGAATTCGACTGCGAAACGGGACGATTGCTGGACACACTCGACGACTTGGGACTGAGTCAAGATACGATGGTGATTTACACAAGCGACAACGGACCTTGGAATCAGCCCAAATACACGAACAGAAAAAAAGGCCATCCGAAAGGATCCATCTTCTGGGGCAACGCTGATCCGCTGCGCAACGGCAAGGGCTCCTGCTACGAGGGAGGATACCGACTGCCATGCATCGTTCGTTGGCCAGAAAAGGTACCTGCCAGTCGTGTGTCCGACGCGATCTTTGGCACGATCGACTTCTTGCCCACGTTTGCGAATCTTGCTGGCTTTGATGTGCCCAACGATCGGCGTATGGACGGCATTGATCAGACGGAACTGTTGCTCGGCCATCAAAACACTGGACGCGACGATTTCTACTTTCATGACGCAGGCGTGCGTCAAGGAAAATGGAAATACCTGAAAGCCGACGCACATTTCCACGGCTATGCCGTGGAAGACGATCGAGAACAAGTGGACGAACTCTATGACCTTGAGACCGACGCAAGTGAACGAATCAACTTGGCCACGAAGTTTCCAGAGAAGGTTGTCGAGTTGCGGGCCCTGATGAAATCGATTGAAGGTAGCGATCGACTAGGTCCGGCGGCGAGCATTCGTTAGGTCCATCCGGCCTTATCGTGGGTGACGCCAGAGACGCGGGATCTTCCTAGGGCATTGCGGCGGTGTCCGAGGCTAATCAGATCTGGATGTGGCCAATCCCGGTCTCGGTCACGGTCAGGACTCGAACCGATCTGCATGCTCGTCAAGAGCGGCGGCAACGCCCTGATCCTGGGCGTCGCCCTCTTCCTCTGGCGTGTCCTGGAGCGAACGGATGTAGTTGATCAGGTGCCAAATGTCGTCCTCTTCGAACTGACCGCTGACGAAGGTGGCTGCGGGCATCGGCGATCCCTCAATCCCCTGCTGAATGCGTCGGTACAAATCGTCGCGACCGCTGCCTCCATGGAAAGCACCGAGTGCAAAGTTGCGCGGCTTCGCGTTGATGGGTGGTAGCGCCCCACGAGCCAGCAGTGGCGTCAAGGCTTCGCGATCTTCCGGTTTGATGCCGATGCCCATCGTCCATTCCTTGATCCAATCGTCATAGTCTGTGGTCTGACCGTCACCCAACCCTTTCTCGCCGTGGCACTTGCTGCACGACGCAATCCTGCCAATAAAAATCTTGTGGCCGGTCTCGATGCTGGCGGACAGGGCTCCAGCCTCGGGTCCTTCCAATGCTGCGATAAACTCCTGGTGGGAATCTGGGACAGGAATCTCGGTCGGCGGTGTCGGCACGTCGACGACCTCATCGGGTGCTTCCAACCATGCTTCGCTTATCTCCAGGACCTAGTCCTCCGCGATTTCCCATCCCTCATCGAAAAGCTCGCGTTCCTCGGACTCTTCGTCCGCGTTGGCTGCCAGCGGATCGATGATGCGATCCCCGCCCTCCAGATCCAATTCAAAAATGGCATCGTCAATCAACGTGCGCTCCAGTTCGCCTCGCATCGACAAATAGATGGTGTAGTCCACCAGAGCGTCGACATCCTCATCGGTGAGCCCTGGGATCTTAACCATCGCGGACCCCGGAATCCCATTCGCAATGAGACCATGCAAGTCTTCATGCAATGGCTTCGCACCCCGGGCCGTTGATTTGAACTTGAAGATCCCGCGTCGGTAGTCGCGAGGATATGGGTTCAAAATGGCTGCCGATGTTCCACGACCATCCCCGGCGATACCATGGCACAGCACGCAATGCTTGCGATACAAGCCTCGGCCCTCCATCGCTGGATCGCCCGAAGCCTTCACCAAATTGTCCATCGAAACGATGGAGGCGAGTTCCTCATCTTCCGTCAACGCAGCGGGCAACTTGGGGTCATTGGGCGTCCCAAACATCTCCGTGACGATCCAGTGCGCGTCCGACGAGGCCTGCTGCATGTCGATCCCTTCCTTGATCTGGTACTTCATCGCGTGAACCAGATTGGGTTCGAAGACCACCGTGGCCTCCTGCCGACATCCAGCCACGCCGAGCAGCAGGCATGTCAGCGGCCCCATCAAGACGAGTGCTCTGAGCCTCAGCATTCTTCGGTATAGATCCATGGGTCTTTGATGAGAACGAGAAACCGGCGAAAAAAGGGGCAGGCACGACTGGCACGGGCTTTCGCGTCACGTACGAATGATGCGCGTCCCCGTCACCGCTTAGGATATCACGGTGTCCGGTGCCACAGAACACGATTCCTGCTTCGCATCACCCGAAAGATCTGGCCTTGGCTCTTGGCCTCCTTCATCGCCGATCTCAAAGGGGCCAGCCAACCGAGCCAAGCCTCCCATCATCCCCTTTAACCGGGAATCAATGTGGAGTAGCAACGGATCCGTCTCTCCGCGGGGAGCTCGCGTCGGGGGCACCACCATCGCATCATCCACTTCGATGATGGCCCGCGTTGGAAGGTGATCGTTGGCCTTCCCGTAGACCGCTTCCTGAATGCGTTGGACGGTCTCAACCACTCGCATGTCGGTCACATGCTCGGGCGAAACGTAGTCATCCGCAAACGAAAGTAGAAACTGAGCCAGCTCGATGGCCGCCACATCGGCCTGAACCGCTTCCCGGTCGAGCGGTGCATCCTGGTTCAAACGATCGAAGTACGTGTTTGAAATCGCGGTCCGACACGTGCGAATCCGCTCGATCATCGGGCCATGCCGCACCGGTTCGCTCATCGTGGGCTCCTGACTCGCTTCCGTTGGAGCCTCGACGTAGCGTTGTTCACAAACGTGCACGATTTGCCGGATCAGGCAATCACGGCGCAATGGGAGGGCACCCGCTTGAGTTGTTCCCAGGTATTGAATTTCCTTGAGAGCAAGAAACGCTTCCGCGATACGCCCCAATCGCGCCATACGTTCGCGGTCATTGGACGCGTGGACCGGACCATACTCAGGTGCATTGGCTTGAACACCATTGAACCAAGAAAGGGACCTCTCAAGATCCGTGAGTTGTTCGTCGATCCAGGAGCGAGGATCATCGACACTCACGTACTTGATGGCCACCGGATGGACGACCACCTGACCGCCATCCTGTTTCTCCCGACGACGTGCCGCTGTGCGGGCCACGAAGGTGACGCCTTCCGCGAGCGGCTTGATCCGATCATTGGTCCGATTCGTTGTGCCTTCGGGAAACAAGATGAGGGGGCGTTCCGCATGAACCAGCACCTCAACGGACGTTTCCAAGGCTTGGCGATCATTGCCTTCTCGATAAACGCTGAACCCACCCATACGCCGCAAGGCGAAACGCTCAAACGCGTTGGTATTGAAGAGGTGCCAAGAAGCCATCGCATAGACATGCGTGTGCACCTTGCGGGCCAGCCAGCCAAGCACAATCGGATCGGCGTAGCGACAATGGTTGGGCGTCAGCAAGACGCCATCGCCTGCGTCGATCGATTGCCGCAAGCGTTCGGCATGGCGGATTTCATATCCGACAACCCCTTCACGTCGTTTCAGATGCCAATCGATCAAACGAAATCGCTGGATCAATGACGGCCAGAAATTGCCGCGGTCGCGAGGCACGAACTCGTAGGGACGATCGAGGATGATACTCATGCGATCAAGAGCCCAACGATATCCAAGGTGTGCGCGTCACGTGTTTCGGCAACCAAGCACGTCGGTGCCGGATGCTGCGGCTATTGTGACGCCGTCGCCAAAGCGAGGAAGTACCCTAGGACCAACGCAGAAACAAACAAGGCCGCGATGCCGGTTCCAATCAACAGCGGATCGATCCCTTTGTTCTTCGCCGACTGCGGAGGATTCGCAAAGGCGGTATCAGGCCCCGTTGATTGGCCACCTGATGATCGCGGCACGGCGGGGGCGGAACGACTGGAAGCATCCTGCTTACGACGTCGACGCGTGTCCGAATTGTCCCCGGAGTAGCCGGATTCCAGGGTCAAATCCAGAAAACTACCCTCCATGAGGTCCGACGGGACTCCACGTTGGGTGACCGCGACCAAGCGGCCACTGTCACTTGCTTCCTGATCCTGTGCCCGAATGAGCCGCGATCGACTGCTCGCTAGCGTGTCGTCATTCTTGTTGGTGACGGTGTCATTGCGAGACCCGCTTCCGGTCCCAGACAAACTCAATGACGACGAGTTGGAATCTTGTTCCGGATCCGGCGACTCACCCAAACCGATGCGTACGGGCTCGCCCTTTGGCACCTTGGCAGCAAACTTTTCGAGAACCTCGGCGATGTCCGTTGCCGTTTGGTACCGATACTGCGGTTCTTTCTGCAGCATCTTGACGCAAATGCCTTCCAATTCACCAGGGACTTCCTGTCGCAGTTTGCGAATCGATTCCGGCATTTCGGATTGGTGCTTGGCAATTCGCTGAGCGAGGGTTCCGTCACAAAAGGGTGGCCGTCCTGTGAGCACAAAGTACAGCGTGCATCCGAGCCCATAAATGTCTGCCCGGTGATCGACGCCATGACTGTTGATGGCCTGTTCGGGTGCCAGGTAATCCGCGGTCCCCAGCACGTTCTCGTTGTTGGCAACCGTCAGAGACTCTTCGCCCTCTTCGTTCACCAGGGCCAGGCCCATGTCCAGAAGGCGAACGACGCCTTCCTTGTCGATCAACAGATTGGCCGGTTTCACATCCCGATGAATCACCCCACGCTCGTGTGCATGCGCCAATCCTCGGGCTGCCTGAGCAATGACGTCGGCTGCTGTCGAGGCGTCCAGAGGGCCATCACGTCGGACCAAGACCTGCAAATCCACGCCATCGACATATTCCATGACGATGTAGTGTGTGTCGCCTTCGTTGTCGATATCGTGTGCCAACACGATGTTCGGGTGGTTCAACGACGCGATCGCCTTCGCCTCCAGCTGGAACCGCGCCAAATAAGAAGCGTCGCCAACCCGCTTCTTGGGCAGCACTTTGATGGCCCGCTTATCACGCAGCTTGGTATGCTCGGCCAGGTAGACGCTGCTCATGCCTCCCGTGCCGATGTGGCCGAGCAGCTTGTACTTCCCCAGAAAAAAACCTTTGTACTTTCCGGTCAGGAGCTTCTCGACATGCCATTCCGTCAGCAGGCCCGTTTTCACAAATGCCGACGCCAATCGCCGCGTGCTGGCGGGAAGGCCACCATCGCACTTCTCCCGGACACGCCCGATAAAACGATCAAGAGCCTTGGTTTCCACCAACTGGCTCTTTGAAACGTTTTCAGCAAATTTTTCCGGAGAGAGTTCACTCATGGGTTGCCGACCATGACCCCATTGAAACGGACCGCAGCATCACGTCCACCGCGTGTGTAACAACTTGAACGCATTGAACGTCGCACTTCCACCAGTGTAAACCAAATCGTGAGCGACGATCGGTTTGAGTGCCATCCAATCCCCCCATTTTATGATTTCCACCGCGTGACGCTTCCCCCTGACCGCCAGGAGACATCAACAAAGGTCTCGTCTTCCATCCAAGAACCTGCCAACGCAGGGCCACGCCACCGCTGCGTGCTGGCCGTGATGTCGAAGTATCCGACTCCTGGCGTTGTGAAGACACGCCTGGGTGCTCGTCTTGGGATGCGGCGCGCGTGTGAGGCACATCGCCGCATGTTGACCCATCTGTTGGTTGCCCTTGGACCGCGTGGTGTCGGTGGGAACGATTGTGACGCTTCCACAGGTTATCGTGATCTCCGCCGTGAAATTGTTTGCAGTCCACCCCATCGATGCGATGACATGCAAACGCTGGCAGGCCCCGGATGGCGCGTGGTTCCCCAATCCGACGGCGATCTTGGCCAGCGAATCGAGGCCTGGCTTGCACGCCACTTGGCCCCACCAACGCCGCAGGGGGAGCCCGCGCAAAACCCGATGCCCGACAAGCTCGTGCTGGTGGGCGCGGACTGCCCCACGATCTCGCAGGAACTGCTTGGGGAAGTGTGGAGGCGACTGAACACACACGATGTGGTGCTGGTTCCGGCCCAAGATGGCGGCTATGTCCTGATCGGTCTCTCAACCAACCGATCATCAACCGAACCTTGCCATCACGCTGGGAACAAGACGCCAGAGCAACAGCCACACGCACAGGAGCTCTTTCGACCGCTTTGGAGCAACATCGACTGGGGCACCGATCGCGTTCTTCAACAAACCCTGAATGCGGCTCAGCAAGCTGGATGGACGGTCTCGCTCCTGCCGGAAGAAGCCGATGTCGACCACGTGGAAGACTGGCTGGAGGTTGCCGGGCGTCTCGCCCCCAATCCGACCCCGGTCATCCATGACGCGGTGGTGGTCGGGGGAGGCATCATCGGACTTGCCATCGCAGAGGAGCTTTCGCAGCGCGGCCAATCCGTCGTTTTGGTTGACGGTGGCATGTTGGACGAGCAACCCGCCCCGCGCCCTGACGGCACGCATTCCACGTCGTGGGCCGCGGCCGGAATCTTGCCCGCTGCGACGACTCAAGGTGTCACCGATCCCCTGGATTGGCTTCGTGGTATCTCGCATGAGCAATATCCGCAGTGGTGCCGTCGTCTGACGGAGCAGGCCGGCATCGAGACCGGTTTCCATCCGTGCGGCGGCCTTTACCTCGCGGGCTCGCGCGCCGAGGCCGCTTCCATGACCGGCATGGTTGCTTACTGGTCGGATCTCGGCATTGCCTGCCAGTCCTTGGATGCTGCGACGTTGCAAGAGCGTTTTCCACACCTGGCCGCGTGGCTGGGCCGACGCGACGCCAAGAGCGACTCGCAACAAAGCGTCGCGTGGTACACTCCCGACGAATACCAAGTGCGGCCTCCGGCCCTGCTAGAGGCTTTGGCAGCCAACTGCCGAAAGAATCGCGTTGACATGATCCCATGGGCGCTGGCAGCCGCTTCTCGCGAACGCGGCGACGTGGTTGAGCTCACGATTCATTATCAAAAGCCGTCGGACAGCGAAGCCCACATTTCAAACACACGACCGATTCCTGAGAGCGAGGACGACCATACTAAAGACTCGCTGCTCACACGAAATTTGGTCCTTTGCGGTGGTGCGGCGACTGGATTCATCGACGAATCGTTGAAACTCCAACAGGCGTTGATCCCCGTTCGCGGCCAGATGTTGTTGTTGCATTCGGAGCAGCCTTGGGCCCAATCGCCTGCCATCATCAATGCGGGCCAACGATACCTGGTCGCACGCGGGGACGGGCGCGTCCTCGTCGGTTCGTGTGAAGAGGAAGTGGGCTACCGGCTTGGAACGACGGACGCGGAGATTCAACGTTTGAGAACGTTCGCATCGGACGTGGTGCCGGAGCTCGAATCCGCCCCGGAGCTCAGTCGTTGGAGCGGTCTGCGCCCGATGACTTTCGATGGAATGCCCATCATCGGGCGCGTGCCGCATCGCAAACGGACGTGGGTCGCGTCGGGACACTTCCGCAGTGGCATCCACCTCGCGTGTGGCACCGCCTTGCTCATGGCGGATTGGCTGATACATCGGCGTCGGCACCCGATGTTGGACGCTTTCGGGGTGGGCAAGCAGCAGCGTCGCTAGACCACTCGGCTTCGTTCTTGTCATGGCTCGGCGGCGTGCGTCGATGACAATCGGACGAGGCGCGTCGGTTACAAGCCTCGCCAACAAAAAAACCTCGGCGGGGGTTCCCGCCGAGGCTTCCATGTTTCGATCCGTCAGCTCACCAACATGGGCTTACTTGTCGGTGAAGTCCAAGAACCACCAACCGTCATCCCATTCCAGCGAGACCTTACGCCAACCAAGTGGCACTTGGGGGTAAGGATAGAACGGTCCGATGTAAGGGAATGCCGACGGACTGTACTGCTGCGGATACGACAACGCGGCGTAGTTGGGATAGGCTGCGTAGCCGGGCCACGCATAGTTTGGCAGGTTGGGTGCGTCATATCGGGGTGCACCAACCGCGGCTGCTTGGGCCATCGGCATCGGAGTTCCCATGATCGGACCAGACGAAACCGGACCTGCGGCACCGGCATAGCTGCCACCCTGCGTGACCATGCTGCCCGGAACAACCTGTTCCCCATTGATGTACTGTCCGTTGTGACTGACGGAGCGGGCCGGGGTGCGACGGCTCAACGTCGGCGCCACAGGGGCGGGTCTCGCGGCTTCCAGCGGCATAGGCTGCAACTGGGACGCTTGTGCCGCTGGCAAGGCGGGGAGCGATGCCGTGCGATTGCTAACCGTGCGGGCGGGGACCGACGTCGAGCGTGCGGGCGCCACCGGCTGGGCGATTTGAAGTTGGTTGGTCACGCCCTGAGCACCCGGAGCCATCTCGGCGATGCGAACCATCAGATCACGCTGTTCATCTGACGCGCATTTGCCTGTCAAATCCAGGACACCCTGATGAGCTTCCACGTTGACCGCAAAGCCCTTGAGATGACCGACCGACTTGGCTTTGCGGAACGCACCCACAACGCTCTGAACCAATTGCTCATCGGTCACCACGGAATCTCGGTTGGACCATTTTTCGGCAGGACGCGACTCGTAGCTTGCCGTTGGCAAGACTTCGCCTGGAACCACTTCTTGGGCGAAGGCCGGCTCCGCGAACGCCGGGTCCACGACTTCGTCTTGGATGTCTGGCGTCTCTTGGATGGCCACCTGGGTGGGCGTTGGAAGTTCCTTGGGAGCGACTACGTCCTCGACGTCACTCGGCGACGCTTCGGCGATCACGTCGGCTGGGCTTGCTTCCTTCACGACCGCAGGTTCCGCGTCTAATTCTGGGGTCGCGGTTCGAGCCGTTTCCTTTGTCACGGGAGCCGGGGTCGCGTGGAAGAAGGCGTTTGATTTCGCTTCCTTCACCACGGCAGCCTGTGCCGCCATCTTGGAAAAGTCTTCCTCCGCCAGGGCCTCCGCAAAATTCTGGGAGTCCGCCTGATTGATCGGTTCCGCCTTTGTAACCGCCACGGCGGCACGCTTCGGCTTCACCAACGTGGCCTCCGGAGCCGATGGCTTGGCATCGTCTCGAATGATCAATTCGTTGACCACCTCAACCACGCCTTCAAGGCCTTGGGTCGTCGCCAGGACGACCGACTGTTGATCGGGGTTGTTGACGTTCCCTCGGAACTTGACGACGCCGTTGTCGACTTTCATGTCCAGGGTAAAGTCTTTGAGTTCTCCGGCGTCACGGCTGGCCTTGAGCCGGCCGATGATCTCCTGTGCGATCTCACGATCGCCGCCGAAGGCTTGAACCGGGCCAAGCGTGGCAAACGCAGCCAGCGCCAGTCCGAAATATTTGCGTCGCATGGAAGAGCCTCCCTACAGTCCACGTTGGTGACGAACCCCTTCGGCTCGTCAATGACGGATCCCACGAGAGGGTGTCGGCGCAACTCCGGTCACGCCGCACCGATCTGGTGTTATGGACTGTTTCGGTTGTCGTGAAGTCGACCGGGTAGGGTTTTTCGGATTTATCCGCAAATTCCGACCCATCCGCTCGTTCCGATTTCTCCGGAAAACGATGCCGGTCCAGGTTGGCGTCGGTTTCACGCTGAGACGCACAACGATGGAAAGTGGGCTGGGAGGTTGCAGCGGAAACGGAATACCTCCATCGCGGTTTGCGACGCCAGTTCGCGACCTATTTGCCTATTGCGCCTTGAAGAAGCGACGCGCTGTCCCTCCTTCACCAACGGGTACCACCACCTTGGCGCCGCACTTCGGACAGTGACCCCGATACACGGAAACGCCTTGCGAGCCCGGCTCAGGATCGAAGCGATAGATCCGGCCGTATACGCCACAGCACTCAAACTGGATGCCGAGAAAGGGCCGCGAACCCGTCCCAAGTTCGCTGGATCGGTCTCTCGGATTACGGTCACCGCGTTCCGGAGCAGCATCGTGCGTCAGGTCGAGAAACCGTCCCTGCTGATTGGGTTCTTGCATGTTCCGCGATCAATCCGATTCGGACTCCATCATTTCCTCCAACGCAATTCGCAATTGCCGCCGAGCACGATTCAAGCGACTACGAACCGTCCCGATCGACAACTCCAACACCTCGGCAATGTCTTCGTAAGAAGCCTCGTTCATTTCACGCAAGACCAAAATCGCGCGATGCTGTGGCGTGAGCTTCTCCATCGCCATTCGAACAAGATTGACGTCATCGTTTCGCACTAAATTCGCATCGACGTCCTCCCCATCAGCGGGTACCTCCACGCCTGCTTCTTCGCGATGCTGATCCAGGGAATAACGGACTCGATGCCGACGCTTTCGAGTCAACGCGATGTTGAACGCGATGCGATAGAGCCACGTGAAGAATTGGCTGTGTCGCTGGAACGTGTCCAGTTTGATGAAGGCGCGAATGAAGGCCTCCTGAGTGACCTCCTCGGCGTCGTGGCTGTTCCCCGTCAGCTGCATCATCGACATCTGCAACCGGTCCTGATAGAGCGAAACCAATCCCTCAAACGCCCCTCGATTCCCGGTACACGCCAAGTCCACCAACGACGCTTCATCAGGTAACGCTTCACGTCGCCTGAGAGATTCGTCGCCCATCGTCGATCCTTGCGGCGAATGGCCCGTTGTCTCCCCACGAGCACCCGACCCGTTGGGGCCCGGCGGAGGATTGGATTGGCCTGTATTCACACGCATCCAGAGTGAATTGATTGCAAATGAAAAGAACAGCTCAGTTTATCAACACAAACGTCGAGCGCCAGCAATCGAATCCGCGTTTATCCAACGGAGGATCTCCCAAACGGGTTTTCTAGGGCCTCAGGGCAGCCATCAAGAGCCGGATGAGGTCGCTCACCAGCATCAGCAAGTCGCCCGAACGTTCAATCCTCGTCCACGGACGTCGGCTTTCTCGCTTGCTCATTCGCCTTCGGACGTTCCGATCCCGTCGCGCTACTTCGTCCACTCGAGACTCTCAACCAAACGGGGCTAAGCAACACCAATCCACCCCAAAAGAGCAACACGCCGCGGGGAGCCTGGGGACAAGGCCAGATCCCCGTGTCGATGAGGGCGCGCCAAAAGACCAGGTGAAACGTCAGGGCGACTGGCAAACAGACCGCGAAGCGGCGCAGGGGATCCCGGATCGCACGAAGACGCTCACCCAGCAACCCACGCG
>JBCCYK010000195.1:0-12824 GCA_039189905.1 Planctomycetota bacterium
CCCCAGTGTTCGGTTCCGCGCCCGACTCAAGGCAGGAGCCGTATGAGTTAAACGCTCGAGTACGGATCTGTGCGGGGGGCGGCCGGCGACGGCCGTCCCTACCGCGCTCCTAAAAAATCCCCCGTCTCCGGCTTCACCCACGATAAAGCCGGAGGGACTCCTTTTGCCAGTCGCCCGGAAACGGCCGTCCCTACCGCGACCGCGGGTTTGACGTCTTGTGTGAGCGTGATTGTCTTTTCGCGACCTGCCCTCCCCGGCCACGCTTCCACGGCACGCCGCGGGAGGGTGATCTTTGGTATAGCTGCGTTGTTTCAGTGGTGGCGAGCGGCGAGAAGTGTTCGATTCTCCAGGACGGCGACCCCCAGCTGTCACCTTTGTATCATTCGCTGGTCAAGCCACTGGTTACTTTCGGCAGGCATTCGGGGGATCCGCACGGATTGCGAGATCGCTACATTCCATAAGATCCATTCGAAGGTGGCTGTTTTGGCCGAGGCAAGAGGTCCCTGGCAAGCCTGGGAGCCGCCATTTGAAAACAATGACATGGTTGGTCCTGATTCCGTCCCCACGCAACCCTGAGCACCATGAGCGACGAGCCGAAGCCTTCCCGACAACGTTCCGGAGGCGAATCCCGCAGCCCAAGCAACATTTGGATGGTCGTGCTGATCGTCACCGTAGCTGTGCTGGTCTCAGCGTTCTTGATGAGCGATGACACCAGGACAATCAGCTACCCTCATCTGCGTGCTCTGCTCGCGGAACACGTTCGCATGCGTCACCAGGTGCCCGCAGAAGATCATCAGGCTCCACAATTGGCTGAACCGGGAGCGGTGCCGGAGAAAACGGGACCCGCATCGATTGACGAAACGGCAACCTCGCAGGACTCGTCAACTCCAGCCCCAAGCTCGGAAAACTCGCTGGACAACGCCGAACCGGTCATCACGCCCGGCAATGTTCTGGCGCGCGGAACCCGCTACCCCGCCATCGTGATCGCGAGCCTGGCCAACCCTCAGACCCGATTCGAATACAGCAATCTTTCCGAGATTCGCTTGGCAGACGACACCATCACAGGCTCGGTCTACTTTCGCGCTCTCAAACCCGGTGCGGAAGCATCCCAAGTCGAAGCCTCGCAAGTGCGTTTCCGAACCGTTCGCGGCGCCCCCAACGAACAACTCGCCGCGGAGTTGGTTGCCATCCTGGACGCGTCCGGTGTTGACTGGGACAACGACGGCTCCAGTCAGTTCCTGCAGAAGCACTGGCCGGAACTCTTGATGATCCTGATTCTGGTCGGGCTGGGCATCATCATGTTGCGGCGCATCAGCGGTGTCGGCTCGCCCATGTCGTTTTCGCGCAGTCGCGGCAAGCTCTACGGGGAAGAGGATCTCCCAACCACATTCGAGGACGTGGCCGGAATCGAAGAAGCGGTCGAAGAAGTTCGGGAAGTGGTGGACTTCCTCAAGAACAGCGAGAAGTACCATTCGCTCGGTGGTCGGATTCCCAAGGGCGTCCTGCTCGTCGGTCCCCCGGGAACCGGAAAGACTCTCTTGGCAAAGGCGATCGCCGGAGAAGCGGGGGTGCCCTTCTTCAGTCTCTCTGGAAGTGACTTCGTCGAGATGTTTGTCGGCGTCGGTGCGGCTCGAGTTCGGGACATGTTCTCTCAGGCGACCAATCGAGCGCCCTGCATCATTTTCATTGATGAACTGGATGCCCTTGGCAAAAGTCGCAGTGGATCCGTGGTGGGTGGGCACGACGAACGCGAACAAACGCTCAACGCCCTGCTCGTTGAAATGGATGGCTTCGATTCCAACAGCGGTGTGATCGTGGTCGCCGCCACCAATCGCCCTGAAACCCTTGACCCGGCCCTCTTGCGACCCGGACGCTTTGACCGCCATGTCCTGGTCGATCGACCCGACCTAGCGGGACGCGAGCAAATCCTGTCGGTGCACGTTAAGAATGTGAAATTGGATGAGTCCGTCAATCTTCGCGACGTCGCCTCCATCACCTCGGGATTCGTCGGCGCCGACCTCGCGAACCTGGTCAATGAAGCCGCGCTCCTGGCCGCGCGGGGCGAGAGACCGGCGGTCGGGCTCGATCAATTCAATGAGGCCGTGGAACGCATCACCGCCGGGCTGGAAAAGAAACGCCGGGTGATGAATGAGGACGAGAAGATCCGGATCGCCTACCACGAATCCGGTCACGCGCTTGTCGCCGCGGCCCTTCCCAACACCGACCCGGTTCACAAGGTCAGCATCATCCCCCGCGGCATCGCCGCTTTGGGTTACATGATGCAGCGTCCGGAATCGGAACGTTTCTTGATGACCAAAAGCGAACTGGAAAGTCAGATGAAAGTCATGCTGGCGGGAACACTCGCCGAGGAAATGACGTTCCAGGACATCAGCACCGGAGCCCAAAACGACCTGGAACGATGCACCGAAGTCGCTCGGAGCATGGTCATGGACTATGGCATGAGCCGCCTCGGTCGCATCAATCTACGACGCAACACGCGTTCCCCATTCTTGGCGGGCAGCGGCGGCGGTGAGTACCAGGTGATGCACAGCGATGAAATGGCGAAGATGATCGACAAAGAAGTGTCGCGCATCGTCGAAGACATGCTGGCCGCCACGCGTGAAATCCTCGAACAACGACGCGATGTCCTGGAAGCCGTCACGCAGCGTTTGCTCGAGGTGGAATCGATCGACAACGACGAACTGCATCGCCTGATCGAAGAGAACAGTCGAGGCCCCTGGCTGGTTCCCGGAACGGTGATGCAAAAACCCAAGGCTCGC
Source organism: Planctomycetota bacterium (assembly GCA_039189905.1). GTDB lineage: Bacteria > Planctomycetota > Planctomycetia > Pirellulales > Pirellulaceae > Rhodopirellula. The sequence continues at coordinate 2,781 of JBCCYK010000195.1, forward strand.
CTTGTCGATCCAGCGGATGCATCCGAGAAGGCACAAGGATGATGCCGCGGTGGGCAAGTCTTTTGCCCGTTTCGGTCTCTCTGGTGCCACCGTACACTGGAACAAGTGCACCCAAGATACGGACAACGGTGCGATGAGGTGCTCAAGTGTTGCGAGTGACGCTTCCTCTTCTGGCTACATTGGTTGCGTGCTTTCCCTGCATGGCGCATGGGTCCGCAGAAAAGCTATCTGGAATCACGGATCAATGGTCAGAAAGACTAAGGATTGATCTCGGATTCGCTCTGCAAGCTGAGGAGGAAGACTCCATCGCTATTCAGTCGTCGCTTCTATTGGCTGCCTATTCACTCTCTTTGGTCGGGCATGATGACGTGGCGATGGATCTGGTCGGTGAGATTTCGAACGACGACTTGGCCGACAGCACCCTGTCTTCCGCGGCAGATGGACAAGTCACTGCAGGCAACCTAGAGGGGGCCCTACGGACCGCTGGCCTACTGCACAACATTGGCCACACGCAAGCGACCAAGGAGCTCATCGCCATTCGTCTGGCACAGCGCGGTGACTTCGCAGAAAGCAAGCGAGTGCTTTCTGGTTTGAAGGTTCCAAGCCACCAAGAGACCGCCCGACGACACTTGATCTGCGAACTACTCGAAGAGCGTCGCTACTCTGAGGTGATCGAGCAGTACTCGCTTGTCGTGGACACGGAAGCCCGGGAGCGCATTCGAAAAGAGATGAGTCAAGTCCGGACCAAGTTGGAGCCGGGAGATCCCAACTACATCGATGCCACCGTTGATCGCGAAAAGCGACTGAGACGCAGACTCACTGGATTCTCCGATGAAGATGAGCTGAAACTGCGGCTGGAATGCAAAGCTCGCGTGGCCATTCATAACCGCGATCTTGAGTCGTTTCGATATGCGATCTCAGATGCGCTCGATTTAGCCGCTGGGATGGAGACCGAAGATCGCTGTCGATGCCTTCTTTCATTCGGCGTTCTCTGTGCTGAGTTCGGGGATCGTGACAGAGCAAGCTTTCTGTTCCAAGAGTCTTTTGACGGCCTGCTCGAAACAAGCAAGCCCAACTCCCAAGAAAGCTTTGCCTACCCCTATCAGGTGATCCTCGGCAAAGACCTCTTCGATTACGTGGCGAAGGTGATGGACGAAGACAAAATGCGAAGGCTTAGCAAGCGATTGATCGACGCTGCATCTCGAAGTTTTGTTGCCAGATCCATCGGATGCGGGTTGGCGATCAACGACAGAATTCACCTCGCGGAAATCGCCTACCAGGACGCACCAGATCTGATCGATAAAGTCCACCTTTCGAGCGGTGTGTTGACCGGCATTTCAAAGCGAATGCGTCAAAAAAATCCCGATCGAAACCGTGAACCGACGAACCATCAGGAACAAAAAGAAAACCTTACTATCATCGATCGCATCATCGCCGATAAACCGATCCCTTCGTTTGTAAACACCAACGACAAGCGTCCCGACCGGGAATTTCTGGGTGCCTATAACGTCCCGCGCGCATCGCTTAACGGGCTTGATGCCGAACTCTGGAACGAAGAAGCGGAACTCGGCGATGTAAGCCTGGAAGAGTTCATGGAAGTTCGCAGTAAAATAGTCACAGCGTTGTGGGGCCATGGCAGCGTCTATGGGGTTTTCGCGGCGAACACCGAAACGGACTTTTTTGTTTACGAAGACAAGTTCTTTGACCGCACTCAAAAGATCGAACTCACACCATCGGAGCACCTCCACGAGATCCTGCCACCCGCCGTTGCTGAGTTGCAGAAGGTGCTTGCGGAGCACCCGAGATGGCGTGTCATGGTGCTCGGCGACGGTCCGAATGCGAAAGACGAGTTCTTCGTGATCTACCCGGATGCCATTCGCGTCTTACAGTCTTCAGAGGCCGACACGATGCGTGACGCAATTGAATTGAACGCGAAACTGCGTGCGAATTAGGTTCCCCGTAAGCGAGAGCGTGTCAGTCTCTGACGAATGCTCTGCTCCGATACGACGTGCCCCCCAGCCCATAACACTTACCCGACGGCGTTACCCGTTGCGTCCCATTCGACTACGCTGGTTCCGGATCGTTGTCGCAAGTCTCGAGCGATACAAAGGTGCCCTCATAGGCAAGGCTCGCTCGAACACGCCGGGTTAGTCGCCGGACGGTGCGGGCGTCTGGTCTTTGACAGGAGGAATCCTCTGCCGTAATTCACGGAGTATCCCGGAATAGTGCGGTTCATTAACGACGTTGTTCCACTCATGTGGATCGATGCGGTGATCGTACAACTCTTCGCCGCCATCTTGATAAACGATGTACCTGAAAACGTCATCGCGAACGGCATAGCTCCCAAACTCGATCGCAGTGATCGCCACCTCATCCCATCTTGATTTGGGGATTTCGAGCAGTGGCCGAAGACTTTGACCGTCGACATGCCTGGGCAACTCAAGCCCCGCTAAATCGCACAGTGTCGGGTAGACCGATTGAAGCGAAACCGCCTCGTCGCACTTGGACCCCGCCTGCGTGACTTCCGGCGCAACCACGATCAGTGGCACGTGAGTCGTCCGTTCCCACAGCGTGAACTTGCCCCAGCAATCCTTCTCTCCCAAGTGAAAACCATGGTCCGCCCACAAAACGATGATCGTGTTGTCGGAGCGACTGGACTGGTCGAGACCTCGGATCACCTCGCCGACCATGGCATCGGAAAACGACACGCTCGCCAAGTAAGCCTGCAGGGCGCGCTTCGCCCTCCCCGCCATTGACCCTGACAGGCTCGGCATCACGTCATAGCCCAGTCCGGGCTCTCGATTGAAGTCCCGCGGCGCCGCGACGTCATCGCGATCGTTCGCGAGATAGGGCGGAGGCGCAATTCCATCGAGCGGATAGAGCTCAAAGTACTTTGCGGGCGTGTACCAGGGCAGATGTGGCCGATAGATTCCGACGGCCGTGAATCGCGGGCCGTTCCCGTCTGACTGAAGCTGATCGACGATCCATGAGGCAACTTGGCCGTCTCCCATCGCACTGTCGGTTGCGGCTAGGGGATGAAAATCAAACAAGCCCGTGTTGAAACCGCCGCCGCGAGCTGGTCCTCCGCTTTGACCGTCAACGGGATAGATTTCATCCGTCAATTGCCGATTCAATGAAGGGAAATATTCGTCCCAGGCGTTGGGGTCCTGCTGGCCAACCGCGCCGCGAATCGAGTACGAATGCGCATGAAAAATCTTGCCCGCGCCAACGGTTCGATAGCCGTTGTTTCGAAAGTGCCTCGGCAAGGTTGCCACGTCACGAACCCCTGGGGTCTGCCGCCAATCGATTTCGTGAGAGTAAAGTCCGCTGTTGAAGGGACTCATCCCCGTCAGCACGGCCGTCCGCGTCGGTGTACAGGAAGTTCCCGGCACATGGGCATTGGTAAACGTCATGCCTCGCGCGGCGAGCGCATCGATGTTGGGGGTCTTTGCCTTGTAAGGACCTCCCAAGGCACCGACCCAGTCGTTCAAGTCATCGATCGCGATGAACAACACATCAGGGCGTCCTGATAACACAGCCTCCTGTGCGGTCGTCTCGTCCTGAATGTCAAAACGGTCTTCTCGACGTGGTGGTTCCTGTGCACACGCGGAGCCGGGCATCACGACGTCCAAGACAACGCAGAAGCCGGTTAGCCATAGAACGAGAAAAAGTGAACCGGAATTCATTTTCGTTTCCAGTGATTGCGTGCCTGATGAAGTGAGATAGTCTAGGGTGCGCAAAGTTGCGGGTGCGCGCACATGACCGCGAAACCTGGGCGACGTCGTGAAACCTGGGCAATGACGGGGCACTTGACGCAGCAAAACTCGAGCAGTTTTTTTCAGCTGCAACGTGAACGCGTGTTCTGCAATTGCTCCCACTTCGATTCCAGTCGTAGTGACAGACGCCAACTTTTTCGCTATCGCTAGAACCCACTATTGAGCTATGCGGGGTATTGGGTCTCGATACAGCGAAGACAACGGACGTGTTGCGTGGTCAGTTTCTCAAGCTCCTGTATCTCTTGCGCTGCCTCCCGTCTCACCTGGTCTCATAGAATTGTGGCGATGTGAAACGAAGCGTACGGCGAGCCTCGGCTGCGGCCATGCATCCGGTCAATGAAAGGCAGTTCAGACCCATGACGCAGGAGGAAAAAACGGGACTGTGGCGCGTTTGGCAGGTGAGACAGGTTCTGGCTGGGGTTTTGATGGCCACGTTTGGGATCTTCCAGATCCTCTTCTCCATGCTCTTGTTGATGGTGATGGGTGGAACGTTTGCGATATCCCTATCAAACTATGACACGCTCAAATTGGTTGAGGAGTTCGCAGGTGACGCCATTCTGCTCGTTCTTCTCAGCGTGTTTCTCGCGTCGCTTTGCTTGCTCGTCGCGTCCAAATGCCTGCGGCTACAGCGTACTCCGATTGGAAGCATTTTCGGTGGTGGTTTGCTCTGCTTTGGCATCGCCAAGTTGCACCACGGTATTTCTATTCCCATCCTGCCGTACGTGTATGTCTTTATCGGCCTCTGCTTCTGTGTGTGGGCGTATCGCGCCCGCCAGTAGGCGATGCGTCCCTCATCCACCACCCGCGGTCTTGTTTTGGATAGGCTAAGTGCCCAGCACTTACGCCTGGGTACTCCAATCTCGTGATCACTCTCCTCTTCATTCCCGTCATGTTTCGACCACGCCGTGCCAGCACCGTCTTTGTGATGCTCCTGCCAAACCGACTTCTTTCTATTGCTTTGTTGCTTGGGATGGGCGCCGGCATTATGGAAGATCATTGCCGAGCAGACGATTCGATTCAGCGAGCAGGTGCCGGCGAGGACGTTGTCATGCGTGCCCTCGACCTCGAGTCCGCAGCGACCTGCATGGAAATGTCTGAGGATGGGAAGTTCCTAGCAATCGCGCATGAGGGCGACAACTTGGTGTCGATTTATGACGTTCTGGCGGGTGTGGTTGCGGGCGAATTCGAATGCCCGGCGCCGAGGAATGTCTTGTGGCGCGGTAATCAAATCATCACCGCGAGTCGCAACGAGGGCGTGATCCGTTTCTTTGTGCAACGGAATGGCAACTGGACCCAGACCCGTGAGTGGCGCGTTCCCAAGACCGGCGTGGTGCACATTGCGGCGGCGAGTGGCAAGGCTTTCAAGGGACAGTTGTTCGTGACCTGTCACGGGGAAGGCTCGCAAGCTTTCTACCGTGACAGCATGATTTATGCGACCAGCCCCAACGGTCGCTTCGTTCCAATCTCAAAGTCTGCCTTGGGCACTTCGAGCTACGACGGTCGCATGTTCCTGCGCCATGAATCGTTCAACCTGAGCAGCGGCGGCCAGATCACGGGCTATCTGACACAGGAATATGTCCGGTCCGGTGGTGACTCTCGCGAGGTCGTCAAGGGGGACGCGCGCAGCAACACGTATTTGTACCAGGTCGCGCCGGGTGGTTACTGGATCGGCCGCAATGTGGTTTTGGCTGGCGTCCCGTTGTCGCAAGTTCCAGGCACTTGGGGAGATTTGATCATTCCGGATCGCACGCAGAGGACCGTCTACGTGATCGACGACGATGTGATCCTCGGGCGGAAGCTGTCCGTGTCAGCGGCGGACTTGGGGGTCCGTCGGCTCACGTTGCCAGGCTCGTTTCAAGAGATGGATCAGCTGCGTCACGGCTGGGCTCACCGGCGCAACTACCTGCTCGATCATCCCGAAGCAGCAACACACGGCAACACCACTCACTTGTTCATTCGCGCGGCGGAGGGCGGGGTCATCTTGGCGGCGCGAACACCCGCGTTTCAACCTCAAGCCGCTCAACCCAATCGCGGCGTTGGCAACGAGAATTTGGCAGGCGCTGGTTTGCAGCTCGCTCCACTCGGAACGGCGATCGATGCCAAGCCACGGACATGGAAAAGCAAAACAGGCAAGTTCTCAGTCGTGGCGACTCTGCTGAGGCCAGAGAATGCAAGCATCGTCCTGCAACGCTCCGACAACGGGACCGAGATCACGGTTCCGATCACGGCTCTAAGCGAAGCGGACATGAGCTACCTCCGACGGCAGCAACGTCAGGCCCCACGAGTTCCCAGGCAAGCAGCCGACCTGGACTTCTTGGCCAAGGTGGACCGCATGGAACAAGGCAACAATGTCGACAATCCGTTGACCGAGCGAGTCATGAGCGAAGACCCCGCGGGACGGACAATCGAGCCGCCTGTCGTTTCTCGATCGCCTCTTGGAAGCCCGCTGGCAAGTCCCAGCGACCCATTTCCGTCAACCGATGAACTTGAACCGCGTCTGGCTCAAACAGCCGCCGCGATCGCGGCATTGGACAAGGACGCCCTGAACCAACAGCGAACCGTGATCAAGCAAATGGGCGCGGACGGGACGGACATCTCACCACTCCTGCCACACTTGGCCTGGGGGTTAATGCAGAACGACATCGACAGCCTTTACACATGCTATGTCTTGGATGTGACCCAATCAACGTTGGAATCTCCCGGGGCAGATGCCATCCTGCCGGATTTGCTTCGCTTTGCCGAAACCAAGCTTGCCGAGGAAGACACGAACTGTTTGTGGCGGGCACTCCCCGCAATCGCCACACTGGGCCACTACGACTTCATTCTGCCCGGGCTGGATCATCCGAACGAAGAGATCCGAGGTGCTTCTCTCAAGTCCATCGTGCACCTGATGCACCAGCGTGTCACGCCATCCCCAACGATGATGGACCGGGTTTGGATTTTGTCCGAAGACAAAGAAGCGATTCGCGAGATGATCGAGAGCGGCAAGGCCAATCACATTCGGATCCAAAAGAAGGTACCTGGCGGTGTAGCGGGCGACGGTTAGCTGCATGTTGTAGGTTGATCACTGAGGCGTCAGTTGCGGCGTTTGCTGCGACAATATCAGATCCGTGCCTAACCCCGGTTGTTCGCATGACCGTTCGACGAGTGCTCCTCGGTTTGTTGCTGCTGCTTCTGCTCGGCGTGGTATCTTTGACATTACCCGTCGTTCTTCGCCAGTTCCGTATCAATGCGGCGATTGCAGACTTGGCGGCAGCGGGTCAGCCAACCACGTTTGCGGATTTGTCCTCGGTTTACGCTGTCAACGCCCACGCCAACCCAAATGACGCGACCACGGTTCTGAATGCGAATGCGGATGTCGTGGCTGCAGCACAACGCGTCATGAAACCGTTGTGGTCGGATGAAGACTTTTTTGATCGCTCCAAGCCGTTAACGGCGGAACAGCGTGGAATCCTCTTGACGCTGACGAGCGATCATTCAAGTGCCTTCGCAGCGATTGACAAGGCATCACACTGCGACCGAATGTCGTACACAGCTCCACTGCCAGGCACGGCGGCTTCCATCTTGGATTCGCTGCAGTCAGAAACTTCACCCCGAGCCGTTGCGAGACTACTCCATGCTCAGACACGTTATCTGATCGCATCGGAGCAAGCCGACGCGGCGTATGAATCGGTGATGACACAGCAACGCCTCCTCCACCTGCAGAAGGACACACCGCTGGTGGTTGGTTTCATGATGCACGCTGCGATCGTCCAAGCTCATTTGGAGAACGTCCGCGATTTAATCGACCGTGCTCAACTGAGTCCCGAACAGCACGAACGCCTCGATCAAAGCTTAGCGCGTTTGGAAACGATGGATCTGTTTCAGACCGCGCTGCTCACCGAGCGGGCGTTCGGAATTGCTTCCCACAAGAAGCTTGGGGCCCTTGGATTACTCCAAGTCGATTTGCTGAACTATCTGGATTGGATGGCGGAGGAGATACAGATTGGCACGCTTTCGCAATTCGAAGAACCTGCTCGCCGAGTTGTCCCCAAGGGGCTGACCGTTTCCGTGGCCAGCAGCATTGCGCCGGCACGACGCACCATGAATGAGGCACGCAAGCAGATTCGTGAAGTTCGCCTCCTCAACGCGTCGCAGTCGACGGCCGATGGCATCGAACTCTCAGATGACAGCAAGACCGATCCATTCACCGGGGAACGTTTGGAGTCCTAAGGAGACGAGTCCCCTGGAACGGCGCATCGAAGCACCGTTTGCTGTTGGCGTTTGGCAGGAAGGCTCAGGACAATGCAAATTCCTTGAGCGACGCTTGAATGGCAGCGACACGTTCGGACAGTAGCGTTTCAGCTCGCGGAAGATCCTGGGAGTCGTCAGCGCTCAAGGAGGTGAAGAGATAGAATTTCACCTTGGGCTCGGTCCCACTTGGACGTACCGCGACGTAGTTGCCCGGTTCCGCAAGGTCCAGGATCACCAGATTGCCTTCCGGACCATCCAGCGGTGCGACGCTGCCATCCGGGATTTGCTTGGTGGTCAAGGACTGGTAGTCCCGAACCTGGGCGACGCCCATGCCCCCGATCTCCGTCGGCGGATCCGTTCGGAACGTCGCCATCAGCGATTGCATGGCAGCCATTCCCTGACTGCCTTCCATGAAGACGTTCGTCAGACTCTCAAGGTGATAGCCGTGGGTCGTGTACAACTCGGCCATGCGATCGTGCAAGGAATGCCCCGCCGCTTTCAACGAGGCCGCCAACTCGCTGAGCAGCATGCAAGCTACAGCCCCGTCTTTATCCCGAGCGTACTGACCGACCAAATAGCCGTGCGACTCTTCGCAACCGTAGACGAAGTCCTCGGGACCCACTGCATCGATGACACCCGCGATGTGTTTGTAGCCCACAAGCAGATTGCCCTCACAACGTGCTCCATAGTGAGAAGCGATTTTGCGTACGAGCTCCGTCGTGACCAGCGTCTTGATGATAAACGATTTGGGCGTTAGGGCATCGGATGCCTTTCGCGAGCGGAGGACGTAGTCTGCGAGTAGGGCCGCGATCTGGTTGCCGTTGAAGGTGCCCCAATCCCCTTGCGTGTCGTTGGTCACTGGGGCTGCGACGCCCAGGCGATCGCAGTCTGGGTCGGTTGCGAGAATCACTTCATGACCCGACTGTTTGGCAAAGTCGATCGGCGCATCAAAAACGGCTGTGTTCTCGGGATTTGAAACGTGGCCTGGAACGTTGGGGAAATCCCCGCTTGGTTCGGCGTGCGGTTGATAGACCTCCACATCTTTGAAGCCATCTTTCGACAGCAAAGGCATCACCACAGCGGCACCGACACCGTGAAGTGGTGTGTAGAGCACGCGCACATCACGTGGGCCGTCAAAGCGACAGGCGGACGCCGCGTCGAGAAACAACTCGTCGACCGTCTCGGTGACGATCTCAACGCGTCCGTTTGACAGGGCCTCTTCGAATGGCACGGTCTTGATTGCTTGGCAAGACATCACGCGTTCGATGATGGCCTTGTCATGGGGTGGCAACACCTGCCCACCGGTCGACCAATACACCTTCACGGCGTTGTCGCTGGGTGGGTTGTGGCTGGCGGTCACCATAATGCCACAATCACAACGGAAATGCCGGACCGCAAAGCTCAGTTGGGGCGTCGCCCGATAGTCGTCCAGGAAATAAACCTTCATTCCTGCCGCGACCATGATGGACGCACACAGTTCCGCGAAGTGGCGTGATCGGTGACGCGTGTCGTAGGCGATGGCACACGACTTGTTGTCCTTGTCGGCCAGCACCTCATTGACGTAGTCCGCGAGTCCCTGGGCGCTTTCACCAATGGTGCGGTCATTGATCGCATTGGATCCAATGTCATACATACGGCCCCGGCGACCGCCCGTTCCGAATGGGATGATCGTCCAATAGACGTCATCGAGGATTTGCCATGCTTCGTCGTCGATGTGTTGCAGAAGCGTCGGTCGATAGGACGCATACCGGTCTTGCGTCAACCACTGCGAGATATTGTCGACAGCCCCGTCGGTCAGCTTGCCCTCCGCTGCGGCCGCTTGCACGGATGCAAGCGCGGAATTCAGAACGGAATCGGAGCTAGCTTCGGTCGATGACATGGGAGATTTCTCAGATCAGAATGGCACGAACCGCGAACGACCTCGCGTGGGGCGTTGGCGTTTGGCAGCGACCCATTTGGCGACGAGGTCACGCAGGCCGATGAGCCGCGATTTCGGCTCGATTGACGCACCAAGCCGGATTCGCCAGCACGATGC
>JBCCYK010000196.1:0-12799 GCA_039189905.1 Planctomycetota bacterium
CCGAACGCGGGTCATTGGCATCAATGCCGAAGACGAGGCGTACCCGGATTGGGCTGGCCAACGAACACCCCAAAACCTCCACTCCACTCCCTTGCAAATCGACGACGCCTGGATCGAGCAGCATTACCCACGGGTGCATCGCACCGCGTGGTTGCTGACCGGTGACGCTTGGGAAGCGGAAGATCTCACCCAAGAGACGTTTCTGGCTGCGTTTGAGTCGGCACACCAATTCCGCCACCAGTCACTGCCAAGTACTTGGCTGCATTCCATCTTGCTTGGCATCACCCGACGACGCTTTCGCTCACGCGTCCGAGCCACGCGGCGAATCGCACGCTATGTCCGAAATCAGATCCGCTCCCAACCGATCGACCCGGCAACCGCATTCGCGGAACAACAGTGGCGAGACAGCGTTTGGTGCGATGTCGCGAAACTGCCAACGCCTCAGCGACTCGCACTCACACTGCGGTACGGTGATGAAATGAGCTACGAAGACATCGCATCGATCCTCAAATGCAAAGTCGGGACCGCCAAGACGCGCGTGCACCATGGCATCGCGAAGCTGAGACGACTCTCACCCGATCCAATGCCTGTCGAACCGACGTCAGGTCAACCTGTTGTTTCCTCCGTACCCCTCGCCGCTTGTTCTCTCACGTCGGAACGTTGAAACCGATGGAATCCAATCGCACCTTTCACCCTCTGTCGGCACCGGCGCCTCCGCCACCGCCGTCGTCGGGCTGCACTCTCGCCTCGATCCATAAGCGGGCACAACTCAAGAAACGACGCCGACGTCGCGGTGTTGCGTGCGTCGCGGTGATCGCATGCTGCGGGTGGTGGACGCTTCATGCATCGAAACCCGTTTCCATCGAGTCATCCCCTGAGTTGGTGAATCAACCATCGGTCGTCAGAGCACTCCCCATTGCCGACGCGACGTCAGATCGCATGGCGCCCTTCCAAGTGACCGCCAAGGTGGTCCGGCTGGTGCCCTTGTTCCAAGCGACTTCCGACTCCGATGCTTATCAGCTCGTCGGCTACCAACCCGAAGTCGAGTGGGTCGATCTCGGCTCCGAGGCGATCCCAGTCGAAACACAAGAACAGATTGAAACGGTCATGCAAGCCGACAAGGACGCTTACGAGTTCACCCTGTGATGCGTCTGCTTACTCAACCCTACATCACCCCCACTGATTCCCTTTCACTACCATGGAGCAATACCATGTTGCGACTTGCTTTGATGACGTTCGCCTGCGTGGCCGTCATGCCCACTGGTTGGACGACTGATTTCACCGCCGCGTACGAGGCCCTCGATCGGTCGCTTGTGAAATGCTTGCTTGCCCCCTCACCCAACCGCAGACTCCCTCATCCGTCACCGACATCAACGCGATTGGGGTTCGCCGTCGCAAAGGACGTCGTGGCCACGATGCCCATCCCGATCTCCGACACGCCGGTTTCAATCGTTCTGCCGGACGGTTCGACTACCAAAGGACAGGTGATCGTCTCCGACGCGCGCACCAACTTGGCCTTGGTTCACGTGAGCGAAGCCGAGTTGACACCCTTGAAACTTGCCGCGTCACCGCCAGCTGCTGGCAGCTCGCTGGTGCTCGCCACACGTGACGCATCCAACACGCTGATCTTTCGGCCGCGAATGGCAGCTGGCAAGCCCTCGTTCACGTACCCATCGCTGGGGACAACCCAGGTGCTTGCTGGGGAGGCCTATCAGGCCGATTGGCTGAGTGCCCCCGTGGTCGATCACGCTGGGACGGTTCAAGGCGTCTATGGTGTTGGGACTCCACAAACGGATCGGCCCCCGACGCTATTCTGGTCATCCTCCCGCACACCCGATCAGCTTGCGATGTCGACAACCATCGTCCAGCGTTTGATCGACGATTGGAAAGAAAATGGCCTGGTTTCGGGAGAACCGCGCCGACTGGAGAGCGGGAGCATCGGCATCGCCTTGTCAGAGGCCGACGGTCAGGTGGTCGTTCAGCGCGTCATGCCAGAATCCGCTGCGGATGAAGCAGGGCTCGAAGCGAATGATGTGGTCACCGCATTCAACGGCCACGACCTGACATCCGCAAAACAGTTGACGTGTCGCGTTGCAGACCATCGAGCGGGTGACGTCATCGCATTGACCGTTCAACGCGGTGATCAATCCATCGAGAAGGAGTTTGAACTTCAAGCGAACCCTTCCCAGACGTCCCGGTCCACACATGCTGCGTACGCGCACAACCCTTTGGGATCGCCCGCCACCTTCGGGAACTGGCCGATTTCCGGGATGCCCTTTGCTGCGGCGTCGCCAGGTCCTGGCGTGATTGGCGAACGATCCAACCTGTTTACTTACCGCGACGGCAAACTCATGCCCTTCTCAGTCCAGGGAACCAATCCCGAATCCGGCAACTCCTCGGAGCAGAAGGGACCGCCCGGGAACCCCGTCTGGCGTCACTTGCCGGGCATGCATCTCGTGCCTTCCCTGCAAGTGCAGCGAAGCGAAGCGGAAGAGTCCATCCGCCGCTTGGAAAACACCCTGGAATCAAAGAGCAAGGAGTTTGAACGGCTTGCCAGGCAGATGCAGGAGCTGCAAAAGATGCTGAAAAAACAAAGCCAAGCGAACGCGCAGAAGCCGTCCGACGATTGAGATCGCGGTCCCAAACGCAGGGCAACCCAAAAAAGGGGTCTCAATCGATCTCGCGACGAGACAAGGCACTGCGGTAGGATGTGTTTCACGCTGGGTCAGGCTCACGTCCGCTATCTTCCCGTTCAGGCTGTTTCTTCTTGTGCGGTTTGTGAGGATGTTGTGACCGGGAGGCCTCGGCGTGGGTTTTGGCACCCGTGTGTGCCGATGCCAATCCATGGTGTGGTCAGACACATGCCTGAACCATTCGATCGAATCACACGGCAAGGAAGCTGTTCATGCAATCGCAACGACGCCAATTTCTCACTTGGGCCGGAGGCCTGATCGCTGGTTCCGTCGCGTCTCGCAGCGTCGCCGCCCCGCCCGCCAACTGGAGCCAACCCGTGCACCGCGTGGCCAACGCCTCGTTGGCCCCCAGCCGGGAAGCCTCCGCACGCAGTGGTCGTGAAAACCCGCAACTGCGGCAGGCCTTGCAAATGGCCGACGAATCCCTCCGGCAAAGCGTCGCCCAGGTCAATGACTACACCGCGGTTCTCGTCAAGCGGGAACGCATTGGCGATTCTGTCGGCGAACATGAATACATGTCCATGAAGGTTCGCAATCGCAAGGTGGTGGGCGGCAACATCGTGCAACCGATGTCCGTTTACCTCATGTTCCTCAAGCCGAGCGGTGTGAAAGGCCGCGAGGTGATTTATGTCGAGAATCAGAACGACGGCAACCTGGTCGCGCACGAAGGCGGCTTCAAGGGCAAGTTCCTACCAACGGTCACCATTCCTCCCGATGGGATGCTGGCGATGCGCGGGCAACGTTATCCGCTGACCGACATCGGCGTGGAAAACATGATCGTCAAACTGATCGAACGCGGCGAGAAGGCTCTCAAGTATGAAGATGTCACTTGCGAATTCCGCAAGGGCGCTCGATTGCAGAATCGCGTCTGCACCGTTTTGCAGGTCAATCAGCCCGTCAAACGGCCTGGACTGGAATTCTACCAAGCCCAGGTCTTCCTGGATGACGAATACAACCTGCCGATCCGCTACATCGCCTACGACTGGCCTAAGGTCGAAGGCCAACAGGGCGATGTGATTGAGGAATACAACTACCTCAATCTCAAGATCAATGTGGGCCTCACCGACGCCGATTTCGACCCCTACAACAAGGCCTACAACTTCTACTCCTGATCCGTTTTGGCGGTTCGGGGCGAGCGGAAATCCGGGTTGTCCCTAGGGGGAGCGAAGAAGTGTGCGGGCGGACAGGACGAAACTCTGTCCATTTCCTGATGGCGGCAGGGGTGACCGCTGCGTGGTAGCTCAGCTGCATTTCCGCAAGGTGACCCCTATTCCCGCATGGTTAACTGTGTCCCCACCCATCGGGTTTCTTCACGGACTGCCCTCTCGCATTTGCGCTCCATTCGATTCAAAATTAGAAAGCGCTGTCTCAGAACCGACCGCCTGGAACTTGACGTCATGTCACATCTTCACCGTCCCTTCCCGCGTGGTTTCGATCCATCCGCCCGGCTCGGAGGTTCATGGCCGTCACGGACTCCCGTGGTGACGGCTTGTCTCGGGTTGGCCGTTGGCTTGATGGTGTTCGTCGGTTGCAACCCCCCAGCAAGTCCCTCGGTCAGCGAGGTCGAGGCGATCACGCCGGCTGTGTTCAAGCAGACCTGGAATGACGAGAAGATTGGAGTGCTCAAGTTTGGAGCGACTTGGTGTCCGCCTTGTGTCCGCACGGATAAGGAGATTGATGCACTCGAAGGTGAGTTAGCGGGCGACGTCAACTTCCTCAAGATCGATGTGGATGCGAACCCCCAGTTGACAGCCGAGTTTGAAATCGGACCCATCCCGCATTTGATCCTCGTGCGAAATGGCGAGGTCATCGACGATCAGATCGGTGGCATGAGCAAGGAGCAGATCCGTTCCTGGATCGACTCGCACCTTTGATGTCGAGTTCCAGTTCGCCAACCTCAAACACCGTTCCTTTGAAGGCCTGCGTTATCGCCATCGTCGGCACCGGCATGATCGGGCGATCTTGGGCAGCCACCTTCGCTCGTGCCGGCCACCCCGTTCGCCTCTTCAATCGCAATCCCGCGAAAGCCCACGCATCGCTGGACGCAATCCTTGCAACGCTAAGGGTGCTATCGGACGCGGACCTGCTTCACCAGCAAACCCCGGAATCGGTCCTAAAACGCATTGAGGTGTGCGACGACCTGCATGATGCCGTGGGTCAAGCGGGGTTCGTTCAAGAGAACATTGCCGAAGAGCCCGAGGCCAAACGAGATCTGTTCCGGCAACTCAACGACATCGCACCCGAAGACGCGATTCTGGCCAGTTCGACATCGCACATCGTACCGAGTGTCTTTCTGGAAGAATCCTCCGGTGCAAACCGGAGCTTGGTCGCGCATCCGCTCAACCCACCCCATCTTTGCCCCTTGGTCGAGTTGCTGCCGTCTCCCTGGACGTCACTGGAGTCCGTGCAGCGCTGCCGAAAACGGATGCTTGACATCGGACAACGTCCGATCGTCTTGCAAAAGGAAACGGAGGGCTTTGTGGTGAACCGACTTCAAGGTGCCCTCTTGGACGAGGCATTCAACTTGGTTGCCGAGGGGATTGCCTCGGTCGCCGACATCGATGATGCGATCAAGCATGGGCTTGCTTTGCGATGGAGTTTCATGGGGCCGTTTGAAACCATCGACCTCAACGCGCCCGAAGGTGTGAGGGATTACCTGGATCGTTACGCGGAGTCGTACGTGTCGCTCGGGCAGTCCCGTCCCGCCCGCCATCCCTGGACCGGTCAGCTCGCCGCACAGGTGATCGAAGAACGAACGAGGGCACTTGATCGTGCCGATCTGGATGCCAGGAGAGCGTGGCGGGATCGCCAATTGGCCGCCTTGGTCGCTCACAAAAGGAGGGTGGAGTCGGAAACTCCTTAATCCGATGCTTCACCCCATCTCCAGGGCTTGCATCGACACGCTCCTCAGCCGACCCTAATGGGCCTTGAACAACCCAAAATCCTCCATCAAGGCCCTCCAACATGACCGACCACCCGCACGCATTCCCCAAGTTGCATAACGCTGCCTGGCCAGGTGTGGTGGGCAAGGGCGAGGACGACGCCAACCCCGTGATCCCACTGGACACGATGTTGGATATGACGGCCGCCGCGGAGGTCGACGGTCGGCGCTTCGATGGCGTGGACCTCTTTCTGTTTGACCCCCACGTGTCCATTGACGCCACGGACGAGGAACTCGAATCCTTGGCGGACAAAGTCCGCAGTCGCAACCTCGACATCGGCACAGTCGTCGCCCCGGTTTGGCCACCGACAGGCGGCGGAAGCGCGGCCGGGAGCGCGGAAGAGATCGACGCGTTTCTAACGCAAGTGCGCAAAGGATGCGAAATCGGTCGCAAACTTCGCCAACTGGGCGTTCGCCCCCACGGGGTCGTCCGCATCGACAGCGCAACGGCGCCATCGCAGTGGGTCGAAGACCCCGAAGCCAATCAAAGCCGCATCGCCGATACCTTCAAAGCCGCGTGTGACATCGCGGAAGAATACGACGAGCGTTTGGCCGCCGAAGGTGAGATCTGCTGGGGCGGGATGCACTCGTGGCGAAAGATGACAGACTTGCTGGAGCGTGTCGGTCATCCCGAGCGTTTGGGTTTCCAAGCGGATATGGCACACACGCTGCTCTATCTGCTCGGTTACAACGCACCCGAAGACGCCATCTTGCCAGAGGACTTCGATTGGCAAGACGCTTCCAAGAAAGGGGAAGCACTCAAAGAACTCACCCACGCGTTGCGCCCGTGGACGATCGACTTCCATGTGGCCCAGAACGACGCGACGGTCCACGGAACCGGCAGTCACGACAAGACCGGTCGTCACTGCCTGCCCGATGACCCCAACGGCAAACTTGACATCGCCCAAGACGCCGGGCACTGGCTGCGTGACGAGCACGGCGATGTGCTAACCACCTGCAAACACATTTGCTGGGACGGTTGCATGTTCCCCAATGAAGTCATGCACAAGCCGGAAACCTGGAACAGCATCCTAGCGGCCATGCTGTCCGTGCAAGACGCACACGGTTGGGACGAAGGGACCAGCTAACGCGCCAAGGGGCTTTGTCCCCTATTCACCCTCCCCCTGGGAGGGTCGAGCGAAGCGAGGGGAGGGTAAGCACCGGGCCCCACCTCGCGCCAGTTCCCATGGAACGTGCACCCATCGGCCGTTTCCGTGCAAGCATCTCCCAACACGACTCCCATTCCCACTTCCACTCTCAAATTCGACCGCAATGAAGACACTCAACATCGGCATGATCGGCTATGGCTTCATGGGCAAGGCGCACACCAACGGCTATGCCCAGGCCAACCACTTCTTCCCCTGCGAAGTCCGCCCGGCACTGAAAGCGGTTTGCGCTCGCAATGCTGAGAAAGCGCAAGCATTCGCGGATACCTGGGGTTACGAATCGGTCGAAACCGATTGGCGTGAACTGCTGAAACGGGACGACATCGACGCGGTCGACATCTGCGTGCCCAACAATCTGCACAAGGAAATCTCGATCGCAGCCGCGGAAGCAGGCAAGATGATCCTGTGCGAGAAGCCCTTGGCGATGAGCGTCGCCGAAGGCGAGGAAATGTGCCAAGCGGTTGAAAAGGCCGGCGTGAAGAACATGGTCTGGTACAACTACCGCCGCGTTCCCGCGGTGACGCTGGCGAAGAAGTTGATCGATGAAGGCCGCTTGGGACGCGTGTTCCACTATCGGGCCAACTTCCTACAAGACTGGACGATTAATGCGGATGTCCCGCAGGGTGGCGCCGCCACCTGGCGTCTGGATGCGGAGGCAGCCGGCAGCGGCGTCACGGGTGACCTCTTAGCGCATTGCATCGACACGGCAATCTGGCTCAACGGGGGCATCAAAGACGTTTCGGCCATGACGGAAACCTTTGTCAAGGAACGCGTGCATGCCGATACCGGTGAGAAGCAGCCTGTCAGCATCGACGACGCCTGCAGCTTCTTCTGTCACTTCGACAATGGTTCGCTGGGTCTCTTTGAATCAACCCGATACGCCCGCGGCCACAAGGCGCTCTATACCTTGGAAGTCAACGGCGAACACGCGTCGCTTCGCTGGGACCTTCACGACTTGCATCGATTGGAATGGTTCGACCACAGCGACGAGGGCGTTGTTCGCGGCTGGCGAAGCGTCCACATCAGTGACGGTGACCAGCCCTACATGGGCAATTGGTGGGTGCCCGGTTTGCAAATCGGCTACGAACACACCTTCATTCACCAGGTCGCCGACTTCCTCAAGTCAATCGAAACGGGCGAACCCTGCCACCCCGACTTCCGGGACGCCTTGGAAACCCAAGCCGTTTGCGATGCCGTCTTGGCCAGTGCCGCAGACCGAGCTTGGAAGGACGTTTGAGGATGACTGCCACGCCGTCCTTGAACTTCGTCGTAGGCTTGGCAGTCTGCTGTGTGCTTCGCCTCGATGCCGCCCACTCAGCGGACGACTGGAATCAGTTCCGTGGCCCGAACGGCTCAGGGGTGGTTGATGCCGACGTTCCCACGGTGTGGAGCGAAACGAAGAACCTCAAGTGGAAACGCGTCTTGCCCGCGCGTGGCAGCAGCAGTCCCGTGGTCTATCGCGACCGCATTTATCTGACGGGCTACTCCGGTTACGGGGAGTCCATCGAAGACCCCGGGGATCGAGCTGACCTGAAGCTGCATGTGCTCTGCATCGCAATGGAGACGGGCGAGGTTCTTTGGGATTGCCCCATCGATCCGGATCCCAGCGAACAGCCCATTGCCAAGCGAGTCGCCGAACACGGGTATGCGTCCCCCACCGCCTGTGTCGATGACAGCGGCGTCTACGCCTTCTTCGGGCCGTCCGGCCTCGTCGGCGTGTCGCTGGAAGGTGATCTCCTGTGGCAGCGCAACTTGGGAACCGACACAGCTGGTTTCGGCGCCGCAGCGAGTCCCATTCTGTTTGGTGATCTGGTAATCATGAACGCCTCGATCGAGGGCGGGTCGGCTTACGGGATCAACAAGTTGTCGGGCGAGGTCGTGTGGCAAGCAGATGAAATACTGCGTGCGTGGACCACGCCAACCGTCATCCAAACCGAAGTAGGGAAGGCTGAGTTGGTCCTCAACCAAAAGGACGCCATCCTCGGCCTGGATCCATCCACCGGGGAGCGATTGTGGCGATGCGATGCGATCGAGGACTACATTGTCCCACGCGTTGTCGCAGACGGTTCGATGCTTTATTGCAGTGGAGGTCGCTCCAACAAAACTTTCGTCGTTCGTGCCGGTGGCCGGGGTGATTTGAGCGAGTCGCACTTGGTTTGGGACGTTTCACGGGGCGCCAATGTGACGACACCCGTCCTGGTCAACGACCATCTGTATTGGTCGCACGACAAAGCCATCGCGCTTTGCTTACGTTCCAGCGACGGCGAGGAGATGTTTCGCGAGCGGATGCCAACCCGCAGTCGCGTTTACGCATCGATCGTCAGCGATGGCAAGCACCTCTTCCTGACAACGCGTGATGAAGGCGTTTTAGTTCTTGCTGCGAAACCCGCCTACGAAGAAATCGGCGTGAATCGCTTGGGAACGCCCGACGAACGCTTCAACGCCACACCCGCAATCGCCAACAACCTCTTGTTGCTCCGTTCGGACACCACGCTCTACTGCGTGGGCCGCTGAACACGAACGTGTCACGCATTGTCTATGTCTGGGAATACGGGGGTGGTTTAGGGCATATCGGCCCGTTCCATGCCGTTGCATCCAAACTCAAAGAACGGGGTCATGACGTCACGCTCGTTGTCCGTGACATCTCCAAAGTGGACCGCCTCTACGCGGGTCTTGGATGCGATGTCCTGCAGGCGCCGACTCGGACACGAAGATCGAACGACCTTCACCCACACCCTTGTTGTCTCGCGCAAGTCCTGCGGAACGTTGGCTTCGGCGATCGTGATTACCTCACAAACGCGTATGCCTGCTGGGAGTCTATCCTGCGTTTAACGTCACCGGATGTGGTTGTTGCCGATCATGCTCCGGGGGCCCTCCTCGCGTTGCGTCAGTCCGGCATCCCGGTTGTTCTCTTCGGACTCGGTTTCGCACATCCACCACAAATCCATCCGCTGCCCCCTTTGGTGCCATGCAACAACGACGAAGATGCCGCGGCGTCTGAAGTGCTTCTCACGGGCGAAGTGAATCAAGTGCTGCACGGCCACGGAAAACGTGGCCTCAATCACTTTGGCTCCTTGTATGACTTCAGCGATCATTTTCTGCTGAGTCTCGCTGAGTTAGATCCCTACCCACAGCGGACAAGTGGCGAGTATGTGGGAGCTTGGCCTCTTCAAGTGCCGAATGGCGGAATGGTCCCCTGGCCTCCTGGCGTCGGCCCGCGAATTTTTGCGTACCTGAAAAAATCCAAGGGACTGGGCCACCTGTTCCAGCATCTCCTCGCTCGAGGAAACCCAACGGTCATTGTTTGCGATGGGATGGACATCGAGCCACTACAGCGCCTTGCCGGACCCCACCTTCGTTTCGTTGATCGTCCGCTTCCAATCGACGCTGCCCTTTCTGACTGTGATGCCGCAATCCTCAATGGCGGTCACGCTGTCACCTGTGCGACGCTTTTAGCCGGCAAACCCATCCTGCAAATTCCTCACAACCTTGAGCAGTTTGTGACAGCGCAGAAGTGTGAGCAAGTCGGTGCCAGTTTGGCTTCGCATCGCGAAGATGGGCCAGACATCGTTTCGAAATTGGAGCTTATACTTTCGGATCCAAACTACGGGAATGCTGCCCAAGCATTCGCATCGCGATATGCGCAGTTTCAACCGCAGCATTCACCGCAGAGGATTGCTGAAAGAATTCATAACCTCTGCTAGTCGCAGCACCTTGCTGGAAGACGCGTGCACCTGAATCACATCATCATCGCCGGAGCTCAGAAGTCGGGTACGACCACCTTGTACAGGTGGTTAGCAGCGCATCCGCAGGTTGGAACTGCGATCCGCGAAAAATCACCTGGCAGTGGAAAAGAACTCAGGTACTTCTGCGGGCCTAATTGGGGGCTTGGTTTCGATTGGTACGCGAGTCGATTTCCCGAACCTGAACTCATCGGCATGGATGCGACGCCTGAGTACCTCTGTTCTTTGGGCGCAGCGCCGCGAATCGCGCGCGTCTTTCCAGATGCAAAGCTGATCGTGACCCTTCGGGAGCCTGTTCAGCGTGCGATCAGCCAGTTTCATCATTATCAACAAGTCATGCCACTCTCGAACGAGTGGGACTGGCGTTGTCCTGGGAGATCCCTCACCGCCAACGTTCGGGCGGAACTGAATGAGCCACTTCGTCCCTGGAGAGGATTGCTTGGTCGTGGTCTTTATTCGAAGCAGCTGACGCACCTGATGGAGCATGTGCCCCCGGAACAGATCCTTGTGCTGGTACTCGAAGAGTGGATGCTTCGTCCCGCGGAAACATACGCGGAGCTACTGAGATTCCTGGAGTTGGAGCCGTTCACTCCTGCTGGGTTCGAGGTTCATCATCATCGAGGTTCCGCAGAGACCATTGCAGATCCAAAGACGGTTGCTGCGATGAAAGCGTACTTCCTCGAGCCAAATCAATCGCTCTTTTCCTTGCTGGGACGCGATATTCCTACGTGGACGCGGGCGTAGCTCTTTCGAATGGCTGTGGCATCTTTGGCATCGATGACGCTAGGACGTCATTCGACATTGGAAACAGAAGACGCCAGACCGCAATCATCCTCACGACGACTACGGAAATAGGATCGCACATACTCACGCAGTTGTGGATTCGCAAACTCGGTCCAGCGGAGCAGCTTTGTCTCGTTGTCGTAGCACAGGTCGCGGAAGGGATCGAGTTTCAATTCCTGGAGCTTGAGTCGTCGATCAACGTAGTTGCGGGACTCATAGCTGCCGTGCCACAGATGCTTGATGTGATTGGGGATGTAGCCCACGTAGCCTTTCACATCCTGATAGAGCGACCGGGCGTAGTTCTTGCCGTCATGGATCATGGCTCTTGTACCCGTGTGTAGGAACGGGTGATCAAGCCACCCGTAGAGCGCAAGCGAGATCATCGTGTCGCCCCCGCCGGTGACTTCGAACTCATACAGGCCGTGTTTTTCCAGCAAGGACCGTTGAGCGGCCCACGCAAAGCCCGGGGTACATATCCGAAAGTCTTGCGCGCGATCCGGGTAATGCATGGCCAAACACGCCAAGCTGGCTCTCCGGTCGGCTTTACCCTGCCAGCTCAGGATTTCATCCTGCGGTCCCAGCCAAAAAGCAAACTCAAACAACTGGATCACGGGCCAAGTATCGAGCGCTTGCGACGTTAACCGGGGCCATTGGTCGTTCGTGAACAACAAATCGCAGTCGACCCACGCGACTTTGGAAATGTCGCCGGGAAGCTGCTGAACCAACAGGTTCAGCAAACGCTCTTTTTGCCATAGCCAGTCGTGTGCTGGCAACTCGACGTGAAACACTCGGTCACCCTCCGGAACGAAACGCTCTTGTCCCGGCAGGGTTGCTTCCATCGTCCATGGCGAAACCCCTTGGCGCGCCAACCCCTCAACGAACCGCGCGTAGCCAATCTCGCGGTTTCGGTAACCGCAAGGATTGAAGTAGCAAGTCACAATCGCCAGGTCGTCGCACATCTCTCCGCCAAAAAGGGGTCAGGCCTCTTTGTTTCCTTCTTCCTTGGGAAAACGCACCCGCGGCCTCCCGCGAGATCGCATGGTTGACTCCAGATTAAGTCGCCGGGCGATCGACTCCACCCATCCCTCGTCACCCAAGGGCCGCCCCCGTTGAGCGGACTGGCGGACGGCTTTCAGGTCCGCATCGCTCAACGGCTCGTTCACTCGATCTGTCCAGCGGGGAAGTCTTGCCAGAGGCCAAGCTGAGAGGAGTTTGGGATCCGGTTCTGGTTTCCGCAACCACCGCCAAAGCGAGCTCCAACGCCAGTCCTCGGCTCGCTTCACCAGGCCCGCCCGCAGCGCGTTGCGCTCCACGTAACGGCACGCCACCAGAAAATGCTCGTCGTCCTGAATGGGAAAGCTCTTGTAGCGTTGCTGGTACACATGGCCGGTGCCACCCGTGTGATAGTGGGCGTGATAGCGCATCGTGTGGGTCCCGCCAACCCACGCCATGAAACGGCTCATCTCACCGTCC
>JBCCYK010000197.1:0-12796 GCA_039189905.1 Planctomycetota bacterium
GCGTGTGATAAAACGCCACGGCCGTCGCAGGCTGCACGGTCGTACGGATGACCTCCGATTCCGCCGCAGTCACCGCTTTGACGGGGGTCGCGGAAATGACCTTCGGGTTGCTGGCCGCCTCCATTTCTGATGGCGTCCGTTCACGTTGACAGCCCGCAACGAGGAAAAGCGTCCACAACGCCAAAACGCAGCCTATGTTGGCTCGGCAAGACCGTCCCCCTCGTGATTCGCCGCTTGGTGCGCGGCATAGTTCTCCAATCAACATCCTGCTTTTTCTCACTTTCCGCACGATCGTTATCACCCGTCAACGCCGGGAATACGGTATCTCTACCATAGTCGCCGGGAACCTGAGGACAGTCTCGCATCGGCAAAGTCTTGCTCCTTTTGCAACGGTTCCAGCGTTGGAAACATCCTTGTCAACCGATCCACACCGACGTGGGAAAGGAGACGCATCCCACCTCGAACCTGATCGGCAACCAGTTGAGCCATGGACACGGCGTTCCCACAGTTGGCTGCCAGCGCCCCTCGAGCAGGATGCTCCGCGGTCGGATTGGGCGGTCGGATTCGATCGAGAAACGATTTCCCTGAGGAGGGCATGGATGGCCCGGCTTCCAATTCTGCTGTTGCTTTGCTGCGCGAGTGCCGGATGCAGCTCATCTGGCCAAAGGTTCTTGGCGAGGCGAGCCCAAACCGTTTCCGCAGAGCCTACCCAGGTTTCTGAGCAAAGGGGGCCCGGTTCCGGGAGCGATGGGGTCGTCATCTCGGAGGCCGCCAATGAGGTTGAAACGGTTGACTATCAAGCGGCAACGGCGTCGCCCAGTGATACTGCGCAGCCACGAGCGAACTCGTTTGCCATCAACCTGCCAACGGCATTGGCCTATGTGGATGGCCAACACCCGGTTGTGGGTCAGGCTCGATGGCGAGTGCGCGAGGCTTACGCCGAGTTCGACGCGGCCAGGGCACTCTGGCTCCCGTCGCTTCGTGTCGGATTCAGTTTTCACCGACACGACGGGAATTATCAGGCCAGCAATGGCCAGATCGTGGATGTCAATCGAAACAGCTTCCAATACGGTTTGGGCGACAGTGCAAATGGAGCTGGCACAACACAGCGTCCGGGTTTACGCGCGGAGTTCCATTTGGCCGATGCCATCCTGCAAGATGACATCACCCGCAAGACCGCGTGGGCACAGGGGCATGCGGCTTCGGCGACAACCAATCGTCAACTCCTCGAAGCCGCCCTCGCATACACCGAGTTGCTGGCAGCCCATCAAGACCGACAGATTCTCCAGGAATCTCAGCAGCGATTTGCTTCACTCAAACGCATCACCGACGATTTCGCGGAGACGGGCGCAGGACTCCAAGCCGACGCTCGACGCACCAGCGCGGAGCGCTTACTGAACCAGAGTCGCTTGTTGGAGTCCGATGAAGCGATCGCGCTTCGTGCAGCTCGCTTGGCGCGGATCATCAGCCTCCCACAAGCGAGTCAGCTGGTGCCCATGGACATCAGCATTGTTCCGTTGGACTGGGGCCTTGATCAGGATTCCCAAGCCAGTTTGATTGCCACCGCACTTTCCAATCGTCCGGAGCTCAAGGAATCGCAAGCCTTGGTGTCAGCGGCCTGTGACGCCTACCGGAAAGAAAAGCTCTCACCCTGGCTTCCAAGTGTTCTGCTCGGCTTTAGCAGCGGTGGTTTCGGGGGCGGATTGGGCAACGATCTCGACAACGTTGACAGTCGCTACGACTTCGACGCTGCGGTCGCCTGGCAGGTCCGCCACCTGGGATTTGGTGAGAAAGCAGCTCGCAAAGGCAGTGCCGCGAGAGTCCAGCAAGCCAAGTTTGAGAAGCTGGCCCGGCTGGACCAGGTGGCATCCGAAGTCGCGGAAGCCTACCAAAGTGTGATTTGGCGGCGTCAAAGGATGGATCTCAACCAAGCCGCCATTGAACAGGCGCGTGAATCGTACCGTTTGAATCTGGAGCGGATCCGCGATGGGCAGGGCTTGCCAATTGAAGTGCTGCAGTCGGCACAAGCACTCGAAGCGGCTCAGCGTTCTTACCTGCGATCGGTTGTCGATTACAACCTTGCCCAGCACCAGCTGCAGTGGGCTTTGGGCTGGCCTCCGAGCGCCTGAAGGCTGGACTCCAACCGTGGGCCGCGTGAACCCTCACGCAAGTGTGATGCCCAGTGGCAAGCTGTCGCCAACGATCGTGGCCTGTGTCTCGGTATCAAACGGTCCCCCTTGGCCCACCACACGCTGCCACGACTCCGGTGCATCACAGCGCCTTAATTCGTTCAGCACGGTTTCACGCGTTTTTGCATCCACATCACGAAATCGGTCATGGCAGCGACGACAAAGCTGCGTGATGGCCAGCAGACGAGCGCGTTCGACGGCCTTCGCCACGGTTTCATCCGATGCACGTGTTGCCTGGTTTCGCAAAAGGATGCCCAACCACCCCGTGACCGTATCGGCGGACACACACGTGTTGAGCGCGCCGTAGGCCGGAACCCGCGCCCCGATTCGCCCAACCGCTCCCAGCACCGCCGCATGGGCGTTGACAAGCTTCTTGCGCGTCCAAGCATCAAAAGCGACCTTGACGACGGATTCCTTGATATTCACCGGCAAACGTTCCAGCGCTCCCATCAAACGCCATGCTTCAACAAGGAGTGTCGGCTCGGTGGCGGCAGCCTGGATCAAACGCATCATTTGATCCCGCAACTGCGATTGATGCCCTGCCGTCAGACCGCCGGCGATCCTTCGCCAAAGGATCAAGCTTTCCAGCTGATTCTGCAAACCGCCGTGAACCGTTCGGCCGAACAACAGACGCCAAGTCTCCGCGACACGCCAATCGTCCACGGCAACACCGTAGCCGGGCCGCAGTGCGAAGCCGACCAAATTCATCAATCGGGTTTCGTGAGATGCCGAGCGTTTGCGTTGATCAACGTGCTCGATCAGGCTGGCCCAGAGTTCTCGTAGCACGACCGGCGGCCAGCGGTCGCGCGATTCTCCGAGTTCCCGTTGCAGTTCCTTCATCAACCGATTCGGCTTTGCCGCACCGCGGTACACATCCCGTATCAGCGCACGACACGCAAGGATCAAGTCCTCATCCAGGATGCCATGGCTCTCGCCGGTCGCGTCGTGCGCTTGGCGGTCCGTTCCCAACGACTTGCGAATATCAAACTCCAGCTTCCAACGCTTGGTCCGATCCGAATTCTCCGGGCGTCCCACGCAGGCAAGCTGGACCGTTCCCAGCTCCGACAAGGATGATTCCAACACAACTTCCATCGACGTGTCGCGTTTCAAGCGTCGATCTTGCAGCGCCGTTTGGATCGGGGGCAAGGATGTAAACTCGGTTGCGTCGATGGGGACGATCTCTCCTGGTCGATCCGACAAACGGGTGCTGCTGTACCACATCGGAAACTGCGCCGGTCGCCCCACCCGCAGACGCATCGAGTGTTGATCGATGACGAACGCTTGGCCCGCCTCAGCGTCGGCCGGAATGACATTCATCGCCTTCGGTGGATCGTCTTCCACCTGGACGAAGTACGATCGTGCCAAATTCGCCGTGATGGCAACGCCCAAACCACGGCGCACCAGCCCATAGTAGGCGGCACCGGCGGCAACGGCTCGATCCAGCGAATGTGATTCCAACACCTGGCAATCACGACCCGGGAACCAGGTTCTCAAGCAGCTCAGCACACGACGCTGAATCTCCGGTGCATTGAGAACACCGCCGTTGAACAGAACAAGGTCAACGCCATCGCTGTCGCCCTCTTTCTGATCAGTGCAACGATGGGTTGCCAAGAAACTCGCCAAGTGACGCGTGACGGCCGGGTCCGCCGCGTATGGCAGGCCCATCTCTTGAAACCCGCTCTGCCCCTCGTGCACGCGTGCATCAAGCTTCACCGAAGGAAAGAAGCCCTCGATCAGCACCTGCTCGGCGTCCTCCCGCGTGATCTCGATCGAGATCGCATTGCCGATCAACGAGGAACCTGAGCCGGCAATAACCAATTGCCGCTCGGGGGGCGGATCGGGGCCGAGCATGGTTTCCTTGATGGCGCGAGCGCCGGCCACCAGACCTTGCCACTGGCGTGGCGACAGCGGCTGCGTGGCCCCCGTTTCCTCTTCCCACTTTTTCTCGGCGTGACGCGCCAACGCCAAATCCAGGTTGTCGCCGCCCAGGATGAGATGCTGCCCGACCGCAACGCGATGCAACTGCAACCGTCCCGATCCCTTCGAAAACGAATCCACGGAATCGGCGTCCGGTTCCACATTCGAGGATCGAACGCGAATTAGCGTCAGGTCCGTTGTTCCGCCCCCTATGTCACACACCAAGATGGACTGGCCGGCGCGGATCAACTGATCCCATGCTTTACCGTTCTGGTCGATCCAAGCATAGAACGCGGCTTGCGGTTCCTCGATCAATTGAACCCGTGGCAATCCCGCTGCCTTGGCAGCCTGAATCGTGAGTTCCCGAGCCAACTCGTCGAAAGAAGCGGGCAGCGTGATCACCACGTCTTGCTCGGCCATCGGGTGATCACGATGCTGAGCATCCCACGCGTTCCTCAGGTGCATCAGGTAGCTTGTCGATGCCTCGGCCGGGCTCAAACGAGGAACATCCGCTTCCCCGTGCCATGGCAACAAGTCAGCGGATCGATCCACCCCCGGGTGTGATAGCCAGCTCTTGGCGGAAACCACGCAGCGTCCCATGCGAGCCTGTCCCGAAACTCGCGCGGCTTCACCAACGCAAACCGCGGCACCCTTGCCTGGGTCGCTGTCCTGCTGATTGCCCGACATCCACAACCACGCGGGAATGCCACCAGCCTCATCCGTCTGTCCACGCACGGTGGCAGCTTCGTCCTGCGTCAGGGTGTAGTGGAACGAAGGTAGCTGCAAACGTGACTCTGCGACCGACAGGTCCACCCACTGGGGAACGGCGAATGGCTGCGCAGAGCCGACATTCAAAGGGGGATCCGCGTTGGCCACGTCGGCTTGCGTATCCACATAGGCGACGACACAGTTCGTCGTTCCCAGATCGATGCCAATGCAATAACGAGGAGCCGCTTCGGTGTCACCGGAATTTGGGTATGCCCGCGAATCGGCACTCATGTTGCGTCTGCGGTTGCCGACGCGGTGTCCGCACTGGGCTCGCGGGCATTGAATTCCATCTTCCACTGGCGATCATCGTGGATCGCATGGCACCACAACTCAAACATCCCCAACTCGGTCACGCAGGATCGAAATCGAACGGGCACCACGCGTTCTTGTTCATCATCACTGGTGAGCGTTAGCTCGATCGGTTCGCTCTCTTGCAACTCGGTCTCGGTCCAGCGATCGAGTGCGGTGCCCGGTTCGTCATTGGACCGCGTTGTTGAACCAAAGAAACGAAATCGGGCGGGTCGACCGACCATGACCGCGACTTGGCCTCCCGGAACGTCCGTCTCCGACCCCTCCTCCATTCCCTGGGCCGCGACACAAACGGCCCGCAGGGGACGGGGAGCACCCGGAATCGCAAGTCCCGCGGTCTCGATGCCGACATAGAACGAACGCGCCGTACCACCACGAATTCGGATGCCGCCCGTTTGCTTGGACCAGCCGTAGTAAGCGGCGCCGACGGCAACCGCGGTATCCAAGTCTTCGGTGCTTCCGAGAATCTCCGGTTGTTCGGGCAACCAAGAAGCGATCACGTCGCACATGCGTTCACGCAACGTCGCGCTCCGAAACACGCCCCCGTTAAACAGCACGTGTGTCAGGGCCGAGGAGGCGTCCGCGGATTGACTGACATGGCCGGAGAGAAAGGCAGCGACCTGCTTTGTGATGGCGGGATCGGATTCGTAGGGCAAGCCGATGTCCTGAAAGCCGCTCGCAACGCGCTCCTCCGGTCGGTCACCTGCCGCGCAAGGTGGAAAGAAGCCTTCCAATAACAACTCTGACACTTCCTCTCGTCTCAACTCCGTGCTGATGGTTCCCCCAATCAGAGAGCTGCCGCGTCCAAGGATGGAAACGGGATGGGAGTCGCTGTCGGACGCCGAGCTCAGGAGACGCTCCTTCGCATCTCGGCACGCATGCCAGAGGGCAACACTTTGCCAGGCGTCCAAGGCATGACCCGCCTCCGTCAGTTTCGCGGCCGCCTGATGGGCCAAGGCCAAATCCATGTTGTCACCGCCCACCAGGAGATGGTTGCCCACGGCGATGCGGTCCAAAGCCAGTCCCCCCTCTTCTTCGTCGACGCCCACGAGGGTCAAGTCGGTCGTCCCGCCGCCGACGTCCACCACCAACAGTCGACTGCCCGCGTGCAGCGATGTGCGCCATTCGCGCGTGTTCGACGCGAGGTAGCAGTAAACGGCCGCTTGGGGTTCTTCCAACAAGACAAAATCGACGGGCAAGCCCGCTGCTAACGCGGCTTGGCGCGTCAGGTCACGCGCGGCGGGATCAAACGAGGCGGGAACCGTTAAGGTGACACGCTGGTCTCGCAGTGGCGCCGTTGGATGCGACGCGTGCCAAGCTGCCGCCAAATGCGTTAACAGCCGTTCGGTGCACTCGACCGCAGATTTCAGGCTCACCTCAGCGGTTGATTGCCAAGGCAGCACAGCGTCATTGCGACCGATATCGGTGTGACAAAGCCAACTCTTGGCCGCCACAACCGTGCGTTGGGCATTTTCTGCCGCTTGATCTCGGGCAAAACGCCCCGCGACGCCATGCTCCGGTGCCGGGAACACCGCGGAGGAACCCTCCACTTGCACGCGCAGCGATCCAACCTCGCCTTCGCGCGGCAAATAAACGAAGGAGGGCAACGAACTGGGCGAATCGATTTGTCCCGGACCGACGATCTGCGGGATTGGCAGGAGTTGCGTCTCGGGCGACGCGTCCCTCGGCACTGTCTCATCTTCCGGCAGGGCCGCGTAGGCCACCACACAGTTCGTCGTGCCCAAATCGATACCAATGCTATACGGCATCAGGATTCCAATTCGCTGATGGCTTCCAGAACTTGGTCGTCGTGGCCATCCACCTTGACCCGTTTCCAAACCCGCGCCACCTTGCCCGCCGCATCGATGATGAACGTGGATCGTTGGATTCCCATCGACTTCTTACCGTACATATTCTTCTCACGGTAAGCGCCGTACTTCTCGGCCACCTTGCAGTCCTTGTCGACCAACAGGGGAAACGGGAGCTCATATTTGGCGCGAAACTTTTGGTGGCTCTCCGCATCGTCGCCACTCACGCCCAGCAGCCGGGCGCCGGTCCCCTCCAGCTCAGCGTATCGATCGCGAAAGGCGCAGGCTTCCTTCGTACAGCCAGGCGTGTCGTCACGTGGATAAAAGTACAGTACAACGGGCGTCCCTTTGAGTTCCGACAGTTTGACGGTGTTCCCGTCCTGATCCTTCAACGTGAACGCTGGCGCTTTCTTGCCAGCCTCAATCCAATCGGCCATTTCGCGGTCCAATATCAGCAGGTTGATTCCGCGTGCTTCGCCGGCCCGATGCGCGGCAAACCTCAACACGCCGCGCATTGTTGAGCGACCGTCAATCGCTGGCCAGACGGGGCGGTCAAGGAGACCGATTTCTTTAGTAAAATCGGAACTTTCCGAACGCACATTCCATCCAACCGCCAACACCGGGCAGAGCTGGAAAAGTCAACGCTCCCAAACGTTGATAAGACAGGTCGTCTAGGTAAGATAGCGGTGCTTTTCAGATTTTCGCGTTCCCGGGATTTTTTTCGACTACGCTGTGCCGCAGGGGATTCGGCAGGCTGCCTTGAAGCCGAATCAAGGCGTGCTTTTCTACCCTTCCTGTCAGCCTAAGTCGGCCTCATTCCGTCCTGTGAGTCGCCCCTCCTGGGCTCAGGTGGGTGACGCCCGAGCGGCGGGGACCACGACCTGAAAACGAACCACCCGCTCCCTGTACAAGACTCAACGATTCTTCGAGAGATCAGATGAAGAGACTTCGTCATTTGCTTCGCCAAGTCAGTCCCGGATCGACGAGCGCGAAGGCAAGTCAGCGACCTCGAA
Source organism: Planctomycetota bacterium (assembly GCA_039189905.1). Taxonomy (GTDB): domain Bacteria; phylum Planctomycetota; class Planctomycetia; order Pirellulales; family Pirellulaceae; genus Rhodopirellula. Next base: position 8,005 of record JBCCYK010000197.1, read on the forward strand.
ATGACCGGAACCAGAAGCGGCGTCTTCTGTCGGAGGCGCTGGAGTCACGTCAACTGCTGGCCGGTGACGTCGACATCGCTCCCGCCCACAACTATTGGGAAGCGGAGGACGTCAACAACGACAAGCGCATTTCGGCCCTCGACGCGCTGACGGTGATCAATCACCTCAACTCGGTCGGATCCGCCGAAGGCGAACCGATCACCGGGGAAAACACGAGCGCGTTCTTAGACGTCAACGCGGACCGCCAAGTGACGGCACTCGACGCCCTGCGCGTGATCAACCGACTGAACTCGCCCGAGGGGGAAGCCGTCGGCAAGCTGGTTGAATTTGTGTTGACGGCGCGTGAGCTCGACGACACTTTGGTCGACAACACAGGCGGTTTCACCGATGTGCTGCCGCAGGATCCCGATGACGCGGGCTTCGAAAATGAAAACGCCGGACCGCTGACGTACAACGTCGACGTCGGCGACGTCTTCAAGCTGGAAGTCGCAGTCCAAGACCTTCGTGGCAACTCCGCGTTCGGTGTGTTCCAGGTCATCAATGACTTGCTGGTTAGCGAGACGGGAGCGATCGATCTGGCGCTGACGCAGGTGCAGGACCTCACGTTTGATCTTCGTCTCTTGGACGCGACCACCGGCAACATCGACATTTCGTTTGCCGGCAACGAGGCGAATGGACGTTCGGTTCCGATCTCCGATTTCTTCTCGGGTTCCAGCGACGAACAGCGTGCCGCTAACTTCGCTGACCTTCTCGTCGGCATCAGCAGCGACCTCAATAGCACGGACGATGTGGAGGTGATCGCTTCGCGCAATAACAGCGGTGGCCCCAACGACGCTGGGTTCTTCACCTACTCGGTCCGCTACACGGGAACCGAGTTCGTGAATCGCAATGACCTGCCTGCGTTGAATGTTGACTTCAGCATCACTGATGGAGCCCTGCCACGAACGTTCACAGACGAACAAGACCTGGTCGCTCAGATCTTCAACCCACGAAACCCTGACAGCAGCGTCAATCAAACGGCGTTCGAGAGGTCCATCGAGAACATTTCACGAAACTCCAATGGATTTGGTATCCCCTTGGAGCTCTACGGGGCGGAACGCGTCTTCGGCACGGTCGACGGCGTCACCACGGTGCCGGTGACGGGCGAAACCGATCAGATTCTCTTCCTGGACGACTTCGGAGCTCTTGGTCCAACCACCAACTTACCGACGTTCCTGACTCCCTTTGGTGGTTTTGATAACACCGTTGGTTATGACTCGATTTCGATCCCCGTCATTGCGAGTTCCGCTGCCACCAACGTGCGTGTGGGGCTCAGCGGTGATGTCTCCGGTGACGGCGTCTTGATTTATGGCACCGGCGAAGGAAAAGAAGGGGTTCCCGTCGGCGAGGTCGAATTGGATGAAGACTCCTTCTTCTTTCTGAACATTGCAGGTGACACCACCAATCTCGACGTTGCCGTGGGTCAATTGCCCGTCATGGAGGACGATGCTGACGGCGAGACCTTGGATCTCAACACCTTGCTCAACAACGGAACCACTCCGTTCACGTTCACGTTGACGGGCGCCGATGGGGGAGCAGTCCGGGGAGCCGCTTCGATTGACTCCAACGGCATTCTCACTTACACGCCCGACCTCAACGAGAACGGTTCCGATACGATCGCGTTCACAGTCGAGGATGCGAACAGTTTGACCGGTTCCGGAACGGTCAATGTCACGATCAGCGCCGAGAATGACGACCCCGTCGCCAATGACGATGACGCCACCATCGATCTCAATCTGAATTCGGACGTGCTCATCAACGTGCTCGCTAACGACACCGACGTTGACGGCGATACGCTTACCGTCACGATGGTGACCCAGCCCACGGGTGGCACCGCGGCGATTCAAGGCAACAGTATCTTATACACGCCGAATGCGGCAACGCGGGGTGACGATGTCTTCACTTATACCATCAGCGACGGGACCGTGACGGCCTCGGCCACGGTGACCGTCGATGTTTCGAGTTCCGCTACCGGGCTAACGGCAGACGACGATACCGTCACCCTGACCGAGGTGGAGGACGACACTTCCGAGCAGGTCTTGGTTACGAACTTGAACAATCTGGTGAATATCAACAGCGGCTCGACCACCGTTGTCTTCTCGATTGATACGGCCAACTCCGACTTTGGCGAGAGTCCCGCTTCCGCTCGCATTGTCACGGATGCAAGCGGGTCTCAATTGCTCTACACGCCAGCCGCCAATGACTTTGGTATGCCTGCGGCACAGATCGTTTACACGGCCACCAATGATGCCGGCACTGATTCCGGAACGATCACCGTCAATATCGACGGCGTGAACGACAATCCAATTGCGGTGGAAGACAATTTCTCGGTCAATGAGATGCAGACGCTCGATCTGGATGTCCTGGCCAACGATACCGATGGTCCTTTTGAAAACGGCACGCTGACAATCACCGACGTGTCAACGCCGCAGCGTGGAGTCGCGACGATCATCAACAACGGAACGCAAATCCGCTACCAGTCCACGGCAGCCGCGTCAGCCGGCGATGACTCTTTCACCTACACGATCAGCGATAACGAGGGCGGAACGGCTTTTGCCGTCGTGAACATCGACATCGTTGACGTTTTGACGGCCCCCATCGCGGGCGACGACACGCGGACCGCCATTGAAGGCGGCGATCCGATCACCATCGAATTGAATGATCCCTCTTTGGTGACCATCGATAACGGTGACACCGTCACATTCGACATCGTGAGTGTGAACCCAGCTTCGGCGACCAGCCAAGTCGTACGAACCGGAAGTGAGGTCACCTTCACGCCGGATGCTGATTCGACGGAAACGGTCACGTTTACCTACGAGGTCGAGAGCACGCAAAGTGGCCTCTCGGACACAGGTGTGATCACCATTGATATCACGGCTGTGAACGACCCGCCGACCGCGAGTCCCCTGACGTTCACGGTGCTGGAAGACAGCTTCCGAGACATCAATTTGATCGACGGCGGCTCCGATCCGGAGAATGACACGCTGACCGCGTCGGTAGCGACACAGCCCAGCAATGGTGCCTTGACCGACCAGGGCAACGGCGTCTTCCGCTACACGCCCAATGCCAATTTCAATGGCAGCGATTCGTTCACCTACACCGTGAACGACGGCACCAGTGACAGCAATACCGCGACTGTCAGCCTGACGATCACGGATACGGTTCAGGCCCCCATCGCAACCGATGGCACGCTTGATGCCGTAGAAGCGGGGCCTGCCGTCACACTCGAACTTTCACTCTTGGTGGACTTGGATCCCGGTGATTCACCGACGTACACCGTGACCCAGCCCACCAACGGGACCGCCTCCGTGACGACCAGTGGACTCCTCACGTTCACGCCAGCGGACTCCGATTTCTTTGGGTCCGATTCACTTCAGTACACGGTCACAAACGCGACCGGTAGCGACACCGGCACGATCAGCATCACGATCGCGGACGTGAACGATCCTCCGGTCGCAGTCGACGACACAGCCCAAACGACCAAAAACCAGTCGGTGACGATCGACGTGCTCGACAACGACTCGCTGGGGCCGGCCAACGAAAATGACACGGCGACCCTCTCGGTGTTCAGCGCACCTGCGAATGGTTCCGTGAACTTGGTCAACAACGAATTCGTCTACACGCCCAACACCGATTTCACTGGTGACGACTCGTTCACTTACACCTTGAGCGACGGCGACGACACGGATACCGCGACCGTCAGCATCACGGTCAGCGACTTCGAGACGTCTGAGATTCGCGGGCAGCTTTTTGTGGATGCCTACGACAACGTGCTTGAGGTCATCCAGTCCGGCGGGACGATTCCCTTGACGCGGAATGGCATCCGCGACTTGAACGAGACGGTCCTCAGTGGCGTGTCCGTGATACTTCGATCGATTGGCGTGAATCCCAGCACCGGAACGGAAATCGTCCGCACGGCGATCACGAACCTGAAGGGTGAGTACGTGTTCGACGAAGTGCCTCCGGGGCAGTTTGAAGTTGTCTACGACCTTCCCGAAGACGCGGTCACAAGCACGACCGAGACTCAGGACGGTGTTGTGCCGGTCGCAGTTGGGACAACCTCCAGCGTGATGACAGAAAGCTTCGTCTTCTATTCGTTGGGTGAAGCCAGCAACGGCAACCGCCCGATTCTGTCGAACAATCGTGGGGCGGATGCTTTGCCAGCAGGCGTCGAAGCCAGTGAGGTCACCCGTTTCCTCCTGGATGAAGCGGGCATCCAACAGCTGATCCAAATGAATCGGGCCTTCAATGACGCAGCGGGCTTCGAGGATGTGACGGGCATCGAGTTGGCTCTCAACGCGCAACGCGATCAAGCCTTGCTGACCGTCGTGCGTCGCGATGCACCCGACCTCATCGCGTTGGTTGGAAGCTCGCAACTGCGTGCTAGCGAAGATGGACGTGCGGTCGAGTTGCTCGGTGGCCTGGAGGACTTTGACTATCAAGCCAATCTGGATGCCGTTATCGCAAGCGATTTCGCTGGTTTTGGACAGAGTGCCGCCCTGTTGGAAGGTCGTGACACCGCCTGATTTCATGCGTCTTCGCGGATTTCCGGTGAAACCAGCAGTCTCAAGAAGTCTGCTTCCGTCACAATGCGAACGCTGTGTCCCGCTTCCGCCAAACCAATCGCGCGTTCTTCTTTCACGCTGCGGCTGCGCCCCGAACGCTGCGTCCGTTCATCCGGTTCGCCCACCACGAGCCAATCGGTGTTGCGGCTGACCGACTGACGGCACGTCGCACCGCAGCGTTCTGCTAA
>JBCCYK010000198.1:0-12710 GCA_039189905.1 Planctomycetota bacterium
CACCATGCGTTTGCTGATTGCGAGTGTTGTCAGTGCCGTCGCCCTCCTGCTCGTCATTCCACGAATCTTGAGTGGTGCTTTTCTGAGCCGTTGGAGCGACACGCTCCGATGGGGCGGCATTGGAACGGTTGCGATGACCTTCATCACTCTCGTCGCCACGCTTGGCCTGGAAGTCCTACATCGTGAATCGGGCGTGGGTATTGAAGGACTCGACGTGAGCGTGATCGTGCTGGTCGCGGTGATCTTGGCCTTTGCGGCTGTTGTGGCGGCGGCCTTGGCCGTGATGAGCGGACCGCGCGACGGTCAGAGGCCAGACTGGCTTTCGCTGCCGGATCAACAACGCGGCTATCTGATCCTTGGCGCCCAAGCCCTCGCGGCTACCGCGTGGCTGCACAAGTTTCTTTGCGATCCCGAGCTTGCGTTCTTCGGGCTCCGAAGTGTGTGGCCCTACGTGGTGATGGCGATTGCGTTTCTCAGCGTCGGCATCACGACCTGGGCACAGCGACGCCGCGACCGCGTTATGGAAGCGTGGATGGAACGAACGGCCCTGTTCTTGCCGCTGATTCCGGTCCTCGGGTTTTGGCTGTCCAGCGCTTACGCGGTCACAACGAAAGGAGCCGAATGGAGTTGGACGTTCTTTGGGGGCACGGCTTCTTATCAGGGATTGCTTGTCGTCGCGACACTCTATTATGGCATCGTGTCGGCAATCCGCGGACGCTTGCTACCTCGCGTCGCTGCGATTGTGCTGGCCAACATCGCTTTGTGGGTCACGCTCACCCAGATGCCGGGATGGGACTTTCTAAGGCACCCTCAAGCCTGGTTGATCCCGCCAGCCGTGTGTGTGCTGGCGATCCTCCATTGGTATCGCAGGGAACTGGATCCCGCTTGGGCCAAGTCGGCTCGCTACGGTGCGACCTTGACAATCTATGTGGCCAGTACGGCGGATATGTTGCTGGCAGATTTGGGTCGCAACTTATGGGGCCCCATCATTTTGGTTTCCCTCGCCCTCTGCGGGGTGTTGTTGGGCGTCGCGATGCGAATCAAGCCGTTCTTGTACCTGGGAACGGCGTTCGTGTTCTTGGGGGTCGTCAGCATGGTCTACCACGCCGGTCAAGCGATCGATGCAGTGTGGCCCTGGTGGGTTTTTGGGATTTCAAGTGGATTGTTGATCTTGGTTGCTCTGGCGGGCATCGAAAAGAACAAACCGGCGCTTCAGGGCCTGCTAGCCCGGCTCGCGAAATGGGAAGCGTGACGGCCTGAGGCCAGTGGTTTCAACGGTGTTAGGGCGGAATTCGGGTACAAAGCCGCAAGGGAGCTGTTTCTTTAACGGACGGACGTGATCCCCGCGTCGTTTCTTTCGGACGACCGGTCAAGAGAAACACGACGCAAAATTGGCATTCGCTTGCTAAACTAGGGCGATTCGCCGCTCACGCGTGATTGCACGTGCTTCAGCACTCCCGCCAACACCCGATGAGTGGCCCCGTCGAGTTCATGACCATGGTTCTTTTGCGGTCAACCAAGGAGTGTTGATCGTTTTACCACCACGGAGTTTTCAAGAGTGACATCGTCTCAGTTCAACTTACGCCGTTCATCCTTATTGGCCGCGATCGCGATTGCTGCCACCGCCGGTTTGCTCGTACCCATCACGGCGCGGGCAGAGAACACATCGACCATCAACTTGGCCGAGCCTCCTGCCAGCCTGAACACGCAGCCCATGCCAATCAAGGTGGTCGAAGCCTATCCCAACCTTCGAATTAATCGCCCCATCGTGATCACCGGCGCAGGCGATGACAGCGGTCGATTGTTTGTTGCCGGCCAAACGGGCGAAGTTTATTCGTTCGATGAAACGGACTCGGAGATCGAGGAAGCAGAACTGTTCGTCGATCTTTCGGATCGGGTCATGTACAAGGACCGAGAGAATGAGGAAGGACTGCTGGGCCTGACATTCCATCCGGACTTCAAGAGTAACGGTCGGTTTGTCGTCTACTACACGACCTCGTCGCGACCGCACGTTTCGGTGATCAGTGAATTCACGACCCAGGATAAGACCGGCCAGTCGATGGGCGACGCTTCGAGTGAACGTGAGCTGATGGTGATCCCGCAGCCGTTTTGGAACCACAATGGCGGGACGGTCAAGTTTGGCCCCGATGGCTACCTCTACATTGCCTTGGGCGATGGCGGCAAAGCCAATGATCCACTCAAGTCGGGGCAAGACCTGAGCAAGTTGTTGGGATCGATCTTGCGAATCGACGTGGACCGCAGCGGCGAACAAGTCCCCTACGCGATCCCGGATGACAACCCCTTGGTCGGTCGCGCGAATGTGTGGCCCGAGATTTACGCTTGGGGTATCCGCAACATCTGGCGTATGTCATTCGACCCCAAGACCGGCGATCTCTGGGCTGCTGATGTCGGGCAGAACGAGTGGGAAGAAGTCAACCTGATCCGTATGGGTGGCAACTATGGCTGGAGCTTGCGTGAGGCGGGTCACAAGTTCACGCGTGATGGCAACAAGGGTTCCGGGCCCCGCGCCGACTTGATTGACCCTTTGGTGGAATACCCGCACACGGACGACTGGGGTAAGTCGGTCACCGGCGGCGCGGTCTATCGCGGCACGCAAACACCCGCGTTGGATGGCTACTATCTCTACGGTGACTACATCACCGGCAAGCTCTGGGCCCTCAAGTTGGATGATTCGCAACAAGTCAGTGAGAACCGTCCGATCGCCTGGTCCAATCTGCCCGTCTTCACCTTTGGACAAACCGATTCCGGTGAAGTCTTGATGAGCACGATGATGGGCGGCGGTCGCATCTACAAGTTTGTTTCGAAATAGGCACTATGGCGGTGATGATGCTTTCCAGTCAACGCGTTTGGCGAACTCTGAAACTCGGCACGTACATTGCAATTCACACCTGTTGCGTCTCAGGTCTGGTTCGTGCTGCGGAGTTGGACGCGCGCGAGCGTCGTATCGTCACGGCGGTGAATCAGTCCGTGCTGACAGCCGGTCGTCGCTTTCAGGCAGGCGACTATGCCGAGTCGGGCGATTCCGTTCGCACCGCCATTCGGCAGATCGAGGTGGCATGTAAGGCAGGGACGTTTGAATTGCATGAAGCATTGAAACCCGCGATGCAGCGAATCATCAACGCGCGTGCCATGCTAGAACTGGAAGGCGTGACGCTGCCGCCTTTCAAGGTGCCGCCGACACCCGAGAAGAACCTGGCGGAGATGGAACCAGACACGACGTCCCCAATGGCGGATGACTCCGGTGCAACGCCGGGTGTTGATTTCGCGACTCAAGTCGCCCCTGTGCTGGTTCGTCATTGCGGTCGCTGTCACGTGGATGGCAGTCGGGGCCAATTTGGGATGCCCAACTTGATGGCGCTTATGCGCGGATCGGTAGCAGGCGTCGTCTTATTCCCCGGTGACCCACAATCCAGCCGTCTCTTGGAGGTGATGCGTGATGGAGAGATGCCTCCGAGTGGGAACCGCGTGCCGGCCGCTGATTTGGAACTGATCACTCGCTGGGTCCAAGAAGGTGCCCCCTTTGACGAGTCGATCGTGACCACGCCACTTCGGACGCTTGCATCCAGTACCACGTCCACACCCAAGCCGGTGGCGGAGCCCACGGAGGCCCCCCCCAGAAAACAGACGGTTCAGTTTGCGACCCAGATTGCCCCGCTGATCGCGGACAATTGTGGCGGATGCCATGTCGACGCCATGCAGGCACGCGGCGGATTGCGACTCGACACCATTGCCACGCTGCTACGCGGGGGCGATAGCGGTGCGATCATCCAGCCTGGAAATGGGGCAGCGAGTCTTCTGGTTCAGAAGCTCAAGGGGACGGCCGACGGAGATCGGATGCCCGCTGGAGGTCGTCCTCCACTGAGTGACGATGCCATCCAACTTGTTTCCACATGGATCGACGAAGGTGCCTACGTGGCCCCCGCCTTACGCGCTCAACCGGTGGGTGTGATGGCGAGCCAAGCATGGCTGGCGATGGCAAGCGATTCCGAGGTGAGTGACAAACGTGCGGAGACGGCGAAGGACCACTTTCGGTTGGCCGGAGCCGACGTCACACGTTTGACCCAAAACGAAACCGACCACTTCGCCCTGTGGGGTGATGTGGACCAAGCGACCCTTGATTTGGTCGGCCAAGCAATCGAGGCAAATGTCAAAGGCTTGGCGAAGTTGCTTCCATCGCTGGCAGAAGAAAGCGAAGCGTTCTTTCATGGGCGTGCTTCGGCCTACGTTTTGCCGCGGCGATACGACTACGCCGAAATGGCGAAGATGGTCGAGGGTCGAAGCGTTCCGAATGATTGGCGAGCCCACTGGCAGTACGATTCCGTGGATGCCTACATCGCGGTCGTTGCGACAGACGCCGATGATCTGGAGGCCCTGACGGATCGGCTGGCATCGCCCGTCGCCGCGCTTGCGATCGCCAGTCGAGGCAAAGGCATACCGCGATGGTTTGCCGATGGCTTGGGAGCCGCCTTGGCCGCACAGCGTTCGCCCCTGACACGGGATGAGAAAGACGCGCTCGTCCGTGACGTCAGGCTTGCCGCGAAGCGTCTCAAAGACGCCAAAGCGTTCCTGGATGGAAAATTGCCACCCGAGGATGCCGACTTGATGGGCCAGTCGATGGGGGAGTCACTCTTGTCTCGAAACAGCCGGCGGGGTTTGGACCGCACGCTTCGCCTGTTAGAGTCCGAGGTGGAATTCGAAGCCGCCTTTGCAAGCGGAATCGGAATGTCTCCCATCGGTTTCATCGACGCTTGGTTAAAATGGGTCCAATAGACGCGAAAGTCGCAACCAAGATGGACGTCATGGACGGCGAACAACACCCGATTTGCATTGCCGCGCTCTACCGGTTCGTCCACTTGGATGATCATGCGGCCTTTCGCTTCGCACTCACAGAACGCATGCGGGCCGGTTCGGTGCGCGGGTCTCTACTGCTCGCATCCGAAGGGATCAATGGAACCCTTGCCGCGACGGTGGAATCGATGGATCGATTTCTGGACTGGCTTCGTGGTACCCAGTGGAAGGGTGACTACCCGTTTGCAGCGTTGGACACCAAGCTCTCCTACTGCGAGACAATTCCGTTTCGAAAGACGCGTGTCCGGCTCAAGCGAGAAATCGTCACGATGGGAGTCGAGGGCATTGACCCGAATCAGTGCGTGGGCACATACGTTGATCCGCACGACTGGAACAAATTGATCGATCGTCCGGATGTGGTGCTGATCGACACTCGCAACAAGTATGAAACGGAGATAGGGGCGTTCGAAGGCGCTGTTGACCCAGATACGGACTGTTTCCGTGACTTCCCCTCTTACGTCGACGAGAATCTGGACCCTGAAGAGCAGCCTTGCGTGGCGATGTATTGCACCGGAGGAATCCGATGTGAAAAGTCCACCGCGTATCTCAAGCAACGTGGTTTCAAGGAGGTTTATCATCTGCGGGGTGGGATTCTCAAGTACTTGGAGACGGTTCCCGCTTCCGAATCGCGTTTTCAAGGCGAGTGTTTCGTGTTTGACGAACGCGTTTCTGTCGACCACGAGTTGCAACCGGGACAACACCATCTTTGCCATGGCTGCGGTTGGCCCGTGACCAAAGACATGCTGGACAGCGACCAGTATGAAGCGGGCGTCGCGTGCCCTCGCTGCGCCGCCGACGTGACGGAAGACCAGCGACGACGTCGCCGCGAACGCCAAAGGCAACTGAACCCGGCGTAAGAACGTGTTTCAAAAAAGGGGCTGACCCTCTGACGAAGCCCGCCGGAAGTCGCATCGAGACAGGCAATGGCGATGAAACTGTGGCTTGCGATGCCGCTCCCAAAGCGTCAGACCCCTTTTTGAATCGCTTGCCAACACGCTCAACCCATTGGCAGCACGTGGTCGTGACCGATCAAGATGCTCGTCACAGCTTCGAAGCCTCCTGTAGGCACGTCCCGTAGCCCCACAGTGGCCCAAAGAGGAGGAAGCGTGGGGTCTCTAAGTTGGAATCGCACGTGCCAACAACCAAGGCCCAGTCGCTGATCCACAATCGAATCCACTGCGACTTCCGACTCGGAGCTTCGATTGTGTTCCATCGCTTCGGAAGAGTCTGTCAACAACCTCACAGACTCCGGTCGGATCAGGAACGAATCGCCGGTCCGACGCGCCAATGCATCCTGATCCAAGGTTCCGAAACCCATTCGCTGGGCATCCTGACGTATAACCACATTGAGCGGTCCTGACGCCAACGCGTTTGCAACCTCGAGACACGCTGGCTGGTTGTAAACCGAAAGAGGATCCCCGCACTGAAGCACCCGACCGTCGCCGAGGATTGCAATCTGATCGGCCAAACACATGGCCGTGCCCGCGTCATGGGTCACATGGATCGCTACGCCGGCAGTCGGTTGTCGAAGACGCTGCTTCAGTCGCATCAGTTCGGCAAGGATGGCATCGCGAGCGCCGACGTCGACACTGGTGAGCGGTTCGTCCAGGAGCGTGACCGCCGCCGATCGGAGCAGCGTTCGCGCAAGGCCACATCGTCGCAATTGTCCGCCGGACAGCGCGTCGGGTCGTCGGTCCAGGCAGTCGCTGATTCCCAAGCGTTCGGCCACGTCACCCCAATCCGCACCCAAGTCTGCGTTCTGCCGAGCGAGACGCAGCGTGCTGCGAACGGTCTTGTGGGGATACAACGGATCATGTTGAAAATGCAGTGCCACGTCTCTCTGATGAGGTGGCAGGTGGAGGACCGACTGGCCCGCGAAGCGGATGTCACCCGAATCGGGCCTGACCAGTCCCGCAATCAGCTTCAAGAGCGTGGTCTTGCCGATCCCGCTTCGGCCCAGCACCACCAGGTAAGTCCCCGTGGAGACGCGCAGGTCCAGGCGATCCACGATCGCCTGCGTTGCGTAGTAGAACACGAGATTGCGGAGTGTCAGAAATGACTCTCCCTTTTCCGGTTGCTGATGCATCGAGTCGCGGGAATCCGATCTCACGGAACAGTTGCTGCCGGGGTTTGAACGTCGTCTATAATCGAGGATTGCCGCGGAACCTTCATGAGAATCGCCGTTCACGCTGCCCGCAGCTTACCAGGACAGCCGTCAAACAGGAGCCATTCGATGTGTTGTGAATCCACCGATCCCGTCAAGGGAGTCGCACACACGCCAAGCGAGTGCGGGTGCGGTCCCGTGATATCGCCTCGTTTGCGTGTTTCCCGAGCTTCCTTTCTCAAGATCGCGGCCGCGGCGACGCTGCCAAACCTTGCGGTCGGGAAGGCACACGCCGATGAAGACGCGATCAAGGGAGCGCCGTCCAGTGATTCGGACACCGAGGAAGTGAAAGGCCAAGAAACGAAGGAAAACGTTACGGTCGACACGCCGTTTGAGAAACCGCCCGCGAGTGAGCTCCGCAGGGAGCTCACGCAGATGCAATTCGAAGTCACCCAAAACGAGGCGACTGAGCCTGCGTTTCGCAACGCCTACTGGGACAACAAGAAGGTCGGTACGTACGAGTGCATTGTTTGCGGTCTACCGCTCTTCTCAAGTGAAACCAAATACAAATCAGGCACAGGCTGGCCAAGTTTTTTTGCACCGCTCAAGGCTGCCAATGTTGGCTTTCGAAAGGATTGGCGGCTGTTTTATCAGCGGATCGAAGTCCACTGCAAACGATGTGGTGCCCATCTCGGTCATGTCTTCGACGACGGGCCGCGTCCAACGGGCAAACGCTATTGCATGAATAGCGCTTCGCTCAAGTTCGTACCGACCGATTCCAAAGCCGAAACCACGGCGGGGTAAGGCTGCTAGGCTTGCCAACCGATTTGGTCGAAGCTCTCGGCCAGGTACGCGGAGGGATACAGGCAGAATGACCGTTCACGGTCACGCAGGATTGCTTCGCTGCGTGCTTGAATGTTCGCCATGCGGACTTTCGCTTCGGTTTCCGAGACTTGAACCTGTAAACGCTGGTAGATCGCTGCATTGGTCGACTCCATCTCTCGGTGCCAGGCCGCGCGGCTTCCTTTCGCTGGCCAATTCTTGATCAGTTCGGCCTTGCGTTGACGCAGTGTTTCACATTCAGAATCCATCAGATCCAGTGCGTGCTCGCCGTGGTAGCGATAGTCACGGAGCTTCCGTCGAAGTGACTTTACTTCGTGATCCGCTTCAGGATGCTGAGCAACACCTGGCAGCCGTATCGTGGCGGTTGCAACGAGATAAGGAACGGGCTTAAAGCCCAGGTATTCCTCCGCAATACGATCCGCCAACTGATCGTATTTGCCTCCCCCGATTCCGTGGACAAATAGATCGCAGAGTACCGTCCTCGCAAAAAGGGTGGTCATCAAAGCGCGCGGGCGGAGTTTCCATGCATTTGATTGGGCAGCCAACAATTCCTCAGCCGCAAGATCTCGATCGCTGATCTCCAGATACTTGGACTTCGATCGACGATCTGTGATCTCAAGCCGAGTTGCTCGACGACGAACCCACAGGCCACGGCGCTCGGGGGACTCACTGCCATAAACCCAAAAAGGAGCCTCGACCCATTCGTTCTCTCGACCCAGATTCGGGACGGGATGTGACTGGCTTCGAATTCCGTGAGCGTCACGATAGTGCTGCGTCCAGCGGTTGTAGACTTCTTCGAACGCGATGGGCTCCGCGAGAATCTCGACAGCGAAGCGTGAAAACCCCCAGTCCTGTGCCACCACGGAGAGCGGGACTTCCAGGGTCTGCCATCCAAGCTGAGCCTCCAAGCAGTGGCGCGCACGCGCCAGCAGCTCGCCACGATTTTGTCCGCGATGGACCGAGCCCGAGGCGAATCGCCATAGCTCCGTGACGCAGGGATCATCCACCAGGCCACGAAGGAGCATCCGAACGCGTTCCGGAAAACTTTGGAACAAGCTCTCGTCAGTGATCCGCGTCTGTTCGAATGGCTGCGAACCCGCGTGATGATCCAGTGAGACGGATTCCAACGCGACCCGACCCTGCTCGGTTCGCCTGGGAACGCGGATGGCATGCGAGGTGTCAATGTCATTGTCCACCACCAGATTGATGCCGACGGCGCGTTTCTCTTGAGCGATCCGGTGCAACGTGTGGTTCTTGAACCAGACGCCAGGATGAAAAAGGGTCGGCTGGTGGCCCGAGAGGACGAAGTCAAGCTCGTCAGGATCGGGCGTATCGCGCAGGGGGAGATCCACATGGCGATAACGCCGCGTGAACTCGAGGGCTTGATCGAAGAGTCGTCGACGTCCGCGTCGTCTCAGCGTCGCCCAGAAGGAATCAACCGCGGCATACGAATCAACGTTCGTGTCTGGTCGAGAGGATGCCTCCGGTGTCCCCGAAGCTGGGTCCAAGAAAGCAGCGGGAGACTCCGATGGCGCTGAATAGGGCCTGTAAGCGCTCAACGGAAATCGTTACCAGCCAGCGTCACGAAGAGAGCAGCACGGGGGAATCGACCTACGATCCGTCGAGGCCTTCGGTGCCGTTATGGCCACTGGGGATCCGTGATGCGGCGGTTCAGGACGCTGAGCCGGGCCTGCACATCCAGGAGCTTCTGCCACGAAGCTTGTTTGAGCCGAATCACTTCGTCTTCTTCTTCGGCGACGGCCGTTTCAACCAGCCGCTCCAGCCGCCGCTGCACGTAATCGAGAATTTCGCACAGCTGCGCTTTTTGACCCGGGGTGAGATCGTCCGGCACCGATGGAAGCTCCTCCGCCATCAACGAATCGGCGGGTGACGGTACCGGTGAACCCTCACTGGGGTCCAGCGCCCGACCGTCTTCATCGCCTCGTGAAGGCTGAACCAACGCGCCACTGCTGTTGCCCCCCATGGCGGCAAGCCGAGCGGCAATCTGCTCTTCGGAACCAATGAGCAGCAGGGTCCGTCCCACACTGACCAGATCCCCATGGCGGAGAATCTTCAGCTGGCATTCGTTCCCATTGACCTTGGTGCCATTGGTACTGTCCAAATCGGTCAGCACCACGCGGTCATTGTCTTGCTGGATCTTCAAATGACAGCGACTGACACGTTCATCGTTCAGCTGGATGTCGTTGCCTTCCTCACGGCCGATCGTCATGGGAGGCGTGAGATCTTCATAGACCAACCCACGATCGGCACCGTGAAGGACCTTAATCGTTATGCCTGTCACGACGTACCTCTGCTGCTCCACGAAAACGCCCTCCGAGCATTGTAAACGGCGCGGTTTGTAGGGGGCCCAAGAAACAAGCTTTACCCCCAGGCAAAACCTTGAAATTTTCGATGAAAAGCACGGTTCCCTTCCACTGAATGGACGGGCTCACCCTGTCCAAGTGGTCGTTGGACCAGGCGCCGTAGTGTAACGCGGTTTCTAACGCGAACGACCGCAAGCATCACCAAAATAGCCACGAACCCATCGTCCTGCTGGGTTGCTCAGCCGCTTACCTGCAAAATCAGACATTTTAGGTACTGGGTTTCGGGACAATCCAGCGAAACTGGATGGTCCGGTGGCGCCCCCCGAGTCTCCAAAAGGGTGAGCCCGCGTCGCCGACGGTCGGCGGCCAACCTGACTGCGTCGCGAAATTCATCCATGCCAACACGCCCCGAACAACTGCAAGTGACAAGGATGCCCCCCGTGGGGATCAAATCGATTGCCAAGGCATTCAGTCGTGTGTACGCGCGGAGGGCGGATTTGATTTGGTGGCGGTTCCCCGCAAATCTCGGCGGATCCACAATCACCACCTCGAAACGCTCACCTGCCTTTCCGCGTTGCTTGAGGTCCTCAAAACAGTCACCCCGAACGAATTCGACGTTCTGAAAGCCATTGCGTTCCGCATTCGCACGGGCCGCTTGTAGCGCAACATCGCTCCCATCGATGCCCGTCACTGACCTTGCTCCGGCACCCGCAGCCGCCAAGCTGAACCCACCGGTGTAACAACACACATCGAGAACGTTCCTACCCCGGCAGTACTCCGAGGCGGCAGCCTGATTCTGCTGTTGGTCGAGGTATCCCCCGGTTTTTTGACCCTGATCCAGGTCGACCGCCATCTCGTATCCGTTGTGCCGATACCAAATGCGATTGCTTGCGTCGGCATCGGAGGCCACTGCGTTTCCAGCGCCACGCTGCCAGGCACCGATCATCTCGCGGTGCTGCGGCGAAATCGCTTCCATCTTCGCAGTTGACTCGTCAACACGACAAAAAACATGTTTCACGGGCGTTCCGTGCTCGCTGGCAAGCTGAACCGCCGCATCGATAATGTCCTCGCCCCACGGTAATAGGGCTGCCGCCGTGAACTGGATGCCGAGGCACTCCGCATAGCGATCGATGATCAACCCGCTGAGGCCATCCGCTTCGCTGTACACGAGCCGTTCGCCACCCTCGGGGTGGCAGGGACCCGTGATCCGACGTCGCGAGATGGCCTGCCGCAAGCGATGACGGACTAAATCGAGCGTCACGGGACGGTCGGGTTCGAAGGAATAGAGTCGAAGTCGCAACTTGGATTGGACGTTCTCAACTCCATATGCCAAAAAATTGCCGTCGTGGTCCTGCAATTGGACGGGGCGTACTTGCGCGAGCTCGCCCAAGGTGGACTCACTCGCCAAAGTGTCTTGCCCGCGGAAATCACTTTCCGCCGGCATCAAAGCATGAGCGTGAACCCAGGGATGCTTCTGAAGAAACGGACGATGACGGCCTGGTTTCGTGCGTCTTACCAGTTGGCTTCCCAGCGCTCGCGGGTCCGCGACGACACCGGAGGCACCCTCATTCGTAGCCAGATCCACTCGCGTCGCATCGCTCGGAAGCGAACCGAGGGAGGATGCTTTCGGTGCACTGTGGCGGGGCGTTTCGGCATTGGCCATGGAAGATAAGCGTCCGTTTCGACGACTCAGGCGGAGGAGCCAGTGATCAGTTCCGACCCTGCTGCTATAGGTTGCGCCCAAACCACCTCAGGGACGTGTTTCACCGGGTCACGACGCAAATTCAAGCCCGGCAGGATAGCCTGTTGCGGAAATCGCGGTAAGAATACCTGAGGTGCCATGCTGACGATTGCACAGGAATCACGGATTGGCAAAATAAGGTTCTTGCAAGCCGACCGCTTGCCGTGACCGATACAGTAATCCGGTAGGCGGCACAGAGTTGAATCGCCACAGCTTCAGCCTGTGCCGCTGTGTGGCACGGATCTCACTGAAAAATCACTGACTGAAAAGGCCTGACTGATGCACGTCGTTTGCGAACCCTGCTCCGGATGCAAGTACACCGATTGCGTTGTGGTTTGCCCCGTGGAGTGCTTTTACGAGGGCGAGCAGATGCTCTACATCCACCCCGACGAGTGCATTGACTGTGAGGCCTGCGTGCCCGAGTGTCCGGTGGAGGCCATCTTTCACGAGGACAACGTGCCGGACGAGTGGCAGAGTTACATCGAGCTGAACGCCGAGAAAGCGGAGGAGTCTGAGGTACTCACCGAGAAGAAGGAGCCTTTGGCGGACGTTTGAGATTGCTCACTCCGATCCGTGAGGGTCGATGAATGCTCGCCGCCTGGTACTTTGTCCGTCTTCAAAAATGGGGGTTTCCTAGATGAGCCGAGGGGCGTTAGCCCCGGATATTGCGGTAGGAACCGGGGCTAACGCCCAATGCCATCTATTTTGCCAATAATGCTTTATCGCCGGTGTTCCGAGACGAGATCGGCACAGGATTTGCGCCATTTCTGCCGGATTTCACGTCCGTGTTAATCTGGCAGGCAAACCGATGGACCCAGCATCTGCAAAA
>JBCCYK010000199.1:0-12641 GCA_039189905.1 Planctomycetota bacterium
CTTTTCGCCACCACTGAAACCTGATGGCCACCCCTTAAGCGCAGCCAAACCAAGTTCACCCTCCCGCGGCAAGCCGCGGGAGGGTCGGCCCGCGCAAGCGTGGCCGGGGAGGGCCTGTCGCAAGCACACAATCGCGTTCACAAGGCATCGTAACCGTGCCCTCCCCGAAATCTCGCTTGAGGCTCGCTTTCGACCCTCCCTTCGCTCCGCGTGGGAAGGTGAATTGGGTGGCGGTTAGCGAGAGGTTTTCACTCTTGCTACGTTCCTACCTCGACGCACTTGGGAGGTTTCGATGGCGTGCTACCAAAGTCGATGCGGCGACGCTACCCGATCACTTCTTCTATAACACGCGCCGGTTTGACGCCTACCAGCTTTTGATCCAGCCCTTGGAACGGGTAGTTCAATCGATTGTGATCCAGGCCCAGCAAACGCAACATCGTCGCGTGAAGGTCTCGCAGATCCACCGGGTTCACGGCAGCGCGATAGCCAATCGGGTCGGTTTCGCCATAGGTGAATCCCGGCTTCACACCGCCGCCCGCCATCCAGAGTGTGAACGCGTTGGGATTGTGGTCACGTCCGATGTAGGCCATTTCGCCACCGCCACGGTTTTCCCGCATGGGCGTGCGACCGAACTCGCCACTCCATACCACCAGGGTGTCCTCCAGCATGCCACGCTGGTCAAGATCGTCCAGGAGCGCCGCCATCGGCTTGTCAACTTGCGTGCACTTGTCTTTGAAACCTGCGTTCAGGGCTTCATTCTTACCTGCGCCATGGGAGTCCCATCCCCAGTCATAGAGTTGAATGAATCGGACACCTTCTTCTGCTAGACGTCGCGCCAACAGACAGTTGTTGGCAAATGATTCCTTGCCAGGCTCCGCCCCGTAGGCGTTCAGGGTCTCCTTCGATTCGCGTCCGATGTCCATCGCCACAGGAACCGCCGACTGCATCCGAAATGCCATCTCATATTGAGCAATTCGGGTCAGTGTTTCCGGGTCACCGAAAAGCTGGTGTGACTGCTTGTTGAGAGACGCGATCGCATCGAGCATGGCACGGCGGGAGGCGCGGGTCACATCTTCCGGGTCCGAGATATTCAGGACCGGATCCCCTTGGCTGCGGCACTGCACGCCTTGGTACACGGATGCCAAGAACCCCGAACTCCACAGCGCCTTGCCAACGCGCGGCAATCGACCGCCACTCAAGAGCACGATGAAGCCTGGCAGATCTTCGTTTTCGGTTCCCAGCCCCCAGGTGACCCAAGATCCGATTGAGGGGTAGCCCATGCGTGATTGTCCGGTGTGGACCATCAGTTGTGCCGGGCCATGGTTGAATTGGTCCGTTCGCATCGACTTCACAAAGCAGACCTTGTCGGCTTGTTTCGCAAAGTTTGGCAATCGATCCGAGATCCAGGCACCCGAGTCGCCATGCTGCTGAAAATCGTATTGGGATGCCAGCATCTTGGGCGTGCCCGAGATGAAGGCGAAACGATTGCCTTCCATGAACTCCGAAGGGCAATCCATCCCATCGAGCCGCTGCAGGTCGGGCTTGTAATCAAACAGCTCCAGCTGGCTGGGGGCTCCGATCATGTGCAAGTAAATCACGCGTTTCGCCTTGGCTGGCATCGGCGGATCCAGCCTGCTGAGCGGATTGACGGCGTCATGTTGCGGCGTGTAACGAACGGACTCTGCCGATGTTGGTTGCTGCATCGCCATCCACATCGCGCCGAGACCGGTTGCACAATCACGCGCGAAATGACGACGCGTCGTATGCTCCAGTGATCGAAGTTGAAACTCCGCGCGGAGCCGCTCAACGACCATGGACGGAATGGATGAAGACGTCATTTGGTCAGGACCTCATCAAGATTCAGGAGCACGCTTGCAACCACCGTCAACGGAGAAGCGTTGCCGGCGGTGACCAGTTTTTCATGGAGGCGCTTTAGCTCGGCGACCTCCTCGTCATTGGGCACGCGCGACGTCGCGACGCGGAAGGCCTCGCTCAGCTGTTCTGGCAGGTCACCGGAAAACCCCTCAATCCGCTTTCCGAATGCTTCCGCGCACTCCTGGAACGTTTGGTCATTGAGGGTCATCAACGCCTGAAGCGGTGTGTTCGAACGCAATCGACGCGGCGCACAGAACTCTCGCGATGGAGCGTCGAAGGCGGCAAACATGGGGTAGGGGATGCTTCGCTTCGTGTATGTGTAAATCGACCGTCGGTAGCGATCGGGATCGCCGGGTTTTGGGGTCTCCCACTTGTCCCCCCCGTAAAACGGCTTCCAAACGCCAGCCGGGATCGGAGGACGCACGGGCGGGCCATGCATCTTCGTGCTTAGCAATCCAGAAATCGCTAGCGCTTGGTCGCGGACCATCTCGGCCGACAACCGATGCCTCGGTCCCCGGGCAAGCAGACGATTCTGAGGATCAGCGGACGGAAGATCGGATCTTTGAGAAGAACCCTGCCGATAGGCACGCGAAAGAAGGATTTCGCGAACCAAGCTCTTGAGGCTCCACCCCATGTCATCCTGAAACCGGAACGCTAAGTCATCCAGCAAACGCGGGTGGGACGGGGTCTCACCGGAAGAACCAAAATCTTCCTCCGTGGCGACCAAGCCCACCCCAAAAATACGGGCCCACACTCGATTGACCATGACCCGGGCCGTGAGTGGGTTTTGGGTACTCACCATCCAGCGTGCGAGATCCAGGCGATCGGCGTGATTCGAATCCAGAGCCGGGAGGATGGCAGGCGTGCCGGAGGTGACTTGTTTGTCTTTCGTCAAAAACAAACCGCGAACAAAAACGTGAGTGGGACGTTTGAGGTGATCAGGGCGTTCCTCCAGAACCGGCACCGACGTGGACTTGATCTTCCCCCGTTCCGATTTCAGGTACTCCAACTGGTCTCGCATGGGGGCGATTGCCTTCCCATGCACCAGATCCGTCAAGCGTGGATCATCCGTGACGTCCAGCCAACCGCGTCGCGAGACCAGCGAGAACGAGGACAGGATGAACACATTGTGGGAAAGGCTCACGCGCAGGCGATGCAACTCCGATGCATCGACTGGGTCATCGAAAATCAACGCGGCGCTGCGCGGGTAGTGAATCTTGGTGAATCCGGCGAAACCACGCTTGGACTTCGGGTCCATGCTCGCCTGCGGGTCATAGAAGGGGTCCGGCTCATCGCTGATGACCCGCGCCACGGGAATCTCGCCTGCCGGCTCTCCGTCGGCGTCCAGCTTGATGACCTTCAGTTGCGAGATCACAAAACCCCACTCGGCATCACTGATCGCCTTGTCTTCGTCCTGCGGCGCGATCGTCAAACGAACTGCCGCGATACGTTCGATCTTATCGGGAACCGTCGCATCCAATGCGATCGTCACGCCACGTTGGATCGTGCCAACGGTCTCGAACGTGTCACGATCTCCCTGCTTGCTCACAGCAACTTGGGTCGCGTTGCTGGACGCGGCTTCCAAATCATCCACGCTCGTCCAAACGTCATCGGCTGACAACAAGTCAAACTCACGTTTCCAGATCGAGTCCCGCAACCAGTTGATCTCGCGATCCAGCTGCGACGCGAGCTCGTAATCACTCGCATCAAGCGGGACTGAAAGGGTCGGCCAATCCTCGTTGAGATCACAGTCGCGGGTATTGTTGAAGAACGACGCGAACTGATAATACTCGTCGTGATCAAACGGATCGTAGGGGTGCCCGTGGCACTGCACACACCCAAAGGTGATACCAAGCCACGTCTGCCAAGTCGTATTCACGCGATCAAGCACGGCGGCAACGCGAAACTCTTCGTCGTCAGTCCCGCCTTCCTCATTGGACTGGGTCACGCGATGGGCGGCGGTCGCGAGCAGATCCTCGACACGACCACCGGGCAGCAAGTCTCCCGCCATCTGCTTGATGGTGAACTGATCAAAGGGCATATCGGCGTTGAAGGCGTCGATCACCCAATCACGATATTTCCAAACGTTACGGGGGCCATCTAATCCAAGGCCTTTGGAGTCGGCATAGCGGATCTGGTCCAGCCACACACTGGCCCACCGCTCGCCAAATGCGGGTGATTGCAGCATCCGCTCCACAGCGTTCTTGTAGGCCGTCTCTTCGTCTTCGAGTAACGAGGTCTCGAACGATTCCAACTGTTCCAAGTTTGGCGGGAGTCCGGTCGCGTCCATCGTCGCCCGCCGGAGCCAGCGTCCCGATCCTTCGTCGAGGGCCGGCGCGATGCCCTCCCGTTCAAGTCTTGCGAGAACAAATCCGTCGACCGGTTGCCGACACCAATCTTGCCTGACGAGAGTCGGCTGAATGTGCCGTTTCGGCGGTTCAAAGGCCCAGTGCTCGGACCAGCGTGCTCCCTGGTTGATCCATCGGCGTAGTCGATCGACTTCTTCCTCGTTCAACCCCCGACCGTGTTCCGGCGGTGGCATACGGATGTCTTCATCCTCAGTGACGACGCGTTCCAACAAAACCGAAGCATCGGCGTCCCCCGGTTCGACAACCCATCCATTGGGCGGCAGCACCGAGTCGCGACGCGCAAACGAAACGTCACCCGCCTGCTTCACACCGCCGTGACACGCCGAACAGTGCTCGGTGAAGAGAGGACGGATGTGCTCGTTAAAGTCGATACGATCATCCGCGTCGCAGAGATGGCAACGAGCCGCGACAACAACGGAAAGTAGGAGGATCTGGCGGTACATACAAGGATTGGGAACGGTCAGTGGGTCATGGCATAGGTCACGATGTTGATTCCCATCGGATACGCTTTCTTGACGGAAAACTCGTCGAAGTACCATTGGTCTTCGCCCTCGCGCTCCCAGCCGTCGCCCAGGTCTGTGTTGTGGCAGATCAAAACCATGATCCGCTCCTCATCGTCGAAGATGGCTCGGTAATGCGGTGTACTGGTGTCGCTGCCGTCGCCGGACCATTCCCACGACCCGATCTGACCGTCGGCCATACGCCGGGCCGAGTTGATCGCGGGCACTTGCGGCTTTTCCTTCAGATCGTAAACGCAATGAAAGATCTCGTGCGAAAGCGGTAGCTCGACGGGCGTCTTGTTCGGATACACGCGGGCGAGTTGCAAACGCAAGTTTTCGTACTGGTTATCGCCCCAGAAATCATCGACCATAAGGAAGCCGCCGTTGTCGAGGTAGGCCCGCAAAGCATCCACTTCATCGGCGGAGAACACGAGCGCGCCAGGCTCAATCATGTACAAAAACGGATAGTCCATGATGGCTTCATCCGTCAGCCGCAACGCCAGCGGATCGGGATGAACCTTCATTGAGGTCAACTGTTGCAAACGCAGCGAGAAGTTGAGATCACTGTCAGGGAAGTCCGTCCAGCAACCACCCCCGCGGCGGTAGCGCCCGCCATAGGAATCGTAGATAACACGAACGAACCGAAAGTAATCGGCCTCGAACGCTTCGTTGATCTCCCAGTCAGGAACCCCGTTGCGATCCGATGGCAAGTCACCACCTCTCCCCCAGCGGCGTGACTGGGCAATGGCTTGTATCGCCACCAACAAACCGATCCCGAGGGCGAGAAACAGACAAACTCTTTGACGCGACATCACTCCACCTCCGATGCAACTTCAGGTTTAAACGCTTGTTCCGGCGTCGTGGTGGGATCCGTCTTTGATTTCCCGACCAACTGAATCAACAGCCGATGGGCATCACGGTACCGAGGCGCCATCTCGAGCGTCTTTAGAACGCTTCGTTTCGCAGCGTCCGCTAGACCGGCGTCGAACTCCGCTTGGGCAATTTGGAACATCAAACCTGCCTTGTCGGGCTCATCGAGAACTTGCAGACAACGCAGCGAGTGCAGTGCTTGGGTCGGTTGACTTCTCTCCTTTGCCGCCCACGCGATAACGCGGTGAGCCCGCGGGTCAAGCGGGTTGACCGCGAGGTAGCGTTCGCCGAGTTCGGTTGCCGTTTCAGGGTCACTTTCCTCCAAAGCCCGCTGCATCAATTTCAGGGTTGCGTCCGTCGCATTGGAACTGGAGTCCGACCAGCGCCGGAGTGCTTTCCAGTAGGCATCCATCTGCTCTGTTTCCAGATAACACTGCGCCAACATCGCAAAGGTCCCACCGTCTTCGTCCGTCAGTAATCCGGCATCCCGAAGGGTTTGGAGCGTCTGAATCGCGGCGATAAAATCGTTTTGCCGCATCTGCAGCCCGGCCAATCGGGGTAGCAAGCGATAGTGATGCGGAAAGCTCTCGAGGAGCTCAAGCGTTTCCTTGAGGGCGAGCTTGTTGACCTCGATCGATTCGTCCAGGGGTTCAAAAGAGAGTGTTGCGGCATACTGGTTCGCCAAAGACTTGGCGTGATCCATGAACTCCGCATTGAGCCTGTCGACGTTCCCCGCCTGACGTGTGATCGCATCGTTGATCCCGATGCCGTCTCCCAGATCAACCAGGATGGCACGCAAGGTTTCCCAACCGTGCTGGTCCACCAGGAACTCCACGACGAGCGAAGCCTGATAGTAAGCAAAGTCCAGGTGCATCGGACTGGGAGGCGCGAGGAATGCGGCACTCAATTCTGAGATCGGCGTGAGTCCGCCATCCACGATCATCTGCCGATATCCTATCCCCATCGACTGTCCCCACGTGGGATCACGCAAACGCTCTTCGTAAACAGAAATGCCTTCGCTGAGCCAACGTGGCATGCGGTTGCGTGTCTTGCGGAGGGTCACCGCGTGGGCGAACTCGTGCCAAAGAACACTCTGCCAGTTGGACGGGCGTGGGCCTTGGGACGAAGGGCTGTTCATCGTGATCACCGGGCCAAAGCAAACGCCCAGGTATCCCGCGCCACCGGGCAGTCCAAAGGTGCGGATCGCAAAGTCATCTTGGTTGCGAAAGATCTCAGCGGTCACGGGCCCGAGCTCGTCGACTTCGTATCGCTCGCAAAATAACTCTGCGGCCTCACGCATCAACTGCAATGCCGCATCACCAAAGAGACTCGCTTCGCGTGCGTCCATGCGCAGTGTCAGATCACCTTCTCGGAGCGTCCGGTAACCACTCATCTCGTCCCGAAGCTGCATCAGATTGTATGCCACCACGTTGTAGGGATCGGCTTGGGTGAACTCTTCTGCCAGTTGCCAGCCGACTTTGTCATGGCCCAGACGCAGCGTATCCTCGGCGAGCTGAAACTGTGCGGGCAGAAGATCCGGCTGCATGGTCAACGCGGATCGTTGATATTCGGCACCCTCGCGGAATCGATACTTGCGCGAAAGCCACATCCCAATGACATGATCGACATGCGGGTTGTTCTTCCAGGTGGCCAAGGCGCGTTCACGTTGTTCCTTCTCACCCGCATAGTCGCCTCTCAAGTGTGCCAAGACGGCCGACAAGGCGTAGGCTTCCGCGTGTTTGTCATCCACGGCCAAGACACGATCGATCAAATCCTGCGCCGCGGCATAGTCTTCGCTGTCGATGGCCCGACCCGCCAATTGCAAGAGCGTCGGGGCATGACGTTCATTCTTCTCCAGCGCAGCCTGCAGGAAGGCTGAGGATTTTTCCGGATTCGTGGTCTTCCAAGCTCGGGCGAGCAAACCATCGATCTCGGCCGAAGCCGGCGCCAGCTTCTGTGCGTTCTGCAGTGTCTCCTGAGCGACCTGATAGTCACCCTTGCTGAGCGCCAATTTGGCTGTTGCGAGGTGCGCTGGAAGGAAATCCGGGTCGCGATCCAACACACGGTCGTAAAACAGCTGCAGAACTTTGCGAGCGTCTTCGTTCTTGGACTCCAGGAATTCCCCGGCCGCCACCAGGTTTTCGCGGCTGACGTAGCGTGAAGTGACTTGCCCCAGCAGGTTGATAAGCCGGATTTCGTTCTCGGCGGCACGATCCTCGTCACCATTTCGTCGGAGAACGTCCATCCCAAGCCAACGCAATGCGATGCTGCTGGGATACCGCTTCAACGCGTTGTCAAACTCCGCCATGGCGGATTCGTATTCGCCCAGGGTCAAGTGGCATCGGATCAGAAGCGTGGGCCAGCGTTCACTCCAGATGCCACGCTCCACTTGCTCCGCCGCCGCGTCCCGTGATTCTTCGTAGCGTCCGGCGTCGTAGGCGGCCAGCGTTTCGCTGTAGTCGACAGCCGCAACCTGAGGCGCCACCGCGATGACAGCGAGCAGAGAGACAATCCAAGTGTGTCGAATGGAAAGCCAGCAAGTTCGATAGGGCTTTCTAGAGGACACGTGCTTCGGCTTCCGCATGGGTTTTAAACGTCCCTAGCAAGACGGATCGCTGCAAAATGCATTGGAGAATACAGTGTTGGAGGCTAGCCACCAACATAACCGATCCCAAGGGGTTTCCGAGTTTACCGAAGGATTGCCGATGGCTTTTTGAGCTGAAAAAGGTCAACGTCGCGATCGCTTGTTAGACTCAGTGGCTAAGGAAGCCCGACATTTTGCGACCAGTCCCACCGCATCAACCCAAGCCCGCTGATGGCGCCTCCACGACGCGATACTGCCAATGATTCTCAGGCAAGTTCCCAGGCCGTTTCGTTGGACTCGTCCTCATCGTCATCCTCAACACCGACTGACCTTTTTAAGTACTTCGTGCAATCCTTCCGGCGACTGACGGGCTGGCTATTCGCCATTGCCGCCATAGCCGCGCTCGACTTGCTAGCTTCTGATCTCTGGGGACTGGTTGTCTTGCAGCTCACGCTGTTGCCATTGATCTGGAAGTTTTCGCATCGTCGCTTCGTTACCCGCCTCACCATCATCCAGGTGATCACGGTCGCCACGGTGGGGTTGGTCAAGTTCCTAGTGCCGACGACGGTTGCGAACGCGGCTGACATGCCACAGTTCATCATCACGCCCGTGCGCTTGTGGGTCTTGGTGACTCTCTTTTCGGCAGGCTATTTCCATCTTTATTTGCAAGGTCGGCTGCGAAACCGACTGGAGAACCAACGTCATTTGCAACGTCGCGTTCAGCGGCGATCCAATCAGATCAGGCAAGTCAATGAGGCATTGCGAGTGGCCATCGCACGGCGCGAAGAGACGGAGGACTTGCTCGACCGAAGTGAGATGACTTGGCGGACGGTGACCGACAAGATGCAGTTGCAGGTCGCGCGCAAGAACACGGAAGGCGTCTTCACCTATGCCAACGAGAGTTTCTGTCGATTGCGTGGGCTACCGGTCGCGGAGGTCATCGGCCGCACCGACATGGATCTCTTCGATGCCGATCTGGCGTCCACCTACCGCGCTGACGACCTGCAGGTCATGGCAACCGGAACTGCCAAGGACCAAATCGAGGAGCATCCTTTGGAGGATGGGACGACAGGGTACGCCCAAGTGTTCAAGGCACCCGAGTACGACAAACAGGGGGAGTGCATTGGCGTGCGCGTGATCTTCTTTGATGTGACGGCACGACATCAAAACGAGATCAAGTTGCGTGACAGCGAGGCACGCAAGCGCGCACTCTTCGATGCCGCCGGCGATGCGGTGATTCTGGTGGATCACGAGGGGATGATCCTGGAAGCCAACCCGTCGTCCATTGAGTTGCTATCGGATTTGGGTAGCGAGTTGGTAGGACGCCGTATCGATTCCCTGATTTCGCCTTACCCGGATGGAAATCCGGAACTTCAGAACCAACCGACCGACGTGACCACATGGAACAGCCTGCCGCTAACGGCACGCCATCAATTACACCTGAGAAGAAACGATGGACACAGTTTCGACAGCGAAACGTCGCGACACGTGATTCCGATCGGCAGCGACGTCGGCCATGCGATCATCATTCGTGACATCACCCTGCAACAGCAGGTTCTTTCAGCCGAACGCGAGGCAAAGGCAGCCGCGGAACAGGCCAACCAAACCAAGACTCAGTTTATGGCCAGCATCTCCCACGAGTTGCGAACGCCACTGGGTGGGATTCGAGGTTTAGCGGACCTTCTCGGGAAGTTGCACCTGTCCTCCGAGGCACGCAAGTACGTCGGGCTGATCGCGCAAAACACCGAATTCCTCAGCGATGTCATCGAGGACATCCTCGATTTTGCTGCCATTGAATCAGGGCGTGTCGCGATCGCCCCCGCGAAAACAAATCTCCATGAGGTGGTGGGAGATGCGATGGCCTGCCTGGCGATCCGAGTGGCCGACAAGCCCGTGCGACTGGCCCTTTCAATTGACCCGTCGACGCCGCGTCACGTGAAGACAGATGCCAAGCGTTTGCGACAAATCGTCGTCAACTTGGTTGGGAATGCCATCAAGTTCACACAGCGCGGCGAAGTCAGCTTGCGCGTTTCTGTGGGCCCAGCGACCACCGAGGACCCAAACGACTGCAATATCTTGATCACGGTACGCGACAGTGGGATCGGCATTGCCGCCGAGAACGTGCAACGCATTTTCGATGCTTTCGAACAAGCCGACCACGGGACGAACAAGCAATTCGGGGGCACTGGGCTCGGATTGGCGATCACGCGGGGCCTTTGCGAACGCATGGGTGGTGGAATCGAAGTGGAAAGCGAACCCAACGTCGGCAGCATGTTTCGGTGCCGCATTGTTGTGGGCAAGTTTGGCCAACAAACGCTTTCAGGCATGCCGCCGACGATAACGAAAGCCGACCGAGGGGCCGTGGTCATCGCCGTCGGCAACGATATCGTTCACAACGCGATTGCGGAGGTGGTGCGTGCCGACGGTTGGGCCGTGCGAGACGTGAAGCATGTCGATGCGACCACCGATGGGGGGCCGCCCCAAACGGTCCGTTGGATCGTCACGGCCAGTGGTGCTGATGCCGCATGGCGAATCCGTGCGCGAAAGCGACGCGAGCCCGTGATGTGGTTGACCCATGCCGGGAGCGCGCCGCCCCGTCGCGCTTTGATGCACGATGCGGTGATGATCGAACCTGTGATTCCCGATGAACTGCGCGATTGGCTGAAGAGAACCCCTCCAGCGCCTTCATCACCAAGTCAACTCCAAGGCAAGCCCACGCCGGTCGATCCCAACCCAAAGCCCACCGAGAACGAAACACAGTTCTTTGGCCTGGACGGCGTCGGATCCTTGGTCGTCCCCTCTGGTGTGCCGAAGAAGTCCTTTCGGGACCCCACATGGGATCTGCTGGTGGTGGATGACAGCGCGACGAACCGGTTGGTCATTCACGATCAACTTACCTCCGAAGGCCACCGGGTGTGGACCGCACAGTCCGGAAGCGAAGCGATCGCGATCATTCAGAATCAACGCTTTGACTGCGTGCTGATGGATCTTCAGATGCCGGAAATGGATGGCACGGAAACAACGGAGCGAGTGCTTGCGTGGGCCTCCACCACCGGACGTTGGATACCGCCCATCATCGCGCTGACCGCGCACGCAACCGAGCAACATCGCTTGCTATGTCGGCAGGCGGGGATGTCAGGCTATGTGACGAAGCCCGTGGAAGTCCGTTATTTGGTGGACGAAATCGAACGGGTCGTGCAAGCAAACCGAGCGACGGATGGCTCCTCTGATTTAGGGTGGAGTTCCGTTGCCCCGCATCGTTCCGTGACGGGGCACCGACCTTCGGCGTCGGAAACCATCGTCGCTTCGACGAACGGGAGTGTGCTGGACGAAGCACGCGAGGCAAACAGCGGTGCGTCACCCTGGATGGAACAGATCAGCCGACACTGCGGTGATGACCCAGCGACCATCCGATCGGTCTGCGATGCCTTCTTGAGCGAAGTGCCACGTCTCTTGGTGTCGTTGCAGGGTGCCGCCAAACGTGGTGACTCCCGCACACTGAAGCGAAGCTCGCACACGCTCAAGTCATGCCTCCGTTACGTGGCCCCGAAAGACGACGTGGATGTTGCGGCGAATTTCGAGAAATCGGTCGGTGACGAGGCTTGGCTCAGCCGGTTGAAGGAGCAATCGAACTCGGAAAGCGGAAGTGGCGACCTCCGCCAATTGCAATCCGTCGTCGCGCGTTGGCAAACGCGGGTCCAAAGCGTCCGAGACGGGATTCGTTC
Source organism: Planctomycetota bacterium (assembly GCA_039189905.1). Lineage (GTDB taxonomy): Bacteria > Planctomycetota > Planctomycetia > Pirellulales > Pirellulaceae > Rhodopirellula. The sequence continues at coordinate 11,924 of JBCCYK010000199.1, forward strand.
TTAACGGAGACCATCGGCTAAGTCGCCAAGGAATGAGACCATGATGGCTGCCAGGAGCTGTCCGATGAAAATCGAACTCGGCACCGAAACAAACCGTCAAAGCGTGGTCAGCTTGGCGCACGATGGATATGTCGTACGGCACACCTGTCGTATGTTCCCTCGTTTATCTCCTTCGAGTGAATGGTGTTCAGCTGGCGGTTTCGTCACCGCGTTCCTTGAGCTGGCGGTTGTGTTCCAGCACGGTTGTGAGAACATCAATCAGCTGATCCAGTCGGAACGGCTTGAAAAGCACGGCTTTGGGGTGCAGGCCGTTTTGTTTTGCCTTCACGATGGAATGGCCGGGGTCGTAGCCAAAGCCCGTCATCAGGACCATCGGCACATGTTGCATCACGTTGGTCAGACGAACCATCAATTGGTACCCGCTGTAGTCGGGCAAGCGAATGTCGCTGATGATGGCGTCATAGCTGTTCTCGCCGCCGCTCTGACGGACCATCAACATCGCCTCGTCACCCTGATGGGCCGTTTCCACGACGCAACCATAACGCTCCAGAAGATGGTGGGCGTCTTCGCGAACCTGGACGTCTTCATCCACGACCAGGATCCGTTTGCCCTGCAGGACCGTGTTGTGATCCGGTTTCTCCTCGGCGGGCACCGCTTCGACCGGCGTCATCCGTTGCCCGATCTGCTGGATGGTGCGTTTGATATCGCGTGTGTTTTC
>JBCCYK010000200.1:0-12584 GCA_039189905.1 Planctomycetota bacterium
CTTACGGGCTGTATCTTGATGAACAGTGCTCCGCACAAGGTCTGTAACAAAGCCCAGTCTAAAGGTTAAACCAGTGCTGGAATACCGAGATCTCTCGTCCGAAGAAGCAGCCCGCATCCGCGCGATGATCGACCAAGCGGAGAGCGACTCAAGTGAGACTCCGAAACGGGGAAAAACGTCATGACGCTGATTCACTCTCTGGTCAACTCGGATCCCTCTGTCCTCTGGGTGGCCAACGTGTTGGCGCAGGTCACCATCGTCTCTGCCTGCGTCCTTGTGCTCGTGTCTTTCGTTCGAAAGTCGGCTGTAACGCGTTGGTGGCTGCTGGGTTCCGCGTTACTGCTCACTCTGATCAGTCCGCTGACGGCAGCCGTGTCGCAGACGTTTGGATGGGGTGCGTTTCAGCTATCCGCTTCGCCCGCCGCGACAGCACAGACCTTGTCGGCGGCCGGCGCGTTCGACGTTTCCACGCAATCTCTGCCTCGCCTGGTTGCCAACGGTTTGGCAAACCGGCCCTTCGATCCTGAGGTCCCCGGTCGTCCGAAGAGCACCGTGCCGTCGGTTCTAGCTCCAACAAGTGCGCCCAACGCGGGGTTCGCTGGTACGATCCCAACGAGCCCCGACGCGAACAACGCAACGCGTCTGTCATGGTCGGCTGCCGTGAAATGGACCCTGTTGCTCGTTTGGCTCGGCGGTTGCTTGTGGAATCTGTCTCGACTGGCGGTGGGTTGGTGGCAAATCCGCGGCGTGTGCCAACGTGCCGTTGCGAAGAGTCATCCTGAGATCCAGCAGGTCTTTGCAGAGGCATGGGATTTGGTAACTGCGCGACCGACGACGCCAATCGGAGCGCGGCTGACGAGACGACCAACGCTGCTACTCAGTGACGAGGTTGTGGGGCCGGGTGCGACAGGAGTTTTTCGACCCGTCGTCCTGCTACCCGCGTCACTCATTGGACGACTGGAAACCGCGGAGTTGAAGGGCGTTCTACGGCACGAAATCGCGCATGTGGCCAGGCACGATCAGATGATCATGATCTTGCAGAACCTCGTGCGCTGCATGTTTTGGATTCATCCACTCGTCACCCTCGTCAACCGAATGTTTGCGCAGGCACGTGAGGAAGTGTGTGACAACTTTGTGCTACAAACGACCACCGCCATCGAGTACAGCACAACGCTGTTGAATCTTGCTCAGCATGCTCGTGGGGAAGCCTTTCCGGTTGCGGTGGGAATGCTCGATGGATGGCGGCTGGAGTCTCGCATTGCGGCAATCTTGCAAGCGGATCGCAACACGTCCACGCGAATGAAAACACCTGGAGTCGCTGGCGTCGCCTTCGTCGCCGCCGGGATGTTGGTGGCGGGCGTCTCGCTCACGGTCTCTGCTGCAGGGGATCCCACGGAATCAAGTGACTCCGCTGTCGTCGAAGTCGATGCTCCGTTCGCGCCGGTGGTTCCGCAGATATCTGTTCCGCAGACACTGGAACAACCCCTCGAGCAAGCGGACGCGACTTTGGAACCGGTGGTAGCCGCAGGTGCTCGGTCGCTCGGTGAGCCCTTGCCGCCATCAACACGCTTCACGTTCGCGGGACAAGTTGTCGGTCCCGACAAGCAGCCCCTATCTGGCGCCCAGGTTTTCATCGCTCGCATCAACGCGAAAGCCCTCGCGATCAGCGATGCCAACGGGAGGTTTGAGTTCACGCGTCTGAAAAGCCAACTGCCCAACAATGCCGCTTGGGGCATTAACAAATTGGTGGCCGTTGCCGAAGGATTCGGCATCGCCTCGTCTCCGCTTCTTCCATTCGAAACCAGTGGGACTGGTCGGGCCGATTTGCAGGCGCGAAACCCGAACAAGAAGTTTGACTTTGACGATCGCCCCCCCGTGCTCACGCTCGCGAAAGACGATGTTCCCATTCAGGGTCGTATCGTGGATTTGGAAGGGCAAGCGGTGTCGAACGTGAATGTCCAGCCGCGTTATGTCAACAACACCTACGCTCGATTTGCCTTCGACGCGGTCACAACGGATCAACAGGGACGATTTGAGATCCGTGGTGTCGGTCGGGATCGTGTGGTTCGCTTGGTGGCCAAAGGCCAACGCACGGAGTTCTCCGTGTTCTTTGCTCGAACCAAGGATGCGCCGACCGAAATCAAAACCACGTCGCGTCCCGGGGATCCGTTTGCCGCCGTGCCTCGCAGGGTGGAATCAAACAAGGTCATCTACGGCGCACGCTTGACACACGCGGTCGGTCCCTCCGTGCCCGTGGAGGGCCGCGTGACGGATGCGGTTACCGGTCAACCGCTGAGCAATGTCTTCCTGTCTGGCGATCAGATCGGGAACTATGAAGTTACCCCGGCTCGCGAAGAGCTGAGTGCGGTGACGGACCAGGATGGCAGGTATCGATTCGTCGGCCTACCGTTGGGACCCAACCGGATCATCGCGGGGACGAAGGCGCCGGGTTATCTCTCACGACGCGTTCAGTTCGATGTGAGTGAGGAGCACGCTGGCATCACGAGCGACTTCACGGTCATGAAGGGTATCATTCTGAACGGGCGGGTCACCGATTCTGAAACCGGTCAACCGATCCCGGGATTCGTGGAATACCGCGCTGCGGAAGATAACGAGCATTTCCAGCGTGGCTCTGTCACGACGGAAACAAGCACCGATGCGAGCGGGCGTTACAGTTTGAATGTGTCGCCGGGCGCGGGTTACCTCGCATTTCGAACGCGTCGCGCCGGCTACCTCATCTCAGACGTGGACGCGTCGGCGATGAAGGAGATGAAACCTTCGAGTCCGTTCCTGCCCGCCAAACCAATGGCCTTCTTTCCCGTCAACTACAACCGCATTCAGAAGATCAATCTCTCGGAAGGAGCTGAAGCGGCCAAACAAGATATTCGGCTTCGACGTCAGCCCTTCGTAACGGTCGAACTGACGGATGAGAACGCTCAACCTGTCAATGGAGCCACCGTTGAAGAGTTTCTGATCGTGACGATGGGCGGCTTTGCACGGGGAGCAAACCGTATCAAAGTTGACGGCAGCACTTATCGGTGCCGGCAATTCACGCCGGGTGGGTCAACCGATGTCGTCGCGCGTCACAAAGCAAGTGGACTCATCGGTCGCGTCTCCATCAGCGAATCGTTTGACCCTGACTTGCCGGTCATCATGGCCAATCCGGAAGACGCTGCGGACGTCAAACTCGCCCGCGTTCGGATCAACGGTGACTCGAACGTCACTCTCAAGATGCAACGCGCTGCCACGATCCGAGGACGGGTGGTCGACAAGGATGGCAACCCAAGGGTCGTCAAGATCAGCAGCACCGAACGCCCCTTCCAAACCGACGATGACGGTCGGTTCGAGTTTTCGCTTGTTCTTCCCCGTTTTCCATTCTCGGCTCAAGCGCAGCATATCGACAGCGGACAGCGACTGGGCATGATCCTGCAGGATCTGATTTTGAAGCCGGGCGAGGTCCGGGATTTGGGCGACGTCCAAGTGAAACCGAATTCACAGTAGTTCAGCCTCGGTATTATCACGACGTCGCGCGTCGTCCGTGTCAGACGAATCAGTTGAGGAATCCTATGGGTTGGGAACCTTGGACACCGGATCAAGAGCAACCGTGGAACCTGAAACGGGTCGTTCATTTGCATCGGCGCGCTGGGTTCGGCGCCAGCTGGCAGCAATTGCAGCAGGATCTCCAGGAGGGGCCCGACGCGGCAGTCGAGCGAATGACGCAATCCGTCGTTCGTGGAGCGACTGATTCCCCGGATGATCTCATGGGGCATGTTGGAGACGCGGCGGTCGGATCGAATCGCCCTGAACGTCTCAAGGCCTGGTGGCTGCTAAGGATGCTCACTTCGACGGACCCCTTGAGGGAGAAGTTGACGCTGATGTGGCACAACCACTTTGCGACCAGCAACGCGAAGGTCGCCAACTTGGCAGCGATGAGAACGCAGAACGCGATCTTTTTTTCCCAGGGCGCCGGTCGTTTTGCCGACTTGCTCCAGGCGGTCGTCACGGACCCGGCCATGCTGGTCTGGCTGGATGCCCCGTCCAATCGCAAAGGGCGTCCGAACGAGAATCTCGCGCGTGAGATCATGGAGTTATTCACCCTCGGGATCGGCAACTATTCAGAAAGGGACGTGCGGGAAGCGGCACGTGCATTAACAGGCTGGTCCGTCAACGATGCCGGACGGTTTGAGTTCCTGGCCAAATCCCACGACCACGGCAACAAGACCATTCTGGGGCAAACAGGCCCATGGAATGGTCATGACTTGTTGCGCATCTTGATGGAGCAAGACGCAACGGTCGAGCGAATCGCGTGGCGACTGTGCCGCGTTTTTATGAGCGTGAAACAGGTGCCGTCGGCACTTGTCTCGCGTTTGGCAGAGCACCTTCGTTCAACGGGGATGCACATCGGTTCGGCTTTGCAAACGATCCTCCGTTCACAAGCCTTCTTTGCGGATGAGAACATTGGTTCTCGTGTCTCAGACCCAGCCGAATTTGTTGTCTCGACGCTGAAGGCACTTGAGTCCCGATCGCCTTGGCCTTCGTCGACGAGGATGGCTTTTTGGACAACGGAGTTGGGACAAGATCTGTTTTTTCCTCCCAACGTGGGTGGCTGGTCAGGAGGACGCAACTGGTTGTCATCGCGACATGTGGTGGGGCGGGCCAACTTTGTTGCGGCGTTGATCAACGGCGAGCTCAGTCGATCACGTGCCGCGCCCGATCTTGCGGGAATGGTCCGTCGCAACTGTGGTGATACAGCGCTCGGAGCGAGTATCGCACACCTGAACGAGTTGCTTCTTGGCGGTCGCCTCACCGAGGCATCCTGTTCGCGCGTGGCGCTCGCACTTCAAGGCCACCATGACGAGCCGGAGGATCAAATCCGGCTCGCGCTCGCCCTCAACCTCGCTCTCCCGGAAGCCCAGCAAGTCTGAAAGGAACCCCCATGCCTTCACGAAGACGATTATTGACGCGTGCCATGTCCGTCGCCGCGGGTGGTGGTTGGCTCTCGTCAAGTCCGTTCTTGCCTTCTTTCGTGCGGGGTTCGGTCGCGCACGCGTCGGAGCCCCCGTTGAACACCAGCCGTGATCGAATCCTGGTGCTCATTCAACTTGATGGCGGCAATGACGGGCTCAATTGCGTGGTCCCTCATGCGCAGGAACCCTATTTGCAAAAACGGCCCGAAATCGGATTACGCGGGAACCAGCTGTTGAAGATCAATGACGAACTGAGCTTCCATGGCTCCATGCGTGCGATGGCAGATTTGCTGGAGGATGGGCGACTGGCGGTTGTTCAGAACGTCGGTTATCCCAATCCAGACCGCTCCCATTTCCGCAGCATGGCCATCTGGCACACGGGCTTCAACGAAGACGAGCTTCCCACGAACGGTTGGGCGGCACGTGCGCTCGAACCTCAGGCCGGCGATGCGACGGATGCCATCTTTGTGGGAGAACAGGAGCTGCCCCTATCGCTACAGAGTCGCAAGACCGTGGTGACGTCCGTTTCTCCGAACCAGCAGTTGCGACTCAAGAGTCCCATTGATCCGATGTCCGTCCTTGCGTCGCATCATGCGGAGGTCGCGTCTCACGATTTTGTGCAACGCAGCGTCCTCAACGCTTACTCCGCAGCGAAGAAGCTGAGCCAGCCCTCCAAGAGTGAACCCGTGGCGTCCTATCCCGCTAGCCAACTTGGCCGCAGCCTGCGCACCACAGCGGACTTCATCCGTATCGAATCGACTGCCAGGGTCTACTGTTCGATTCAAAGCGGTTACGACACCCATCAGAACCAGCAAGCAAGTCATGGGCGGCTACTGGAGGACTTTTCTGAATCGGTGAAGGCGTTTCTAGACGATATGCAGGCCATTCAAATGCAGGACCGCGTGGTTGTCATGGCCTTCAGCGAGTTTGGTCGGCGAGTCACCGAGAATGGTTCCGCGGGAACCGATCATGGAACCGCGGGTCCGGTCTTTGTCGCAGGTAGCCCGGTCAACGCGGGGCTGATCGGCCAAGTGCCTGACCTAACCAATCTGGCGGGAGATGACCTCACAATGGAGTTCGACTTTCGTCGCATCTACGCGTCCCTGCAAACTTGGCTGGGGTGTCCGGACGCATCGATTACGAACAACTTCGATCCACTCGCACTCTTCTCGTAGGGCATTGCGATCGATACCGCCATCTCACGGAGAATCAGCGACGAAAACCGCCACGCAGTTGCTGAAGTGGCCCAAACTTCGGCGGGCTGAACGGTGTCGGCGGCGTCAGGGTCGGCGGTGTCGGAGGCCGCGGGATCAAACGCTGCAGTCGACTGCCTGCTGAATTGGAGTTGGTTTGGGAGGGCTGAGTCGACATGCGACTGCCGCTGGATGAAAAACGCGAGTCCGACTGAAACGTGGTTCCGGACCGACGCACCGTGCTATTGCTGCCTGAGTTGGGCGTCACCGTTCGCCACTGGCCATTGCTGAAGCTGCCGTTGTTGAAACTGGAGCCTGACGTCGTGTTGCTGCGTGTACTGGTCCCGGGTGACGTGTTCACCCGCCGCCAAGTCCCGTCGGTGTTTTGAATCATGACCGGGTTCCCGCTGCTGGATGGACGCCCATTGACGATGACGTTGCCCTGGCTCGATGAACTTGACGGCGTGATCACCGACACGCCCGATGCACCGACCGATGTCACAGGTTTGGCGACTTGGGTGGGCTGCACGGTTTCCACTTTGGTCGCCTTTTTCGCTTCGTCAAACGTTCGCACGAACGCGGTTGGCTTCACCCATCCTTGGATCGAACTGTCGCCTTGGACGCTCTCGACCCAAAACCACTCCCCGTTCGTTTTCGTCACCAAGGCGACCTGGTCTTGGAAGAGTTTGCCGGTCGAGTTCTCTCCGATCTTGAGTTCCATGCCATCGGCGACCGATGACAAGCGAATGCCGGCTTCCCCCGCAGCCTGATAATCAATGAGTGCGCGTTCCAAATCTCGGTCGTCGCGACGCATCAAATAGATAGCGCCACGCTTCTTACGCGCTTGTTGTTGAACGTCGGCGGGAACGCCGGGCATCGAAACGATCGCCGCGTAAGCTTCGATCGCAAGGTCCAGTTGATTGGTCGACCGAAACGTATCGGCCTGCTTCATCAGATTCTGAACGACACGGGTCATGGGACGCACGTTTGACAGGGGGCCTGATGCAGGGCGCGGCCCGGGGCCGACGCCAATGGACGGCAACAGCCCGGCACCGGGGACTGGTGCGGCGGACAGCGGTAAAGGAGCCGCGCTGCCGCCCAAGGAAACGGAAACCGCACTCCCACCGTCAGCCGCAGCTGCCGCTTCCAGTTCCGCCGGCAGACGCAAAAAGTAATCGCCCATGGTGGGGTCGATTTCAAGCCACGGATGTTGGCGTTTCTGCGTGAGGTCCGAGACCCGCTTACTGGCATCAAAGAAGACGTCGCGGAGCAGCAAACCTTGGGTTGGCTGACGACGCAATGCCTCGGCCAGTTGGATGGCATACGGGGAGTTCTCACCTTGGCCATCCAGCGCAACCTCATTCTCCTTCGCTGCGTAGGCCACGATCGTTCCTTCCGGGATCGCGCTGGGAGCGACTCGAGCCACGCCGCGATGAAGAAACGGGATCGAACGCGTCGCCTGCCTTGCAAGCCACTGGCGGGTGAAAGGATTGTTGCGACAACAATCCAGCACCATGACGTTCAGATTGCTGGACGAGGCTGCAAGCCGATCCATGATCTCGGATTGCGAGACCGCTTCGTAACGCACGGACAGCTCGTCCTCGAGGCTCGCCTCTAGCGGCACAAAGTAGTTTTCGCGGTCGACGGTCACGCCGTGTCCCGCAAAATAGAAGAGTGCCAAGGAGTGTTTGGGAACCGTGTAGCAGAATTCGCGGATCGCGGTGTCCATGCCGCGTTTGTCCAAATCGGTCGCGACCGTGACTTCGAAGCCCAGCTCTTCCAACACTCCGCCCAATAGCACCGCGTCATTGGCGGGATTCTTCAGACGTCCTGTCTCGTAGTCCGCATTCCCGATCAAGAGCGCGTGACGTATCGATTCCGCCGGTTTTGCGGAGGCCGGAACGGCAAACAAAGCGACGGCGAGTAGGGGCAGGGCACGCATTGGTAGTTGAGTCCCTCAGCAGGAAAAAAGAGACGGGTCATCCCTCAGACACCTCCTTGAAATGGTAACCCCCACACAGAATCGGGGGTGAAAGCGACATGGCAAACAACCCAAATTGCCCAGCATTTCACATCGCCAACACAGCAATATTCCGGAATGGGGGCGTGAACGGTCAAACAATCGCCACAATTCATCCGATTCCGAATTGTTGGCTCACGCGCGATTGTCAGCGTCGCAAAGCTTGGCTTTGTCCAAATCTGATTTTTGGGGTGCAGTTTTCGTAGCTCGGCTCTCCGAGCCGAGGATTCACGGCTCGGAGAGCGTGCTACTGAGAGACCAACCCCCACTGTAAAAGCGTGTTCATCACCATTGGATTGTCGGTGCCCCTGGGCGTTCCGCGCTGACATGCCGAGCCAGCAATCCCAATCCGAATCCTGGCTTCATAGGTCCAAATGCCCGCAAGCACCTTTCGGATCGCGGAATCGCCTGTTATCAACTCCCGCATGATCGACCCTGAATTCGCGGAAGCATTGGAAAAGTACGGTCTCGAGGTGGACCCAGGCATCGCCGAAGCGCTGCAGACGTATGCGCAAGTCATGTGGCGCCACAACGAGCAAATCAATCTCACCCGGCATACGACCTGGGATCTGTTTGTGGGGCGAGACCTACGAGACTGCCTGCAGATCGCATCGCTGATCGAGGCTGACGAAGAAGTGCTTGATTTGGGCAGCGGCAATGGAATTCCCGGGATTCCACTCGCCATCATGCGCGACGACGTCGACATCGCCCTGGCGGAATCGGTCGGGAAACGAGCCAAGGTCTTGGATGAGATCATCGCCGAGCTAGGGCTTCCGATCGCCGTGTATGCCGCCCGTGGGGAAGACATTCTCGACGATTTCCGATTCTCGACGATTGTCAGTAGGGCGGCAGGCAGTATTCACAAGGTTGCCAAGTGGCTTCAGCCACATTGGGCTTCCATTGGCCGCGTGTTGCTGATTAAAGGGCCCAAGTGGGTCTCCGAACGCGGCGAGGCTCGCCATCAAGGCACCATCAAAGGGCTGGATCTCCGCGTTGTGGCGAGATACCCGCTCGGCAAACCAGACGATGAATCGGAGCAGGATGCCGGCGAGGGCGTCGTTTTACAGCTGTCGCCGGAATTGGAAGCCTGAACCCCCGGGTCGGAAGCTTGAATCGCTGTTCGTTTCAATCGCTACTACGCAATCGATGTCGACGTCGAAATATCCGATGTCGACGCTGCGAAACTGGCCCCGTAACATTCGCAATTATACTTCCGTAGACGATTTCAGCGGACCCTGATGGGTCCTTCCCCCCCTCCCACCTTCTGGCTTTCCGGATTCGTGTCTGACTACAACCTCACTCACCTCAAACAACTCGAAGCCGAGAGCATTCACATTTTCCGCGAGGTCGCCGCGGAGTTCTCGAAGCCGGTCATGCTCTATTCGATCGGCAAGGATTCAGCGGTCCTGTTGCACCTGGCCATGAAGGCATTTCACCCGGCGAAGCTGCCGTTTCCACTGCTGCATGTCGACACGACATACAAATTCAAGGACATGATCGATTTCCGCGAGAACCACGTTCGCGGCGAGCTCGGCTTGGACGTCTTGGTGCATACCAACCATGAGGGATTGAAGCTCAACATTTGGCCCTGGGAGGACAGCGAGCGGCACACGGAAATCATGAAAACGGACGCGTTAAAGGCTGCTCTGGATGAACATGGTTTTGACGCGGCCTTTGGCGGGGCGCGACGCGATGAAGAAAAGAGTCGTGCCAAGGAACGCGTTTTTTCTTTTCGCGATAAGTTCCACCGCTGGGATCCCAAGAACCAACGCCCCGAACTGTGGAACCTTTACAACGGGCGAGTCGCCAAGGGCGAATCGATTCGTGTTTTTCCGATGAGCAACTGGACCGAGTTGGACGTGTGGCAGTACATCCACATGGAGAACATCCCAATCGTCCCGCTGTATCTTTCAGCGCCACGGCCGGTCATCAATCGTGACGGCATCCTCTTGATGCGCGACGACGATCGCATGCCGCTGCTGCCGGGCGAGAAAGAAGAAACCAAGATGGTTCGATTCCGAACGCTGGGTTGCTACCCCCTGTCGGGTGCTGTGGAAAGCGAAGCAACCACCTTGCCCGAAGTCATCCAAGAGATGTTGTTGGCGACCACCAGCGAACGGCAAGGCCGCATCATCGATCAGGATGAAGGCGGCGCCGGCATGGAAGAGAAGAAACGACGCGGCTACTTCTGAATGAGCCCGCGACCTGGTCAAGCGCATCAGGCGATGGACCATCGTGGTGCGCGACAACAACCAAGCCGTTTCTCCACTTTCACCTCCTTGTGACCTTTTCAACCGTCACCCTTCCCTCTGTTCACCAATGTCTCATCAATCTGACCTGATCGCTTCCGACATCCACGCCTATCTGAAGCAGCATGAGAACAAGCAATTGCTTCGTTTCATCACGTGCGGTAGCGTCGACGATGGCAAAAGCACGCTGATTGGTCGCCTGCTGTATGACAGCAAGATGATCTACGAGGACCAACTGGCGCAGATCGAGGCGGACTCCAAAGTGGTCGGGACAGTCGGGGGCAACTTCGATCCCGCCTTGCTGACGGACGGCTTGAAGGCCGAACGAGAACAGGGCATCACGATCGATGTTGCGTATCGCTACTTCAGCACGGCGAAACGCAAGTTCATCATCGCCGACACACCGGGCCACGAGCAGTACACGCGCAACATGGCGACGGGAGGAAGCACCGCGGATCTCGCGATCATCCTGATTGACGCGCGGCACGGCGTTCTAACGCAAACGAAGCGGCACTCGTTCATCGTTTCGTTGCTTGGCATACGTCACGTCGTCGTCGCGATCAACAAGATGGATCTGGTCGACTTCGATGAAGGCCGCTTCAACGAGATCATCGACGAGTATCGCGCGTTTGCGACGCGACTGGATCTGCCGGATGTCCACTTCATTCCGATCTCCGCGCTCAACGGAGACAACGTGGTAGACCGGTCGGAAAAGTCGCCTTGGTACGAGGGCAGCACGCTGATGAATCTGTTGGAATCGGTTTACATCGGGTCCGATCGAAACCTCAAAGATTTTCGAATGCCGGTCCAGTATGTGAACCGCCCCAATCTAGACTTTCGTGGTTTTTGCGGCACAATTTCGTCTGGCATCATCCGCAAGGGCGAAGAAGTCATGGTGATGCCGAGCGGCAAGTCATCGAAGGTTAAGGAGATCGTGACCTATGACGGCAATCTCGACGAAGCCTTTGCACCGCTCTCGGTGACACTCACGCTGGAAGATGAGATCGATGCGTCGCGTGGCGACATGCTCGTACGAAGTGGGAATGTGCCGCGCAGTGCTTCCGCGATTGACGCGATGGTCGTCTGGATGAACGAAGAGGCAATGGTCCCGGGCAAGACTTATCTCATCAAACACACCAGCCAAACCGTCCCGGGCACCATTCAGACGCTGAATTACAAGGTTGACGTCAACACACTGCATCGGTCGCCGGCTCCTACGCTAGAGTTGAATGAGATCGGACGTGTCCGTCTGGAACTGTCCGCTCCGGTGCACCATGATGCCTACAGTCGCAATCGTTCCACCGGTGCTTTCATCGTGGTGGATCGAATCAGCAACGCCACCGTCGCCGCGGGCATGATTCTGGATCGAGGCGGCAGCAAGGCGTCGGTATGGGACGAAGACCTCTCCGCGGCGTCGGACGACGCGTCGGTTTCAGAAGTGACGTCGGATGAACGCGCCGCCCGCTTTGGACAAAAGCCCGCCACCGTGTTGCTGACAGGTTTGACCGGAAGTGGCAAGACCGCGATTGCGCGTGCTGTGGAGCGCCAGCTCTTCGACTCGGGACGCGCGGTTGCGGTCGTGGATGGAGAACACGTGCGTCGCGGACTCAGTCGCGACCTGGGCTTCTCGGCCGAGGATCGCAGCGAAAACCTCCGGCGCAGTGCTCACTTGGCTCACGCCTTGAACGAGGCGGGTGTGATTTGCATCGCGTCCTTTGTTGCGCCTTCGGCGGACGTGCGAAGCAAGGTCGGTCAACTCATCGGTGAGGATCGATTCCTGACCGTGCATGTGGCAACGCCGGTTGAGTTGTGCCGTCAGCGAGATTCAAAAGGGCAGTACGCGCAGGCGGACGCGGGGGACTTGCCCCATTTTCCGGGCGTGACCGCAAACTATGACGCGCCAGAAGATGCCAACCTGACCGTCGACACGACATCGGATACGGTCGCGACCTGTGCCAATGCGATCGTCGACATGCTCAAGGACAAGGGCATCGTTCGCTAACACCCGTCAGCTTAGTGATTTGGAAAGAGTCAAATCTAGGGTAATGAAACTTGCCAACGGCCTGTCGAGTTCCGCTACCAGAAGACCAGGTTGAGGCGGAACACTAACCCACGTTTGCGCAATCACATTCGGAACATCAGCCGAATCGCGTTA
>JBCCYK010000201.1:0-12496 GCA_039189905.1 Planctomycetota bacterium
CGTACCGCGGAACTTGAGATCCGCAAAGCCATGCTGAAGCTTCGGCGTCCGGTCAATCACGTCGACAAGAGCTTACCAGCAAGCATTGCCGTGAACGCCGTTCTTTGTGAAGAGAGGAATCCTCCCGAGGGTGCTGACCCGATTTGCTGGATGCTGGTGACGACGCTTCCGATTGACACGACCGAAGAAGTACAACGGATCATTTCATCGTACTGCACCCGGTGGCAAATTGAGGTTTATTTCAGAACGCTGAAATCGGGTTGCAAGATTGAGCGGCGACGTTTTGAAGCGATCGACCGAGTCCTCAATGCACTGGCCTTCTTCAGCGTGATTGCTTGGCGTGTGATGTATGTGTGCCATCTGGGTCGGGAATGCCCCGAGATGGACTGTGAAGTGATGTTTGAGCCGAGCGAATGGAAGAGTGTTTACAGCATGCTGGGCAAAGAGATTCCCAAGGAAAGTTGCCCAAGTTTGAATGAGGTGGTGCGCGCGATCGCGCGACTTGGCGGTTTCATGGATCGGGCGAACGACGAACCTGGAACCCAGACGCTATGGATTGGACTGCAACGCAGCTACGACCTGTCCAACGCCTGGAACACATTCGGACCTGGATCTAAAAATTTTTCGCATGACTAAGTGTGTGGTACAACGAGGCTGCGCGTGGGAGGGTGAATCGTGCGGCGAGGCGTGTCGGAAAAAAGGCGATACAAAAGACTCCGTTCATCATTCCCTTTCTTTCAAGGCACAACGATCTGTGAGTGACCCCAACCTTCCCGAGAATCCGTCCAAAACGGTCGACGCCAAAACACAGAAACACGAATCCAACATCGAAGTCGACATCCCCGATGGAGCCGATTTCAGCGAAGCCTTGGAGATGAGCGTGGGAGCCTTGAAAGATGTGTTGGGTGGCATCGTTGGCATGGGGCAGGATTTGGCAGGCCCCGAAGGCCTCAAGACCATGCAGGCAACACAGTGGATCTCACAGGTCAGCACGGCCCTGGAATCGCTTTCGACGAAGCTGACCGCAGGTGATGTGGGTGCTGCGGCGAAAGGGGAACTCAGCTGTTTCCTTGACCAGATCGAACCGCAACTCTCAGAGACACAGTTGAAGGCGCAGATCCCGGCGTTTCGGGATCGCATCCAGCGTGTCGCCACATCCCGGCAGCAGCGCGACCCAAGCGACCAAGAAACGAACGCGAGTTTGATCAACGAAATCGAAGAGAGGGTCGGTTACTTCAAGGCATCTGTGAAGAGAGTGATTCCAGACCAACCGTCGACCTGAACGGTTCCACGGGTTCTTTCAGAGTGGTTTGGATCATGAGACACACTGACGCAACCGAGTGACGAATCCCAGAGCTCGGAGCTGGTGCCTGCAGGCGGCAAAGCTGCAAGCGTGCCATTGGTATGGGTTGATCCTCGGTTCACGCGGTGAGTCATGACGCAGTCGACGTATTCATCCAGCTACCGCGAAGCCCGCCAAAGGTTCTGCGACGCGGCGCATCGGGCGCGGTGGTCGCTCAAACAGTGTGAGATGCCGGGTGAGGGACCGGCTGGCGAACCGTTATCCATCGACATCGCGGTATCGCCGGAGGCGGAGGGGCCATCCAGACTCGTTCTCAGTTCGGGCTTGCACGGTGTGGAGGGATACTTCGGGTCGGCGGTTCAACTCGAGCTCTTGAAACGCTATCAGCACGACCGCCCGCCCGCGCCCATCGTGATGTGGCACGGCTTGAATCCGTGGGGTTTTGCATGGGACCGACGGTCCGATGAAAACAACGTGGACTTGAATCGCAACTTCTTGTTGGAGGGTCAGGTGTATGAGGGCTGCTCGGACGGTTATCGGACCCTGGATTCTCTGTTGAATCCGAGCCATCCTCCGCGCCGCTGGGACGGGTTTTTGCTACGGGCGTTGCGAGCGATTGCGAAGCACGGCGTGCCGGCGCTACGCCAGGCCGTTGCCGGAGGGCAGTATGCATTTCCCCGTGGCTCGTTTTTCGGTGGGTGTGAAGCTGCCGCTTTGCAGCGAGTCATTGAAGAACAAAATCGCGAGTTGTTGTCAGGCGTGCGCCACGTGATGCATCTGGATTTCCATACGGGGCTTGGGCGATGGGCGAAGGGGAAACTGTTGATTGACACACCTTTGGATGTCGCGCAAGAGGAATGGTTTCGCCAGACGTTCGGCCGCGACAGCTTCGAGGCGCCTTGCTCGGAGAAGGAGGCTCAAGAAGGGATGGCCTACCAGGCAAGCGGCAGTTTGGGTTGCTGGTGTGTTTCACGCGCGTTTGTGGAGGACTACCGCTATGCATGCGCTGAATTTGGCACGTTCCCTCCCTTGCGAGTCCTGTCAGCGCTGCGACGTGAGAACCAAGCCTATCATTGGGCCGACGCCGCGTCTGCGGCCCGGCGTGACGCCAGCCGAGAGCTGAAGCACGTGTTTTGCCCTACGAGTCAGCGATGGCGGCGTGCCGCTCTCGCCGGTGCGCTCCGGTACGTTGAGCGGGCATTGAAGGGGTTGGTGGCGGCATGAGCCCAAGGCTCTCCGTAAAGGACGTTTCCCGTCATCACGCCGCGATTGGCACCCACCCCGCAACGGACGATTCGTGGGACACTTGCCATTGACACTGGCTGCGGCAACGACGTAACAGTCTCCTCCGGGTCGATCTCGGCGCCGTTTGGAGCGTTGGAATCGATTCTGCCGTTTTTTCTTATCGCGAGGCTTTGTCACGTCGATAAGGAACGCGGCGCGTGGCATCAAAGACAGGTCTCGCGCACAAGCACCTGCGACACAGGTGACCGGAAACGCGGTCGCAGGATGGTTTGCAGTTGAACAGGATGTTAAGGAAGACACCCGACATGTTCCGCGAAAACGTTTGCAATTCGAAACAGGTTCGCCGTGCAGTTGCCGGCACATTGATCGTTTCTGTGAGTCTCGTGAGCGTGGGCTGCCAATCGGCGATGCCGCGCTGGAACTTGTTTAGCAAGCGAGGGGAACCGTCCGCGGAAACGTTGGCGGGCTCTGGTCCCACGGTGACATACCCAACGCCGCCCTCGAACGCCGCATCGCCCCAAGCCATTGCATCGGTTGCAGGTGGCACCCAGCCGGCTGCGGCCAACGTTCCCGGTGCGAGCCCCGCTGCTCGAGTTGCAACGGCAAACACGGGAGCCAGTTTCCAATCGACCCCGATGGCGGAGCCCAGCCCCTATTCACTCTCCGGCATCTCCAAGACAACGCCAACGACGTCTGGCGTGCCGTCGAGTCAGACACTGCCTCAGACTTTTGGCGCTCTTCCCGGTGCTGCGAGCAATGGCACGCCGACCGCGGGTGCCACGGCCAGCATCGGGACGCCCCAAACACCCTCCGTTGCGAATGGCTTCGCAGGTGCGGCTACACCGAGTGGCAATCCCTATGGGAATGTTGGCATGCCGGTTGGCTACACGACCAATGGCTCGGCTCCCGGGACAACGGCACCAACCACGAGTGGCTACACCTTTGGCGGCGTGCCATCTCCAGAAACTCAGCCAGCCTCGTTGACGCAGGGAGCCTTGAAGGCCGACTCTGGGACGCCCTCTTTCACCTTACCGGGTGGTGTTCCCGCGATGCCTGGATTCGACCCGCCAAACGGGTCATCGAATTCGGGCCAGCCTGCAGCATCGGCTCCTGCACCGTCCAAGGGCGGGTTTGCACTGCCGCCCATGGCGAGCACGTCCGCCGCGGCATCTCCGGCCACGTCCCAAATTGGATTGGCAAACCCAGCAACCAGTTCTCCATCTTCCAGTAAGCCAGCGTCCAGCAAGCCAGCGTCCAGCAAGCCAGCGTCCGAAGCGCCATCGGCCGGCACCGAGGTCGCTGGTGGCAGCCCGGGTAGCTACACGCCCGGCAGTACCTCAGGTGCATCGGCCTACCCCGGTGTGATCAATCGCTAACGCTGACTCCCGTGTTGAGACGGCGCGTTTATGACGCCTGTAGGGACTCTTGCGCTCGGAAGTGGTCCAGACGGTCGGCCAAGCCGGAAGCTTCCGAGGCCAACGTGAGGGCTGACGTAGGGTTTTAGCGCACCCATCGTGGTTCCGACGGAGAGCGCGAGGTGCACGTTGCCTCACTCACCCTGTCCCTCAAACGGGGATCTTCTTCATGGACTGCCTGCTCCTTGCATTCTCGTTGGTGGATTGGTTTTGGGACTCTTGGTGGGAGCTCAAGCACTACTCATCGAACCTGAACCGTCAGCACTGGTATGTCATTTCCGGATGCGTCGTGTTTTTTGGTTTCCTGTGCCTGCGCGGGAACAAACTGAAAATCTGATCACCTGGACTGTGATAGGCGGGCTTCGACCCATTCGTTGAAGTACCGCCGAGCGGCGGGATGGAACACCAGGCCCTGCCATTCGGCTGCATTGCTCGGCGGAATCAGGCCTTCGAGCAAGGGTTCGGAGTAGAGGCAGTTGAGTGTT
The DNA here is from genome assembly GCA_039189905.1 of Planctomycetota bacterium. Taxonomy (GTDB): domain Bacteria; phylum Planctomycetota; class Planctomycetia; order Pirellulales; family Pirellulaceae; genus Rhodopirellula. The sequence goes on from JBCCYK010000201.1 coordinate 4,449, forward strand.
GCCTCGACCAAGACATCCGGGCAGCGCACGTGGGACACCAAGAACGCCGTGGTGGCAACGGTGGCAATCGAGGGTGACGGGCCCTCCTCTGAAGACGGCGTCGGGTCCTGCAAACGGAATGACCGCAGGGTTGGGTGTTGCAGGGCAATGTTCATCCCATTGGGCAGGTCCATCAAATGCCAGCCACCTTTCGTCAGTAAGTCCAACACCAACTGACTCCCGGGACGAATGCAAACCAGCGCCAGATCTGGCAAGGTGTCTCGAGGCGACAAGGCCGCGTCTCCGTCCGCCGACATGCCAGTGGAAGAGGCCATCAAGGCATCCCAAGGCAACATGTGACGGGAACAATCCGTTTCGGAGTAACCCAATGAGTCGAGCACCATCTCCGCGACTTGCTGCGAGCCACTTCCGACCGGGCCAATCGCGATCGAGTGACCGGCAAAATCATCGGCCGAAGCCACACTGCTGTCGTCACGCACCAACAAGTGCACGGCTTCGTAATAGAGTGGGGCGACAACACGCAGCTGATCGCCGATCATTCCGGAGGCCTGCATCGGTGCGAGATGGACGCGACGATCCAACAAGCGACTGCGGTTGTCCAGCGTGCCACCGCTGGGTTCGACGTGACAGGCCACGCCGGTGCTGTCGGACAAGCGTTGACTGATTTCCAGGCTGGTTTTGGTGTACATGCCTCCTTGCAATCCGCCCGAGAGGAGAATCTCCCGTGGCATGGTGGTTGCGAGGTGTTGTTGCCAGAAAACGCCGCCGACCACGGACATGATCAGCAGGCCGATCGCAACCAGCATGAGCTTCTGAAAGCGACGATGTTCTGGCGATGCGGTGGTGGGATGGTCGATCAGGGCCGCGACCAGGGGCACGCGTTTGGTCCAGTCCACCGCGCGACGCATGCGGCCTCGAGCGCGCGCTCGAACGCTCAACCCGCACAAGTAGTTATCGAGGTCGTCTGCCAGTTCGCCTGCGCTCGCGTAGCGCAGTTTCGGGTCCTTTTCCAGGCACTTGGCAATGACCTGTTCCAGGTCCGGGGGGACGTCCGGACGGAGCGTCGTGACCAACGGAGCGGGATCATGCGCCACGTGCATCAGCGTTTGCATGACCGTGTCACCGACCAAGGGAGGCTGGCCGGTCAGAGTCGCGAACAAGATGGCGCCGAGGGAATAAACATCGCTTCTCGCGGAAGCCAGATCGCTTTGACCTTTTGCCTGTTCCGGCGCCATGTAATGTGGCGTGCCAATGGCCGCGTCGCTGCCGGTCAGGCTGCCATCGGTGGTCATGTTCTTGGCGAGGCCAAAATCGGTCACGTGAACCGTGTCGCCATGCGCGATCAGCACATTGGCCGGTTTCAAATCACGATGCAGGACGCCGCGTGAATGCGCGTGTTCGATGGCGTGTGCGACGTCGCGGACGATTTCCGCAGCACGCCTGGGTTTGAGTGGGCCGGATCGAATGACGGACTGCAAATCTTCGCCATCGACCCATTGCATCGAGAAAAAATGATGACCGGCGCGCGTGCCAAACTGGTGGACGGCAACGATGCCAGGGTGGCGCAACTTGGCGGCCGCACGCGCCTCAGTAAAGAAACGGCGTACTTCGTCAGCGCCCGCCAGCATGCCGCTTCGAATCATCTTGACGGCGACCAGGCGGTCCAACTCACGTTGCTTCGCCAGGTAAACGACCCCCATGCCGCCAACACCCAAGACCTTCATCAGCAGGTAGTCGCCGAGATCATAAGGCAGCGAGGGTCCCGATTCACCGGCCTTGCGAGGCCCCATCGGGAGCGTTGCCGCCGGGTCATTGCCCGAAAAATCGCCAAGGGACTCGTGCGGTGCCAGTTTGCCGATTGAAACAGTGTCGCCGTCCATCCCATCCGGTGGCGTTGAATGACGCGGCTCGCGTGTCTCCGGTGCAGACATTGGGTTGTCATCAAGCGTCGAAGCCAACAGATGGGCGGCGGCACCCTGATTTTCCTCGGAATTCGCGGGACGAACCGATTGGTTGCCTGCCGCTGGTGTTGGCATGTCCAAGGGTGTGGCACCCGCGACCAGGTCGGGCGGAAACGATGGGATTCCCGGTGAAGCGGCTTTGTGCGGAGTCTTTCTGCGCGGACCCGTCTGGCCTTCGGCGCGCGACGTTGGTTCCAAGCCAGGAGACGTCATGCCCGTGATGAGGTCCGCCGCGTCCATCAACTCGCGCAATTGATCGGCCACGTCGGGAAACTGTTCTAGGAACGCTTCTCGCGACGGGATCTCGCCGCTATCGCACATCCGAAGGTAAAGCGCAAACGCTTGATCCACGTCTTGAGGCTCGTCGGCGGATGGATCGTTAGCTTCTTCGGCGCCGGTCAAGGCGAACTCCAGTAGGGGCTGCTACCCGTATCCAACAGCGTTCGCAGTTTCTTGAGGCCTCGTTTGAGCAGCCCCGCAACCGCGGTGTCGGACTTCCCCATCCGTTCGACGATTTCGGCCAGGCTGAGTCCCTCCATGTATCGCAGGCGGATCGCCTCCGCCTGCGTTTCCGGCAATTCGTGCAGCGCATCCATCATCGCCATCACGGCCTCCCGCTTGACGGCGACGCCACTGGGGCTGGTTTGTCCGCCAGGGAGTTGCACGATCCAGGCGTCGCGCGATCCATCCTCGCCTTCACCGCTCGCGTGCACCTCCCGGCGCGTCGAACGCTTTTGGGTCAACACGTGGTGGGCGAGTGCCGATGCCACGTTGTTCTTTAGCATGCCACGCAACCAGCCGCCGAACTCGGCCGGCGTGCTTCCACGAAACGCGGCGAGATCGCGTTTGGCTTCCAAGAAGGTCACCTGCACCAAATCGCCCGGGTCCACACGGCGACGAAGCTGCTCTGATAGATAGCGATGTGCCAGCATCAGCAGGTAGCCCCGGTATCGTTCCAAGAGTCGACCGAAGGCTTCATTGTTGCCGGATTTGGATGCTAGCAGCATCGCCGTTGTACTGGACTGATCATCCGTTGGTTCCATCGCCGCCTCATGAGGCCTGGGGGTCGAAGTTCTCATCTGGGGTGTCGTCTTCGACCCACCACGCCGGTGCCGTTCGAGAGTTTCATACGTCTGAGCGCCGCGTTCATTCCATCCAAAGAATCGAATCAGTCAAAACGCCGGGAGTTCTTACGACCCGATACCGGCAGCGGGCGCCATCGGGATCATCATTGTAGCCTGGAGGTTTCCTTGGAAACGACGGCGAGCCTTGGTAAAGTGCGCTAGCTACGTGAACCGTCGAGCTGCCATCCCCCCGGCAATTTCGGTGATTCTCACGTGACTCCCGCCTTTCGTTCTGCCCGCCTTTCAGGACTCTTTTGTACATCATGTCACTCAGAATCAAGCTTTGTTTGTTCGTTTTGATGTCCGTTTTCTTGGCAGCAAATGTGCCGGAAAACAAAAAATGTTGGGCCGACCAGAATTGGGCTCAGTGGCGTGGTCCCCAAAGGGATGGCCACGCGGCACCTCAAGCACTTTTGAAGTCATGGCCAGCGGGCGGGCCGAATCTGAAGTGGGAGGCCGCAGAGATTGGCGCTGGTTACAGCTCCATGTCCGTGGTTGACGATGGTCTGTACACCTTGGGCGCGGAGGACGATCAGTGCTACGCGATGCGGATCGACGCCGCGACGGGAACCCCGGTTTGGAAGACGCCATTCAGTCGCGCCGGCAAGGAAGGTGACTACCTGGTTGGCTGGGGAGCCGGTCCACGAAGCACACCGACCGTCGATGGTGATTCAGTGTTCATGCTTTCAGATATTGGAGTCTTTGCCTGTCTTGATCGGGGCACAGGGCAGGTTCAGTGGACGACGGACTTGGTGGCGGACCATGGTGGCGAGATCCCCAAATGGGGTTACAGCGAATCCGCGCTGGTCGACGGTGATCGCGTGATTGTGACGCCTGGTAAAGCAGCATTCATGATCGCCTTGAATCGATCCACCGGTGAAAAAGTTTGGCAGTCCAGCGGCGTTGACGTTCGGGCGCACTACATCTCCGCCTTAAAGACGTCATTCAACGGCGTCGACTTCTACGTCAGCGGCGCCAACAATGGAGTCGTTGGCTTTGATTGCAACACCGGCGTGAAGTTGTTCGAAGAAGAAGCGACTGGCGCCGACATCGCCACCATCCCGACCCCGATTCTGAGTGGCAGTCAGATCTATCACACCAGTGGCTACGGGGATGGCAACCAATTGATTCAGTTAGTCGCGGGCAGCGACGGTGTCGACTCGGAAGTGATCTATCACAACACTGGCAAGTCGATGGGGAACAAGCATGGGGGTGTGGTTCTGGTGGATGGTGTCATCTACGGTTTCGCACAGGCTGGCGGAGGCTCTTGGATGGCACAGGACTTGGCATCGGGCGAGGTCCTATGGCAAGAGAAGATCCGCGGCAACAAGAGCGGCTCGATTGCGTATGCGGATGGTCTGCTGTATTGCTACAACGACGGAGATGGCAGCGTCTATCTGGTGCCGCCCAGCCGAGACGCTTGGGAACCCGTCGGGCAGGTGACGCTGCCTCGCGAAACAAGCATCCCGCGCGACCGCGGTGCGATTTGGGCGCATCCCGTGATCGCGGGGCAAACGCTCTACATTCGAGACCAAGATCTATTGTTCGCCTACGATATCGCTCGTTAGTGCTCCGCCAACTTTAAAAAGTGGGGTAGGCATCCTGCCTGCCATCTGGCACGGACGCGGCAAATCACAGGCTGGAAGCGAATGTTGAGCTGCGGCGGAATACGAGGTCCATCCGGTTTTATCGTGGGTAGTTGGGTCTTGGTGGATTTTCGGAGGCATGACGGTCTTAGGCTTCACCCGCGATAAAGCCGGATGGACCGAATACGAGGGGGCACGCGCGAGTCGTGTTGACGCCGGAACTCAGCAAGAGCCCCGCCTGACGAGGATGCCGTGCCGATCTGCCGTGCTTCAAAGAGAAAGCGGGCCGGCCTGATCACTTCGATAGCAGTTGGCGATACATGTTGATGGCGGCGGGGCCAACCAGCACCACGAAGATGGCCGGAAAGATGAACAGCACGAGGGGGAAGATCATCTTGACCGCGGTCTTCGCGGCCTTTTCTTCTGCGATCTGTCGTCGCTTGGTTCGCATCGAGTCGCTTTGCAAACGGAGTGCTTTACCGACACTGCTTCCGAACTTGTCGGCTTGCACCAAAATGGAGGCAAGCTGCTTCAGGTCGTCCACGCCGCTGCGTTGGCCGAGTGCTGTCAGCACCTCGCCACGGGGCCGCCCAAATTGAAGCTGTGAGTTGGCGATGCCAAACTCTTCTCCAATGGCCGGATGGCTCTTAGACATTTCTTCCGCGACCTTTCGCAGTGCTTGGTCCATCCCCAAACCCGCTTCCACGCAAACGACCATCAAATCGAGTGCGTCAGGCAGGCCTAAGAAGATTTGTTCCATGCGTCGCTTCGCCAGGAAGCTCAGTGAGACCATGGGAACGCCAAAACCAACGATCATGCCGCCGGCCAGCTTCACCACCATCTCTTTGCTGACGCCGTCGAGGAGCAGACCGAAGACGCCACCGAAGAAGAGCCCGACGCAGGTGCACACCAGCTGGATCATCTTAAAGACGATGGGCGCGGATTCACGACGGAAACCCGCGTTCATCAGGCGTTCGCGAAGCTTTCCCATCTCCTCTTCATTGCCAGCGACCGAACTGGCGATGGGGTTGGCCGCACGCTCAAGTGCCGAGGTCAAGGCCTCTTGCTTGGATTGCGAGCGTTTCTCGTCTTCGAGCGCCTTGAGTGTCTTGCGCGGGTCCTTGAGTCGTTCCAAACGCTCTTCGGCGGGAGCCTGATCCGCCCCCGAGAAGCGGCCCATGACCAACCAAGCCACCGATGTCACACCAAAAAAGATGGCGATCGACACCATGGTGACGGGACTGATCAGCCCGCCAGCGTCGGATTCGGCAAACAAGAGCAAGGTGGTCATGATGATCTCGCGACAGGCAAGACGGGGTTGGTGTGTGGAAGGACGCGACGAAACGAGGGTGAATTAGACTTTGATCGTGATGATCTTCTTGATGAACAGGGCACCGATGAATTGGCTCACCAGGGCGGCGCCCAAGGCATAGCGCCCGGTCTCATCGGTGAAGAGCATCATCACGTACTCGGAATTGATCTTGTACATGACAAGGAAAAGCACCGGAGGCAGCGCGAGCAGCACAGCCCCACTCATACGGCCCTCCCCTGTCAACGCCTGGATCTGTCCCAGGATCGAGAGTCGTTCTCGAATCAGGTGTCCAATTTTGTCGAGGATCTCGCTGAGGTCCCCGCCCGTTTGGCGTTGTAGGATCACCGCCGTCGCGAAGAATCGAAGGTCCATGTTCGGGACTCGATTGGCCATGTCCTCGATGGACTCATCCAGCGGGATGCCGAATTTCTGTTCTTCGAAACAGCGTTTGAATTCGGTTGCCAAGGGAGCTTCCATCTCGTCGCCCACCAAGCCGAAACCCGCGTTCAACGAGTGACCGGCGCGTAGTGACCGCCCCAGGAGTTCCAATGCTTCGGGAAGCTGTTTGCCGAACTTTCCCAACCGGCTCTTTCGTTTCCAAAACATGTAGCCGAAGGGGATCAGAACCAGACAGAGGCCCGCAATCGGTCCCAAGAGATCTGGCACGGGGGCCACAATGCAGGCGCCTACACCCGTTAGGAAACAAGCACCGCAAACTCCGATGAACTGGAGCGGTGACAGCGGGAGATCCGCTTGCTCCAGGTAAAGTGACAGCGCCGGCAGCTTCCCCATGAACGTATCCATGGCCGACTTGGCCTCGTCAAGATCGCCAACAAGCAGCGACGATTGCTTCTTTTCTTCTTCGCCACCGCGACGCCCACGGGCGAGTTGCTCCAGTCGGTCCTCTGTCGCGGTCGTTTCTTCCGACGGCGCGAACATGGCCGCGGCCAGTGCGACGAGCGAAGCCACAAACACGCCAACGGCGATGATGATGATCAAAGGGGTCATGGGTCAGGTGACGCTGTTCCGAGGAAACGGAAAAGGGAGTGGTAAAGGGGTGGGCCGTAAGCTGCCCAGCGGATCAGGCTTCCATCATGATGCGTTCGCGGAAGGCGCTTGATGGCAAACGAACGCCGGCGGCCTCCAGCTTGTCCATGAACCCGGGGCGAACGCCGGTGCATTCGAAGTGGCCATGCGCTTTGCCTTCGTCGTTGATGCCCTTCTGATTGAAGCGATAGATGTCTTGCAAGACGATGGTGTCTTGTTCCATCCCGACGACTTCTGTGATGGCGGTCACGCGACGGGGTCCTCCTTGTAAACGGTTGGCTTGGATCAACACATCGACCGCCCCGGACACCTGTTGGCGAATCGCTTTCACGGGGAGCTCAAATCCTGACATCATCACCAGCGTTTCCAAACGGGCCACGGCATCGCGCGGCGTGTTGGCGTGGATGGTCGTGAGGGACCCATCGTGACCGGTGTTCATGGCCTGGAGCATGTCGAGCGTTTCACCGCCACGGCATTCCCCGATGATGATCCGTTCCGGACGCATCCGAAGGGCGTTCTTCACCAAGTCCGTCGCGGAAACGGCACCGTTGCCCTCGATATTGGGGGGGCGCGTTTCCAGACGCACAACGTGGTCTTGTTGAAGCTGCAGTTCCGCCGCGTCTTCGATGGTCACGATTCGGTCGGAGTGCCCGATGAACGACGACAGCGTGTTGAGCAGCGTCGTCTTTCCCGAGCCGGTGCCGCCCGCGATGATCATGTTCAGACGCGCCTTGATGCAGCCTTCCAGCAGCATCACCATTTCCGGCGTGAACGCACGGTAGTTGAGGAGGTCCTCCAGTTTCAGTGGATTGCTACCGAAACGTCGAATGGAAACTGCGGCACCATCTAAGGCCAACGGCGGGATGATGGCGTTGAAACGGCTGCCATCCTCCATCCGCGCGTCCACCATGGGGCAGGTTTCATCCACGCGGCGTCCCACCTTGCTGACGATTCGATCGACGATCTGGAGCAAGTGTTTTCCGTCACGAAACTCAACATCGGTCTTCACCATCTGGCC
>JBCCYK010000202.1:0-12446 GCA_039189905.1 Planctomycetota bacterium
AGCAGGCTCTGCGGGGACGCGGGCCTGCCAGGGATATCGCGGTCGGGGTGCGCCGAGAGGTGTCTCTGGCCGGTGGTGGCTTCGTCCGCCACCGGTATCTCCGATAGAGGGACCTGAACTGCCTCGGACACCACCGCCATGCCTAAAAAAATCCCCCGTCTCCGGCTTTACCCACGATAAAGCCGAATGGACCATCCAGATGCGGTGTCTGTAGCACCGCGCTGCCGTGATAGCCAAGGTCTCCGTAGCCCTGGTCGTCCGTCATGATCAAGACGATGTGCTGGGGTGTGTCTGGAGCCTCGCCGCGGATCGGCAAATCGCCAAAGGCGATCGCCAGTAACAACACAGTCGGAAGCGTGGTTAGACGTTGAGCTGTCGACTTGGGCATGGACTGGCAACGGTGACCGGGGAGTGGAATTGGCTCCCACCATTATGACGTCTTCCCAGCGACTTGCTCGGTCCATCCGGCTTCACCCACGACAATGCCGTATGGACCACTTGCTCAGGGCCGCCGTTGCTAGCGCCCACACGCAGTCGGCCCCGCCTGACCGCTTTGTGATGAGATCGCATGACTGGATCAAGCCGCGCTTCCGAGAACGCGGCGACATTCACCGAGCCATCGCGAGAAGAAAGATGGTAACCCCAATCAACCCGCCTACTCGGCGGGAGCCGTGTTTTGCCCGCTCATCAACATCATCATGATGGGCGCCGCCTGCTGCTGACCGCCGTAGGTATAGCCTGCATCCAAGGCACGTTCGATCCGCTCCACACACTCCACCAAGTGAGCCGATGTGTAAGCATCCATCTTGTCTTCGCATGATGCCAGCCGTTCCTCGATCTTGGAACTGAGACGCCGCATTTGCATCCGCGCCAGATTGGTGATTGGGTGGTAGGCGGCGGTGTCCTGTGGATCATCGAGGATCAAATCAACCAGTCGTTGAAGATGTTCGCGTTGCAAATTGCGGCGCAGCGAGCTGATGAAGGGCTTGCGGTCGTTTCGGTCATCGGGGCATTCATCAGCGAGCTCGGACCACACCGAATCCCGGATCGAGCCCAGCAATTGAGGAAGCGTCAACGCATCCTCTTCCGCCGGCAAGCGAAGTTCGTTGTCGTAGACCCGGCGCAGTGTGGTGGGCTTCATGAGCAAGGTCAGTGCCGACGCCTGCATATCGAGAATGCGGTCGTGAATCGGCCAGGTCGCTTCATCCCCCATTGAGCGATGGCCGCCGCCATCGAGCCATTTGTCGACTCCCAGACGTTCCAGAATCTCCGGCGTTAATCCGTAGGCATCATCCTCAAACGTCGTGTTCATCACAAACTCGAGCGCTTCGCGTTGATCCTTGGCGGGCACCACTTCCACGGGGACGCGATCGCCGGGATCGCCTTTCTTGTCTCGGTTCACAAACGCGCCGCCGATCCAGTTGGCCATCATGCTGACAGTTCGCATTTGCAGCGACAGCGTCAACTCGTAACCTCGTCGAGCCTTTGCCCAGCTGTCACCGTCTTTGACAAACCGTTCCAGCAAACGCTCGCGATAGAGCTGGACGAGCTTCATTTGCTCTTCCGCATAGGTGAGCGGGTCCTTCCCAAAGTCATAGCGGCGAGCGTAGGGGTCCGGGCCGCTGGTGTCTTCATCGGTCGCGTACTGAAGCTCCGGTTCACTGCAACGCTTTAGGATAGACGCCAAATCGGAATCAAATGTGTAGCCGTATTCGATTGCCCAGAAGTCGTAAGGGCCGATGTCGATCATGGCGTAGTCGCCTTGGACCTCACCTGCCTCGTAGTGGTAGTTGATCGGTATGTAGTCCATCACCGACGTAGCAAACGTCTTCTTGCCCTTCACGTCCTCACTGTTGATTTCCGCGATGGTGTACTGCGAAGAAGCTTTGAAGTTGTGCCGCAATCCAAGCGTGTGCCCGACCTCGTGAGCCACCAGATCCGCCAGCAGCGGACCGACAAACCATTCGGGCATCCCATCTAGCAAATCTCCTTCTTCCTTTTCTTCTGACTCGTCGTCCGGCTCCTCTGCTTCCTCGGTGGAAGCTTCTTCTTCGTCCTCTTTGTCTTGTTCGGATTCATTGTCATCCGACTCTTCGTCTTCTGGCGCGTCTTCGTCACCCTCGGCTGTTTCCTTCGACGCGTCTTTCTTGCGTCGTTGCTTCTTCTTTTTCTTAGCCTCCTCGTCCGCGGCCAACACGAGGGCCCAGTTCATGCGTGCCATTGCCAAGTCCATGCTGCGACCGTCGGCCGCCATGCAAAGGCCGTTCTTCTGGCTGACCAGTCCAATGAGCCCATCAAACTCGTCGTCACCCAGCAGGCTTGGATCGGCGTTGGCCATCGAGTATCCGGCCATGGGCTTGGCTGCCTGCGCCGCGTAACGAGCACGCAAGGCATCGGCCGCTTCCACGCGTCCCATTCGCACGCGAGGGTCCCAGTTGGGATGGCGCGCGAGCCATGCGAGTGTTTCAGCGGAAGCTCCCTCCATGGCCAGCTTGGGCATCAACTCGTGGTAGTTCATGTTGAAGTGACGAATCCAACCATCGGTGAGGATGATGTCCGCGTCCAGGATCTGACCGGTTTCCGGGTGCACGCGACTGGGTCCGATCGCCGTGCCGATGTCATTGTTTAACCAGCGAATAAAGTTGTACCGAACGTCCTCGGGATCTTTCTCCATATGAGCGCCCGAAACGGCATCCTGATACTCGATAACGATCGCGTCGACCAAGCCGACTTTTTCGAAAGCCTTGTTCCAGTAGTCGACACCGTTCTTGATCCACCTGCGATAACGAACGGGTGCCGTGTGTTCGACGTAGAAACGAATGGGTTCTTTGGGCGGGCTGAGCTTGAGCTTCGTATCTCGTTTCTCAAGATGCCATCGGTTGATGAAGCGCACCTGGGTCTCGTCGTCAACGTACTTGCTGAGATCTGAATAAGCGGTTGTGAAATAACCGATCCGCTCATCTGCCTTCCGAGGTTTAAAGCTGCCGGGTGTGCGAGGGACTTCGCTGAACGAATAGTGAATCGTTTGGAAGCGATTGCTTCGACCGACGATCTCGAACGCCAACTCCACGTTGTCCGGAAAAACCTTTGCAGAGTCGATCGCAACCAATCGCGAATTGCTCACGCGGACCTGAGCCCCGAAGAACGCAGATGCGTTGCCCACCAACAACGCATCCAAATCGATCACAGGGCCGCCCGTCGGGCCGATCGCCAGGATCGGCACGTCCAGCAGCACTTGGTCCGTGAACAGCCGCTTCACCGAAGCCTTTGCTTCCGCTTCGCCCAACGCTCGGATTTTGAGATTGGGAGCGATCAACGCCAAACGATCGTCAAATTTCCGCCATTGAACGACCCATTCACCGGATTGCAGGCCGGCGTAGCGATCGCCCGCACTGACAGTGAGGGCAATGAAGTACCGCTTGCCCACAAAATTCTTGGGGAGCTCCGCTAACAGCGAGGCGTCCTTTTTTCTCTCCCAAACGTTGAACAGGCCCTTGGTCGCCGACTGATCACTCACCTCGACCTTCTCATAGCCCTCTGAGACCTTCGCAAACGGCAGCGGGTCAGCGGAGGCGGGAATCGCATGGGTCAGCGCTGCCGCGACGAACGCGGCGAGAGTCCAGGGTTTGTTGGGTGAGATCATGCCGGCAAGCCAGAAGAAGGAAAGCGGTCGCAGAGGTCCGAAAGACAACAGAATGTGCGGCCAATCGTCAGACGCGTTCTTGCGCAAATACCATTCCAGTGTACGTCACGTTGATGTGCGCGGGATCGCGTGCCCGCAACATTTCTTTAAACAATAGAACCGTTTCAATCGCGCCAAGGCCACCAGGAGGCGAGGGGTGACAACATCTGGGAAACGGGTTCGACGGCGTGCACTTGACGCGGATTCAGAGGGGTTGGTAACGGTCGGCTGAGGCATTTCTGCCGCGATTCATTGTCCGTTCCGTGAACCAGGTCTTTGACGTCATGTCCATTCGAACTTCTTGGAAAACCCCTCGGACCCGATTCTCAGTCCTGCCCTCGGCTGTGCTGCTCGCCGTCGTCGTGACGGGTGGTTGCGGCTCGAAATCAGAACCTGCGGCCACGGCGCTCAATGAGTCTCCAGTCACCGAAACGTTAACGAGCGATCCACAAGCGGACGCCAATGCCTGCGAGTCCGTCGTAAGCCAGTTCCTGGATCGTGTTCGTCGTGGGGGAGTCGAGAACACTGCGATGCAATTGCTCACCCGCCGAGCCCAATCCGAGTTGACGCGCATCGGGCATCAGATCCAGCCCATTGGATCGCCAGACGCGAGGTATACGATCACGCGTAGCCAGCCAGCCCCTTACACCGAACCTGGGACCTCGCGATTGGTGCATACCTTGTGGACCGAGCCTTTTGTGGATCCAGCGAGCGGAATCCGCGGCGAACGCGAATACCAGGTGGTCTGGGCCGTGAATCGGGAATCCGATGCGTGGCGAATCAGCGGCCTGGTCCTCGCTGAGAATCCCGAAGCCGCCCCGATCGTCCTGGACTTTGAGAACGGGGATCAAATGGCTCAGTTCATGAACCCAGCGCCATCCGTTTCTCCGGAAGCGGTCGCGAACGGCCAGAATGCCCCAGGGCCTGCAAACCCAACCGCGAGCACGGCTCGGCAGCCATCCACGGGCGGTTTCGACCCATCGCTGAATCGCTGATCGGCTAGCGACCAGTTCAGGACCTGTGAGTAGGTCACAACGCGAAGCTTGAGCGGGCGAACGAACGAAGACGATTCCTCGCTCACGCTTTTGGAGTTGAGTTTTTCAGCCACGAAGTGGCGGCATATTCATTGCCGGGCCCGTGAGGGCCCGGATGAAACCCAGTGAAACACCAAGCCCTGGAAGGGCGGCACAGGGCGCGATTGCGCCGCCCCTTACGGGGCTTTAAGGTGGGATTACTCGCGGAACCGGCGGTTGACACCGCCGGCAGAGCCTGTGTCGGTCCTCCGGACCTAAAAGCGCAACTTCAAAACTCACACGTCCGGTTTACAATAGCGACAATCCGTAACGGCCGTTCGCGAGGGGTAGAATGAGCGTTGCTTGCACGTCATTCGCACTGCGACATTGAGGACGACGCTGAGTCGCGGCTTGACGCCTCCATTGCTTCTTGTTGCCGGTGTATTCGCTCTTCGCCGTCAGGATGCATCGCTATCCAGCGCATGGCGACCACCAAAGGGCCTCAGGGCACCCTTGAGTACCGACAGCGGTCGCCCTGTGCGCTTAGTCGGTTTCGGCCCCCAACGCCAAACGAAGTTCGCCGCTCGGGTTGCTGTGAATGCGACGTGGTCTTGGATGTGTCCTGGAGCCCGTTGCTAGCAAAAACACCCGCAGCGGTGAACATTTAGGTAAACCAGGCAATTGACATGGGGGACAGCACGGTTACTGTAGCCCCAACTCAGCTGACCCCGCATTGTCTGCGCTAACCCCCTATTTCGTCTACTTGGTGGTTTGGGGCGGATATTGGGGTCGGGCTGACCGGTTTGGGAACGTGCTCCCAGCTGGCAATTGGTTCGGTGCATGCCTTGCTTGATCTCCTAGGGGAGCGTTCGCAATTGGCTGTCACTGACGAAGAGGTGTGCGAATTCGATCACACCAGGTCACTCCAAGATGATTTTGGGAGAAAGGTAAATGAATCGGAAATGGGTCAGTAATGTGACCGCATTCGCACTTTTGATCGGTGCGTCTGTGGTTTTCTCGGCAGACGCTCAAGCAGGCTGCGGCGGAGGTTTGCTCGCGAAGTTGCAAGCGAAGAAGTGCAGCGGCGGGTTGTTTGCGAACCTGAAGTCCAGCAGCTGCGGCGGTGGGCTCTTGGCAAAGATCAAGGCGAAGTTGTGCCCGGAACCAGAATGCTGTGAACCAGCACCGTGCTGCGAACCGGCTCCCGAACCGTGCTGCGCTCCCGAGCCAGAGCCGTGCTGTGAACCAGCACCGGAGCCTTGCTGCGGCGCACCTGAACCAGCTCCCTGCGATGCTTGCAGCGGTGAGGCCGTGATGGAAGCCGCCCCGGCAGCTGAGGGCATCGAGTTGGCTCCCGGCGAGACCCTTGTTCCCGGTAGTGTGACCGAGGGCGAGGCAGCTCCCGTCGCCGACGAAGCGCCTGTCGCAGAAGAAGCCCCGCCGGCACCGGCTGCTGAGGAGGAAGCTCCCCCAGCTCCAGCAGCTGACGATGCTCCTGCCAGCAGCAGCGACGCGCCTGTTGAAGAAGCACCGCCAGCGCCCGTGCCGGACGCAAACGCCGACATTTGATCACAGCGTCAGAAGCGTTCGGCTGAAGAGCCGAAACGGCTAGCCGATGATCACCGTAAGCCTCGTTCGACACGGTCGAACGAGGTTTTTTGTTTGCCTGGACATCTTCTCGGCACCGAGAGACGAGCGTTACAAGCGGACACCCGTCTCCGCCAATGCGTTGCGATCGCGTTTCAAGCGGAGCGAAGTGCGGATCTGCTTGATTGGAAACAACTCTCGCCAAGTCATCAAATGGGCGCCTTTGATGGTTGGCCTGTAGTGGTTCTGGACCTGGGCTACCCTGGGTGTTTGGTAGGGATTCGACGTGTTGGACGGTTCGTTGGGCAAGGTCCGTTCGGTTAGGTTCAGGTAGCCGCATAGAAAGGCGTATTGGCTCTCCTTCTCCAGCCCTTGTTTCAACCACACAGCGGCATCGCCGTGAAATTCCGTGTCCAGTTCGAGAACGGCCCGTCGATTTCCGGCGTTTGTTTTGACCAGTGCCGCATGGGCTTGATGCAGCTTTGCGACTTCTTTCAGGTGAGGCAGGATGAAGGCCTGTTTCTCGTCTGGAACAGGGAAAGCACCCGGGAAAGACTGGTTGCCTGTGTTCACGCATGAACCGTCCGCAAACGAAGTGTCGAACTCGGTGAACTTCTGCTGGAGTACCCAATCGCCGTTGACCTTGGAGTAGAGCGCGGCTGACACGGCCGCCTCCTGGGTGGACTGATTCACGAAGCCAACCAAAAGACAGCGCACGTTGCTCATGAAATCGGGAAGATCGAAGGTTCCCACGTGCTCGAATCCAATGGCTGCGAACTGTTCGTGACACTGGTAGAAGTACTCTCTGACTTCCTCCGGAAGCTTGGCACTGGGGTCAACCGGACGCAGCTTTGGGTCCGCGTTCTGGGCAAAGCTCAGCTTGATCAGCCAAGGGAGGCCCAAGAAATAGATTGCGGGCAGGATGGCTCCCAACAAGAACCATCCGTATGACAAAGCCAATCCAATGCTGTGGACATCATTGAGCTTGTTGGCGTGTTCGAGCACCCTTTCGGCTCCCCTCAAGTTGGCGAAAGTAAGCGAGCTTTCAAATGCGCGGTCCCGATTGGCTCGTCCACAATTTACGAAATGTCAGACACTGCTTGGGGCGGTGGACCTACTTCGGGGGGTGGAGGGCTAGCAGCCTGTTGGTTTTCAACACCGCGGGCGTGTTTGTCGTCTAACCGCAGCACCGTTCAAGTTTCAGGAGTTGTTCGGGAAAACGCGTGCGCCTGCGGCTGCCGGTTGAACGATTTTGCGGTCAAGTTCGACTGACTGCCAAAGATGTACAGGCTGCTTGAGAGCCGCGTGTCGGCTGAGCGGACCATGCCGGTCGTGGCGAATGGCCCCAAGTCTCAAACGACTTGATGGTTTGTAAGAATGGCAAGGCGGTATAGGTGACCAATCGAACCGTGTTGGGATGAGGTCTTGATGATGTTGGCCCTGCTGAAGCATTTGAAGCAGAGTTGGGAAGATTGGTGCGGTGACAAGGAGATGGAGTTGGCGATTCGCCGGCACCTGAGCCAACATGGTTATTTTGGAAAGACGGCGAGGTTGCGTGCGGTTCGCTTGGTGGCTGTACAGCGCCCCGGTTGGCTCCAGGTGTTTC
Source organism: Planctomycetota bacterium (assembly GCA_039189905.1). GTDB lineage: Bacteria > Planctomycetota > Planctomycetia > Pirellulales > Pirellulaceae > Rhodopirellula. The sequence goes on from JBCCYK010000202.1 coordinate 7,889, forward strand.
GGTTTGAGTCGCGAGCCAGACTTGATCCCGGATCGGACGACGAAGTCCAGTTGGAACCGCAGTACCATGATTTGCATGGGCTGGTGCGGATTGACCGTCGTAAAGAAGTCACGGACGTGCGGGTTTTCCAGCGTTCTGATGAGCGTTTGAATCTGTTTGCGCGTTGGAGCGAAGGGTTGATCTGTTTGCGAGGAGCCCAAGGGTTGGTAACTTCTGACAAGGGCGTCGAGGACCGTCTTGCTTCTGATTCGACGGATCGCTGAAGGAATTGCCGGTCGATCGCGATCGGCATCGGTTCGCACATCACACTCACACTCAATCGAACAGGATGTCCATGGCTTTCCCAATGCATTTGGCAACCAACTGGATGGCGTTGGTGATCATTTTTGCCGTCGCAATGCAGCCGGCTGCGGCGGATGAAACGGCTGCGACAGCGAACGCTGAGTTACTGAGCGATGTGCAGTGTTTGACGTTTGAGGGCAAGCGCGCTGGAGAAGGCTACTTCAGTGCCGATGGTCGGTGGATGGTTTTCCAAAGCGAACGCGACCCGGCCAACCCGTTCTATCAGATCTTCTTGATGGATCTGGAAACAGGCGACGTGAATCGTGTTTCGCCAGGAACGGGGAAGACAACGTGCGCTTGGATCCATCCCAACGGCAATCAGATCCTTTTTGCGAGCACCCATGAGGATGAGGATTCCGTCAACAAACAGAACGCTGAGATCGAGCTCCGCAAATCGGGAAAACAGCGACGTTACAGCTGGGACTATGACCCGGCTTACGAGCTGTATGTGGCCGATCGCGACGCGGCCATTGCGGGAGAAACCGACGCTTATCGTCGTGTCACCAACGCACTGGGTTACGACGCGGAAGCGTCTTTCAGCCCCGACGGGTCCCAAATCGTGCTCTCGTCCAACCGCGCAGCGTACTCGCGCGAGCTGAACGAACGGGAACAGCAGATGTTTGAGATCGATCCGGCCTACATGATGGACCTCTACATCATGAACGCTGATGGGTCGAATGTACGGCAGTTGACGAACGAGCCGGGCTATGACGGCGGGCCCTTCTTTTCCCCTGACGGGAAACGAATCTGCTGGCGTCGTTTCGCGCCCGATGGGGCGACCGCTGAGATCTTCACGATGCGAACCGACGGGACGGACGTCCGGCAGTTAACGCATTTGAATGCGATGAGCTGGGCGCCGTATTTTCATCCCAGCGGTGAATACCTGGTGTTCATGACCAATCGTCACGGTTTCGCAAACTTTGAACTCTACTTGGTTCGCGCCGACGGCGAAGGTGAACCGGTACGTCTCAGTTACACGGAGATTTTTGACGGCCTCCCCGTGTTCCTGCCCGGTGGTGATCGCATTGCCTGGACGTCGCAGCGGGTCTTGGACTCCAGCGGCAACTTAGTATGCAATGAAGACGGTTTGCCCAAGAAGGGAAAGTCACAGATCTTCATGGCGTCGTACAATCATGCTGCCGCCCGTGAGATTCTGGGGATATCTGATCTTGGTGGAGACGAACAAGCCGTTGCAGCTGAGAATCTGCGGGACACGACCGCAGACTACTCCGCCATGGATGCGAGACGTCATGTCGATTATCTGACACGATCCGATCTGGGCGGTCGCTTGACAGGCAGCGCGGGGGAACGGCGTGCGACGGCGTACGTCGCTGCCTACTTGGAGAGTCTCGGCTTTGAGCCGGCGGGCGATGACGGGACGTTTTTTCACGAATTCGATTTCCCGGCCGGCAGCGAATTGGGGAACGCAAACCGGTTGCAGGTGACTCCGCCCGAGTCGGCCAAAGCTAACGAGGCTGTCACGCGGCAGTTCACGCTTGGCACGGACTGGACGCCGCTGTCCTTCTCCAAAACCGGAACGATCAAGCCGTCGGGAATCGTGTTTGGTGGTTATGGATTGCAAATCCCCGGGGATGAGGGCGAGCTGATCTATGACAGTTACGTTCACCTCAATGTGGCAGATCAATGGGTGTTGGTTTATCGCGATCTTCCACAGGACATCACACCGGAACAGCGGCAAAAGATGGCCCGCTACTCTTCGCCGCGACGCAAAGCAACCGTCGCTCGTGATCTCGGTGCACGCGGGATTTTGTTCGTCTCCGGGCCGACCAGCAAAGTTCGTCGACGATTGATCAAGTTCGACCGAAATGCATCGCAAGCGGAAGTGAGCATCGCGGCGCTATCGATATCAGACGAGCTCGCACAGACCTTGCTTGATGTCGCCGATCGAGACCTGGGTGATCTGCAAAAGGGCCTCGACACGGGCGAAATGGCCATGGGCTGGGGAATCGACAATCTGAAACTGGGGGCCGAGATCGAAGTCGAACGCAAGACCGGGGTGGGCCGCAACGTGATTGCTCGACTGCCCGCGGTGGCGAATCAAACGCGCTATCCATGGGTGATGGTGGGGGCGCACATCGATCACCTTGGGATGGGGGCCGGCAGCAATTCTTTAGCGCGTGACGACGAGCAAGACCAAGTTCACGTGGGGGCCGACGACAACGCCAGTGGCGTGGCCGCGATGCTTGAGATTTGCCAATCACTGGCCAACGAACAACGAGAAGGCAAGCTGAAAATGGAACGCGATTTTGTCGTCGCGGCCTGGAGCGGCGAGGAGCTCGGATTGTTTGGATCGATGAACTTTGTGGACACGTTCAGCAAGCGGTATCCCGATGCTCCGGTGACAGAAGCAACCGACGAAGAGATCGCCGTGGCGCATGCTCACGGCGTGTCACCCAATGCTGCGGCGCTCACGCGTGCGGTTGCGGCCTATTTGAATTTGGACATGGTCGGCCGGCTTCGCGAGAAGCTGATTGTGCAGGGCGCCGGTTCTTCGCCGACGTTTGAAGCCCTAATCCAGCGACGCAACATCCCCGTACGTTTGCCCTTGCAAATCGATCGAACGGCGACGGGACTGCCAACAGACGCGTCCGCCTTCGTGTCCCGCGACGTGCCGATCCTGTCCGCGTTCACCGGCGCCCATGAGGACTACCACACGCCGCGCGACACTGCCGACAAGCTCAACTACGAAGGCATCCGCCAAACCGCGAAGCTGTTCGGATTGCTGACGCGGGGATTCTTGACGAGCGCCTCGGTTCCCGAATTCAAGCTGGAGATGACCCAGGAAGAGGACGACACGCCTCGAGCCGTTTTGCGTGCATACCTGGGCACAATCCCAGACTACGCGTCGTCCGACGTGAAGGGAGTGAAGCTGAGTGGCGTTACCCGCGGCGCGCCCGCGGACCGCGCGGGATTGCGGTCCGGTGATGTCGTGATCGAACTGGCTGGCCGACGCGTGGAGGACATCAACGATTACACCTACGCCATCGAAGCGTTGAAGATTGGCGAGACCGTCAAGATTTTGGTCAAACGTGAGGATGCCGAGCTGCCGCTTTCAATCACACCAGGATCGAGAGATTGAGTGGCGGTCGAGAACGGTTTGGTGTGACAGCATGGCTGACCTGGGCCTCGTTCGTCATCGTGACGAATCCAGCCCATTCGCAATCGGCGGGACCAACGGAGGATGCCGCGGTACCGGCGCCCGAAGAGGCGGGCTTGGCCGATCTCGTTTCACGGGGCAGGATCACGTGGCATCTGGGCGGACGCCGTCCGTACACATCGCGTCTTCTTTACGAACGTCCAGCCGGTGGGGACGGTTCACGCGAGCGCGTTTTTGATGCCGAGACACGGTTTGAGATGTCGTACAAGTACGAAAGTCGCTGTCCATGGCGTTGGCATCAGGACGTGCTTGAGATCCGACCTCACTTTTTCAACGTGCGATGGAACGTCACGCATCAGGTGTGGTTGAAGCGGCCTCCCTCCCCAGAACGCTTTTGGCAGTCGGCCTTGGTCCTTCACGAGATGGACCATGTCCGAACGTCAAGTCATCCCGCCTATGCGGCTCTCTTTCGTCGTGATTTGGAGCAGATCACCTTATTGCGTTTCGATCGCGCGGCGATCCGGCGCGTGTTGGGCGGTGGCGTGTTCGACCGCACGCAACGTCCAAGGCTGTCAGGCGATCAGATTCGTCAATTGATCAAACCCTCCACGATGGCCGCTTTTGATCGTGTGGTTGACCTGGCAGAGATCCGCTACCGCGAATTGGATCGATTGACCGACCATGGTCTCATCGCGCTACCCTTGCATTGGCACGAACAACAAGAGGCGGCCTTGGAAGGCATCGCAAACGCCACCGGCACCAGCGACAATCAGATGGGTGCGGGCCGACCGTAGAAGTAACCCTGCGCGAGGTCGAAGCCAATTTTTTCGCAGGCTTCCGCCTCTTCCGGCGTCTCGATGCCCTCGGCCAGCGCCGCTACATCCAGATCGCGGACCAGCTGAACCAGGGACGTCAGCATTCGCATGCGATTCTCGTCTTCCAAGCTGATCCCACGAATCAGACCGATATCGAACTTGACGTAGTCCGGTCGCGCTTCGACCAGTTCCGCCAGTCGCGTCTGGCCAGCGCCGAAGTCATCGTAAGCGAGTCGAATGTCCAACTCGCTCAAACTGTCGCGGATTCGCTGCATCGTGTCCT
>JBCCYK010000203.1:0-12389 GCA_039189905.1 Planctomycetota bacterium
AGAACGCCGCTTTGACAGCGGGTGTCATCTCGGCTTCCAGCTCGGGCGGTATTCTGCTCATGCGAGCATTGAGACCCAAAACCGCTCTCCAAGTCCAGCCCGATTTTCAAAAAGACTTGCACCGACCCGTGAACGGTTACCGTGAATGGCGAACGCCACCGCTCTGGGGTGTCGCCGATACAGCTCCCTACCTGCATGACGGGCGAGCCGAAACGCTCCAGCAAGCCATCCTGCTCCACGGTGGTGAAGCACAATCATCGCGCGATGCCTTCGCGGACTTGGCGGAATGGAAGCAAGAGCAGTTGGTCGCTTTTCTGTCTTCACTCCGCGCACCTCAAACGGCCGTGGAGTAGGGCCTCTGGAGCAAAGCAGCGAGTCAAGACGCAGCTGACCGGGGTCTTTGGGTTAACTCAAAACAGGCCCTTGAGCGCCTGATCGACGCGGTCGGACGTCCAATTCGCGGTGGGCTCGTCGTCGTCATCAAGTGACGATGTTCCGTCCGCGTGCTCGGTGTCCGGCGCATTGAGCTGGTTGATGACATGAAGGGCATCCAACGCACTGACGATCCCGTCGCCGGACGTGTCCACATACGCCGCCGCAGGATGCGTTTCCTGTTTGGAATTAAGGCGATTGATGACTTGCAGTGCGTCGATAGCCGAAACGCGTCCGTCATCATTGACATCCCAGCGAATCGAATCGTTCTGAAGGATGCGAGCGGGCTGAGTGGCGACGATGACACTGGCTGGACCAACTGGTTCGCCGCCCGCGGCGCGCTGCGTGTTCTCGATTGGGGTTGCGAAACCGCCGACCGAGCGCACCTGCTCGTCCGTGAGGGCAACATCGAACACGCGAATCGCATCGAGTTGACCCATGAAACCGTAAGGGCCGTCGATCGTCCGTGTGTCGCCATCATGGAAACGCGTGCCCTGGTCGGCATCGCCAAACGAAACGTTTCCACGATGGCGTTTGATGGCAGCAGCCGGTCCTTGCGCAAATTGCTCCCCGTCTAGGAATGCTGAGATGGTGCCTGCCAAGGTTTCTTCTGCTGTGTCCATGACCAACGTCACGTGATGCCACTTCCCCGATGTCACATCAGGAGAGCGTAAGAACGTTCCCGACCAACCCGCTTTGTCGGACCAGCCGCCAACATACAGATCGCCGGAATCCAAGTAGACGCTGATCCCTCGCGTCAGACCGCTCTGCTTGAAGAGGACCTGTTTTCGACCGGCTGTCACGTCGTCCGCTTGGAACCAAAAGGAGATCGTCTTCTTCAGCACCGTTTCTGTGTTGAAATCGGGTGAGTCGGCGATGGCGAGATATCCGCCCTCCTCGGTGAGACCGAGCACATTGCCGCGTGCTGGGTCATTGGCCCAATAAGAACTTCCTACGAGTTGGGCTGGGTCAGCTTGCCCGGTTGTCGCCCGGTCTTGGATCACCGTATCCGTTTCCGATGCAAAGTCGTACCAAGTGACCGGAGCGGGTGGTTCTGCTGCGGGTGGTTGATCGGCTCCGCGGTAGGGTTCACGAATTCGAGATAACGCGAGCACCTGTTCACTATTCAACGCCACGTCATAGAAACGGAACTCATCGATCGAACCGAAGAGCTGCGATGGCTGTGAACCAGCACCTGCGGTTCCGTCGTGGAAACGCGTGCTATTGGTGAGCCTGCCAAGCGAAACGTCTCCCATATGTTTCTCGATGGCAGAGGCCACGCTTGCCCCAAACGTTTCGCCATTGAGATAGCCGTGCAGTCGAAACTCTCCGTCGTCGGACGCCCCCAAAGTCAAGGCGGCATGATTCCATGATCCGAGTGGGACTGGTTCGCTGCTGATAAAGGTCCCATCTGGGTTGGAATCATCAGACCAAACGCCAGCGAACAAGCGTCCTTGATCGAGATACAGGTTCACACCACGGGAATCCCCGCCTTGCTTGTAGATGATTTGCTTGTCCCCGTGTTCGTTCTCGTCAACGCGAAACCAAACGCTGACGGTCGCGTCATCGAGATCGCGTGCGTTGATGTCAATGGTGTCCGGAACATGGATGTAAGAACCGTTTGCGTCCAAGCGAATCGCACCGTTGGAAGAATCCTCAGATAGCCATGTTGCGCCACCGTGAAGAACACCACGGTCGTCCACAGTTCCTGAGCTTGACTGATCCGCGCTCTCCCGGCCAACGCCTTCTTCAAAGGACAACGCGGTCACGGCGTCGGGAAGTGGAGGTGCCGAAACGTAAGGAGTGACTGTAAACTGGTCACCTCCTGCGATGGCGGGATTTCCAGCTAGATCTGTTAGCGAGCCTTCTGGAACGGATATCGTCACTGCGCCCGAGAACCCGACTGCGCCAACGAAGGTGATTTGGTAGACGCGGCCATCCCCATCGATCTGACGTAGTTCCTGAATGACACCTGTTTCAGAGGCTTGGAGATCATCCAGCTCAAGCCCACGCACAGGTTCACTAAATGTGAGAAGCACATCCAGTTCGGGCGGATCCGACTCCGAGGCTCGTTGCGTCGGCCCATCTTCGGCGACCATTTCTAGCGCAGGTCGCGTGCGATCGATGACAAGCCCTCCCACCTCGGTGAGTGTGGCCGATTCCAGATCACCGTGCTCGTTGCGGAAGGAGACATCGACGGATAGGGAGCCTTCGGGCGAGGAGGCATTGACCTGAGCTTCCGCCTTCCACTGCCCAACGCCGATGCTTTCAAAGCGAACGGGCTGGTCAGCCACTGTCCCGGTCACGTCTTGCAGGTGCTCGTCAGAAGAGAGTGTCACGGTGATGACTTCACCAAGAGCAACCAATGAGGATGTGCGGTGTTTGTCTGATTCGGCAGTCAGGTCAAACGCTGTTGGTTGCGGTTTGTCAAAGACGTAGAGCACGCTGCTCTGCGGATTCAGACCGGTAAGCAAGACATGACGACTCGTTTCAATTGCCCGCTCCACATCAAGTTGGCCGCCTGACACTCCGGCAATCGACTCCAGAGGCAAGATCGATACCTGCTGATCGCTTACATCAAGGGTGTAGGGCTCCGATCCAGAATCGAATTCAGATGAGAGGAGATAGCGTCGAAGGTTCTCGTTTCCCGGTGATTCAATTCTCTGGCTTGTCCTGAAGTTGCTATGGAGGTTTTCAGCGGGTTCGATCCGCGTGGGCGTGACTTCTGATTCGCCCGCTAAGACCCAAGCCCATTGAACTGGTTGAGTGCCAGGATCGCTGGCGAAGTAGACGTGTTGATCTGCCGTGAAAAGGACCGAGTCAAAGGAGAAGCCATCCAGCGGTTCGATGTCCAGACTGCGGACAACTGGGATGGCGTCATTGGAGTCGATGAGTCGCAGTCGCTCACCGGTAACTCCATCATCGGCAGAGAAATAGAGCGTGTCGGCAACGATGTGCATCGTTTGCCAGTAGTCAATCACGCCACTATCGGGGCCCGGTCGATAGTCGAGTGTCTGGACTGTCGGCGGATGGCTTGTTGCGCTTGTGCCAGAGAAGTCGATCCACCTGAGTTCGGTTCCCATCGCCCGATCCTTGGCGTTGAAATAGATCCGATCATCGGTTGCGACAGAGAAACGAAGATTGGGATCGGAGTTTCCATTCCCCGGTTCGATATCGAACGTACTAACGCGTAGTGTGTCTGCTTCTAGGTTTATCCAGCGTAGTTCGTTACCGACATCGCGGCTATCAGCTTCGAAAACGAGATGTGATCCAACGTGTTGAAAATACCTGGCGTCTGACGACGCATGTCCTGGATTGACGTCGAGGGTTGTGATCCGTGGCGTGTCTTCGGACGCATCCACATATCGGAACTCTTGTCCGTACTCAGGTTCGGCGGCAACGAACAAGAAGTAGTCCCCATGGACGACTGCCTCGGGGCCAGAATTAAGACGCGAACTTGATGGCCCTTCGTGAAGATCGAGAATGGCGAACGTAGGACTGTCGGAAGTTAGGTCGAACCAACCAACCTCCTTTCCATGGTCTTGGTCGTTCGTGTAGGCAAAAACCCTCGAACCGACAACGTACGCGATGGTGACATCAATTCGTTGCTGACTCCCTGGTGGATTGGCCACGAAGAGCTCACGGATGCGCGCGTGGGGTTGAGACACATCACGGTATGAGAAATAGACCCCGTCAGCAGTGGATCGGCTCGATAGGAACAGCCGTTCTCCAGACTGGAACGGCTCTAATCTGGATTCGTAGACTTGTGACTGTGCATGATCAAAGGTTCGCAAGGAAGACGCGACGTTGTCAGATTTTACCCGGCTTAATTGAGTTCGCCCTCCTTGGTCATCGGCTGTGAAGTACAACGTGTCGCCATGGCGCGTAAGGTCCAGGCCTGAGAACGGGTGCGAAACGGCGGAGTCTGTCGGCCCAGGGACGATGTCGAGATTGCGCGAGATGAGCGCGTCCTCTGCTAGATCGATCCAATGGAGTTCTTGTCCAACGCTCTGCTGCCTTGCGATGAAGAAGAGTTTGTTGCCGACCTTTTCAAAACCTCGCGTGGACGCAAGTCCGCTATCCGAAGGCCCTGGTGCAAGATCAATCGCGGAAGTCGAGCCGTTTCGAATATCTACCCAGTGCAACTCGGTGCCCAGCGATTTGGTGTTCGCAGAGAAGAAGAAGTAAGGACCAGCGGCGCTCGCGACACGAAACCGGAGGAGTTGATCGTTGGGCCCAGATAGAAAGTTGTAGGTTGTGGCAGGAGCCGCTGGATCGTCCAGATCAATCGATTGCAGGATCCGCTGGCCCGCTTCATCCAACGCATCGAAGAATGCCAACGTGTGATTTACGGTGATGCCAAGGTCTCGCCCCGGGTCCGATCCAGTGCTGCCAGGGTTGGCATCGAATGTTGTGACACCACCTCTTGGGTCCGAAGCGAGAACCGAACGAAGCTCGTTGCCAAACTGAGGGTCGAACGCACTAAAGACGAGCCGATCACCGACCACTTCAATTCCCGTTCCGCCCGCATTGCTGCTTGCGCTGCCCGGGTTCAGATCAAGCGTGTGAACGGATGGGACTGTGCCGTCGGAGTCGATCCATTTGAGTTCTCGACCCAAACTGTTATCACTCGCGGAGAAGAAAAGCCGTTCATTGACGACTGTGAAATCAAGAATTCCTGGAGACCAACGCCCGGGGACGAGTTCGAGCGTATTGACTTCCGAGACGGGATCGCCCAGGTCCGCCCATCGCAGTTCCCGCCCTTCATCGATTCGGTCGGCCAAAAAATAGGCACGATCGCCGACGAGGGCGTATTCGCTTGTCGGTGGAAAGCCGCTGCTTGCGGCCCCTGGCGTCAGATCGAGCGTACGCACACGGGTTGGATTCTCGGAGATATCCAGCCACCGTACTTCGTCGCCGAAAGCGGGATCGGCCGCCGTGAAGAGAACGCGTGATCCAAAAGCTGCAAAGTCTTCTGGGTTGGATCCTGAGATTCCCGGATTCAAGTCGATGACCGTAATCTCACCTGTCTCAGGATCCAGGATGTGTGGTTCAAGGCCGAATTCGTCTGACCAACCGCTGTAGATGAGTTTGTCTTCAGTCGTAATCAGGTGCTTTGTTTCAAAGCCCTCGTGCGTTGGGTACATGCTCAGGGCCTCGTAGCCAGCTTGCTGCGCCAAGGCGTTGGAATTCATCGCCAAGCGTACGGAATCATCGGCTATCAGCGGAATGCTTGAGCCGCTGAATTCCGCGACCACAAGGATCTGGTGTTGGGTGACCGGCGCGTCGGGACGGAACGTCCACGTTGCGGTAGAAGCATGCAATCGGAGTTCACCCTGGATGGGCTGTCCGAAGTCGTCATTGACGGAGATCTGTGCGTCTGGAAGACCGCTGTAAGTGCCGGTCAGGGTCGGTCGAATGGTGTCGATCGTGACGACATCTTGGGCGACCCCGGGCAAATCGGCATAGGTGCCGATCAACTCGCCGTTGTTTCCCGCGACTCCAGTGATATCAGCCGCAAGGAGTTGACGTCGCTCCAGGTTCTCGACTGATAGAAGTCTTCGACTTCTTCGGGAGTCGTGGGCAGCGGCTGATCGTGAGCGGGTGCGAGCCATGTGTCCGGATTCGGTGTTTGAAAGTCTTAACCATTTCTCGATCGAATGGCGCGGACTCCGTCGACCGACGCACCGGGTGTACGTGGCCAGGAAAAACCAGTGCTAGTTCGGATGAATCCCTCCTGCGAGGCAGTGTAATTGGAGCCTTCTGGTGTGGGCCTTCATCGAACGAAATCGTCGAATCTTCGTCACAGTGACCTGTCAGCTGCTCGATGGCATCGTGCCCGCCTGATCGGATTTCCATCTCTTCCAGCGGGGACAATGGCAAGGCTCTTGTTTGCCCGCCTACTCGAGCAAGGCCTGCGTGCGAGGAGTTCCTTACTTCGTTGGAACTTCAGTGTCCCGTGACGGTTGCGGCTGCCCAAAAGAATGGATGGGCGGCGCCGGATTGATCTTTGAGACGGTCAATCAGATCTCGCTTCGCGTTGGTAAGGGCCTCCGAGACGGATTCGCCATTGCCGCACCGCGTCCAGAATTCTGACATCAGCAGCGCCGTTGCTTGATCTGGGATCTGCCAAAGAGTGGAAATGACGTTTCTTGCGCCCGCCACTTGAAACGCGTGGCGAAGGCCAACGGCGCCTTCGAGCTTGCTGTCGTCACCAAGGCCCGTTTCGCACGCGCTGAGACAAACGACTTCCGTGCCAGCCAGGTTCATCGACAGGATCTCCACACCGGTCAGAACCCCATCCGCGTCGGGCCGGCACTGCGCTGCATGATCCGCACCCGCGAGCGCGAGTCCACAACGTTGGAATGGGTTGTCCGTGAGGTCGCCCTTGCTCAAGACGGACGGACCGGGCAGATCACCAATCGCTAGGCTTTTGGTCGTCTTGCGTCCATCGATGCCGGATGTGATCTGGACTTGGACCATGTTGGTGTTCGGCAACAGGTCAGCTAGTTCCGCAGTCAAGGTACCGTTGAGTGACTCCGTTGTTCCGTCGGCGTGTAGGATCGCGCTGACAATGTCTCCCGATTGCAGGACCACCTGTTGAGCCGCTGGTCCCCCTGGTACCAGTCTCTTGACCTTCAAGCCGCCCGGCACAGACTCGAACTGAGCCCCGAGCCCACGCCGTTTCGGTCGTGATAAGAAGTACCCGTGTGATGCAATGTTGAGCAGGTAAGGACTCTCAACGTCGCGAACGCGTGCTTCCGTCGCTTGGTCGCCAAGCAGTACATCCGATCGCAGATCGCTCCGAGGCTTCTGCAGGAATTTCGCCAAGCCACTCAATGACAGCTTCAATTCCGCTTGGGTTCCGGGCAACGTTGGCCAGTGGTTGGGAAGCCCGAGGTTCTCGATCAGCGGATTGCCGTCCGCGCTTGGTTGGCCAACAGTCGCAGAAAAGGCGGGGTTCGCAACGAGGAGTGCGGAGCGACTGCCTGGCGTGTCACGCGACTCTTGTTTCCAGCCGATTGGACTGGAGAAGTAAACCACCTCATGTGTTTCGACCAAAAATTTCCCGTCCCGATCCACCAAGCATTCCAAGGGCACGGACCAAAAGGCGCCGTCTGGTTGTACCAGCCAGCGACAGGCCGCCGGTGCCGCACGCTTGATTGGAGGTAAGATGGCTTGCCCTAATCTGGCCGCAGCAGCGTGTGCCGCTGTCGCGTCCTCAGGACGGACAAGGGACTCTCGTGTTTGTTGGATCAAGCTTATGATGTCAGCGGCATCGCCGAGATCCACCACCACGGTTTCTCCACTGTCGGGTTGAACGAACGCGAGCATGCGGTCGATCCAGTGCTTGTCATCGGAACCATGACCCAGATTCCATGTTCCGCGATGAAGCATGACGATCGCTTCCCCATCGTCTAGGTCGAGCTGGTTGGCGGGCGTCCAGGTTGGCGTGGCATCCGAAGCCTGCCGAGCGGCGACACTCGTCAAAATCAAGCCACGCGTATTGAATGCCAACTCAAGCATCGCCTCGGCAATGTCGGGCTGTTCACGGTAGGGGTAGAGCGATTGAAGAGCACGTCGCAAGTAAGCTTTGGGGTTGAACGCCAGGTAGCTCAGCTGCTTCTGTTCGCTGAGCTTGGGCAATTCATGGGAACTGTATGCCACCAGCTTTCGCATGGCCGTTTGCAAGCTGTTCTTGGCGGCATGAGCATTGCCGCTTCCCGCCTGAGCTTCTCCCAGGTTCACGTAAGCCGGGATGAGATCCGGAAACGAGTCTCCCATGCTCTGGCGTAACTCATCGATCGACCGGGTGAGTTCTTGTTCCGCTTGCGCGAAATCGCCCGCATCCTTGCGATACGCTCCGACCTCCGCTCTTGCGATGGAGACTTGGGGATGCGATGGGCCCAGGAGTGCTTCGTACATCTCCGTGGCTTGCTGCATCTGCCGAACGGCGTCCTGCGGACGCCCCAGTTGCTTCGAGTTTCTGGCTTGGGATGCCAAGCTTTGAGCCAGTGATTGTGAGCCCTGGGGAAACGCTTGCGTCTGAACACGAATCGCTTGTTCGATCGCGACTCGAGACATTTCGAACTCGCCAAGCTGGCCGCTGGTCAGCGATTTTGCCGTGTACAGTTTTGCCAGCGCGAGGTCGTCTGCGGCGAATTCGCTGATTGCGATGCGTTCCATCGTTTCGAGCGTCTTCAAGGACGGACGAAATTGTCCTAGGTTTGCTTGTTTCGCCGCGAGTTCTGATCCGCTGTCAATCACAAGGGGCCAAAACTGACCTTGGGGGTCCATGCCTGCATCATGAAACTCCACGAAGGTCTTCAACATGATGTTGGCGGGTTGACCGTCCGTTGCATCTGAAAGCTGCGAGCGAATGTCTTCGACGGCGTCTTTCGACTCGATGAGGTTCTCCCAACGTTTTGCTGCGATGTAGTTGAGGATCAGCGAACGCTGGTAGCATTGCGCTGCAAGTACATTCTTCCCTAGAAAGCCCGCCAGAAGTCCGCCGCAACCCATGACGCTGGCACGCGTATCTGCTTCATCCTCTGGAGCGAGCGATGCCGCCAGATGCAACGCTTGGGCCGCCGCAAGGTGGTCCCCATCCATAGTGGCGGCACTCGCGATCAGGCTCAGTTGTTTAACAAGACGGGCGGGAGGATCTTCGGCCATGTCGTACAGCACCAGCAACGCTTCTGATCGCTCACGCTGTTCCTTCACGCTCGTCGGCGGCGCTAGACCATGGATTCTTTGAACAATGTCGCGTGCCTCGTTGCCTTTGGAGGTCACGCGTCCGGTCAAAAAGAAGAGTGCGTCCGATCCTCGGCCGGGTTTCCATTCATCGCGTAGCTGGGAGTTCAGTTTTGCCAAGAGCGTGTCCCAGGAGATGGGTTCAAAGCCCTTGGCGTGTTGGCACACCTGTTCGATGATCGAATCGAAGTCCGCAATGTCGGCGGTCAGTGTGACGCCTGGCTTGATGCCTGCGACTTCCGCAAGCACGCGTGGGACCTCAACGGGATACCGCCCTTCAAAGGTCGCTTGACTCTTAAGCTCGTTCAGTCGCTGCCGAGCCAGCACAACGACTTCGGCGTTGGGTTGTTGAGCCGCCTTGATGACGTTTTCGTACTGAACGCGTGCGTGATCGAGTTGACCATCCGCCTGATAAGCAGCAGCGAGATTCATGTGCGATTCGGCGATCTCCATCGCCGGACGATCGGGCAATACCAGGGTGATTTCCAGTGCTCGCTCGAAGTTCGTCAAGGCCTTGGCCATGCGTCCCTGGCGCTTGCATAGGATTGCGTAGTCGTTGATGGCGACACCGGTGAGGTTGCTGTGGGAGCCGAGAACGCGTTCCGCACGTTCGATCGCGTCACGAAACGTTGTGTCAGCAAGAGCTTGATGGTTGCGATTGGCCGACGACGCGTAGGCTCTGGCCAGCAAGACCAAGCCTCCCAAATGAAGCTGGGAATGGTCCCCCAGGAGCCGTTCGCCGATGTTGGCGGCTTCACGGAACGCCTCGATGGAATCGGAGACCTTTCCGGAGGCCAGATGGTCCTTACCCCTCTGAATCAAAGACTGATACAGGCCAACTTCGTGCCGATCCAATCGGATTCCAACCGGTGCGATACTCGATTGTGTAACCCATCCCTGCCGGTCTGAATCAGGCGTTTTGACCAGGACCCAGTCTCCGGCGGTATCAAAAACGTGAACGGGATCCGTTTTGGAAAGCACTGCGACTTGCTTGCCAGCTTGATACACGCCCGTTTCCGCGACCACGACCTCGGCGTCGTACTCCGCGGCTGCGACGAGTGTGGGGCACCCCAGCAATGCCATCCCTAAGAGGAGCTCACGACAACGGGAACGTGTTCGTGGATTTCGGCTATTGGCTCTACTCATTCCGATCTGTTCTCCCCTTTGTGCGTTGGCACGCTAGCGGAGCGATCGGCACGACGCGTTTGGCTCGGTCGCGATGGAGTCGCGATGAGTGCGGTGTCGTGTTGTCGTCCCGTGCGCGAAGACGTTTATCCCGTGTTCGCGAGTCACCGAATGGCCGTCTCAACAGTCCAAACGGAACGCTCGCAATCCGTGAATGCCGTTTTCGTGACGGAACAGGACAAGGAAAATTTCACGAAGTTCGCGACGTGCCTCGACTTGGTGCATGGGCACCGATCTAACTCGGATATTGAACCAGCCGTGGAACGCTAGATTACGGTTCAGCGAACCCACTGGAAATCTCGCGATAACCGGTCGCTAACGCGATTCGGCTGATAGGTAGATTGTCGTTGCTAGAGGCAAACAAGAGCTTGGAAGCTGAGAAGCCTATTCGGATGGAGCGGGTGTCACGGCAGCGGGCAAGCGGGGCAAACGAAGTCTTCGCGGAGCAAGCTTGCCGGTCATAAGGACGGGGTACCGGTTGTGGACAACTGTTGGAATCGATGCATAGCCGCCTGGCCGTCTGCGACTTGGGTCGCCAGGCATGCGAGGGTCGAAGATGCCTCGGTATTGGACGATCCAGTACCACCGTTCGTGTTCGCCGCGAACGAGAGTCGCGCCGGAGAGTTCGAAGAGATACCAGTCAGAACGTCCGCCCGGGAATTGTGCCTTGTGATACTTGGCGGCGACTCTGATGGCAGTGCTCGCCGACACGGGAATTGGACCAGCTAGCGGATCGTAAGCAGGCGTTGTAGCCAAGACCTCCGCAGTGACCGTGAAGACTTCATTCACACCGGCGGGGCGAAACTCATCTGAAAACGCATACGAACAGCAACAACAACAAACAAACGTGATGAATCGTCGCCTGGCTATGGCGGTACCGCGTTCGGCGAACGCAGCGACTGTGGTCAAAGCTTGGATTCCAAGAGTTTGGCGACGGCTGCTGGGTCGTCGGCTTTCCGGAGCGCGGCGATGCGTTCGGCGGGAACGCCGACCTTCTCGAGATGGCTGGAAAGTCGTTTCCAGATCGTGTCTCGTTTCTTTTTGCCTTCCGCAAGATAAAGCTCCGTCACCGCTTCTTGCGCCTTCTGTAGACCGATGGCGTCGCGGTTCTGGTAATAGTTGCGGATGATCTTTTCTTGATGCGGGGTTCGATTCGGAGACATGGGAGCGATAGCGTGGAAGGTCAGAGTTGCAGACCGGGTTGGGATTGGTTCCGGGGGCTGGATCGGCGACATTCATGTTCTTCGGCCTGTTTTTGCCGGAGCTCGGCGACGGAGAGACCATGCAGCGATAGAAGTCGGTCCACATAGAGCCGTTGAATCGAATCATCGTCCGCGTCCGGGTTCTGATCTCGAATGCCGGCACGCATCGTTTCGCGTGTGATTGCAGTCAGTTCGAACGCTTTTGCGACCCGTTGCTCGCCGGTCATGCTTCGCAATGCATTCCAGTAAACCTGGAGCGCTTCTCGACCATGGTCGGTCTGCAATGCGATCTGGTTCTCGAGTTTGTCACGCGTCATGGTGCCAGGCCATTGACTTGAGTTGAGACCACAAGGGATTGCAATCGCACTCGACCGCCAATTTATCCAAGAGTGCAACATCCAAGTGGGCTTGTTGGATTCGCATCATGGACAGGATATCAGCTCGTTGGCGTTCGGAACCGCCAAGTTGGGCATCCCACCGCAATTTGGAGGCGATTGCGTCTTCAGGTGATAAAATGTCGATCTTGCACCCCATGACCTTTGCGGGACGTCTGCGAGCAAAGGCTCCCTTGGCTTGCGCGGTCGACTCCAGAAAAAAGAGGTCCAACTTGTCTCCGGTTTGAATGTCAATCACGTTCGCCATGCGGCCTTCCCGGAGTGCCGACTCGCTCAGGTAGTAGCGGTTGGTGTCGAGTGCCATCAGGAAAGCATCGATCATCGTGGCGCTTAAGTCGACTACGAGATCGATATCATGAGTGGATCTGGGCTCGCCGTAGTAGCTCGAGGCGTGTGAGCCGACCAGCATGTGGGGAATTCC
>JBCCYK010000204.1:0-12346 GCA_039189905.1 Planctomycetota bacterium
CCCATGCCTGCAGGCCTATTGTCGCAGCTCTCCGACGACGCGATCGCCGACTTGATCGCGTATCTTTCGCACCCCGTTCAAGTGCCACTGCCACATTGAATTCACCCTCCTAGCAGGAGGGTCGAGCGAAGCGAGGGGAGGTAGAACGCGTGCCAGGTTGCCGCCTCCCGATCTTGCCAAGCGCCACTCGGACACCCGGGAAGGCTTCCTGCCGCCACCCCCACCCGCCCGCTTCCGCGGTCGACCTCCCCCATGGGGAGGTGAACTAGCGGCGAAAGAACGCGTCGACCCAAGCAGCCAAACCCGTCATCGCATCCAGACCTTGATCGACATCGGCATCAACCGGAGGAATCACCAGCGGTCCGTCGTTGGGGTCGCTTGCGAGCAGACCATGGCTTCCCTTGACCAAGCTGGCATCCAATGGAATCACGTCCATCTTGTAGCGGAAACCCAACTTCTTCTGCAGCAATCGAGCGCCAGCCCTGAGCTTGCTGGTCATGAACAGTTCACACGGGTCGTAACCTGGTTTGCGATGGATATCGACCGTCGCTGCAAAGTCCGGAGCGTTTGAGTCATCCAACCAATAGGGATAGGCAAACCAGGCATCCGGCTCACTCAAGGCAATCCAGTCGCCGCTTCGTTCGTGATTCAACCCAAGTTCGGCGGGCGAAACGACGGCTGCGACACCGGCGACCGTCTCGAGCCGTCGCCTGACCTCGTCCTGCAAGGCTGGCTTCTTGACATAGACGTGGGCGACTTGATGATCGACCACGGCAACCACCTCACTATCACCAGGCAGCAAGACCTCTCCAAAGGGTCCCTCGCGAACGCTCAGCCAACCGAACTCTCGAATCGCTCGGTTGATCATCACGGGCTTGGAGACCGGCACCAGGCCATATTCACTGACCACCATCACATGGGCATCGACGTCCTGAGCGGCGTCGATCACGCGTCCCGCCGCCGTGTCCACCTCGCGTACCCGTGCAGGATCCTGCACCGAGTATCGTTGATAGTCGTAATCCAAGTGGGGCAAGTAGCAAAGCGTCAACTCCGGCTTCTTCTCCCGCAAAACAATCGCGGTCGCGTCCGCGATCCAATCCGACGACGCAATCCCCGCGCCCGGACCCCAAAAAGCGAAGAAAGGAAACGCACCCAAACGTTGCGTGAGATCGCATCCCGTCCAATCGATCACATCAAACACCTTGGAACCATCACAGCCGTAGTGCGGTTTCGGGGTGACACCATACTTGGCGCTCGTCGCTTGATTGAACCACCAAAACATCTTGGCGGTTTCATAACGGTCGTAAAACACCTCCGACTGGATCAGCGATCGAGCCTGTTGCCAAAACCGAATCTCTTGTGTGTCACGATAGAGCCAGCCATTGCCAACGATCCCATGTTTCGACGGAGGCTGCCCCGTCAGCATGGTCGCTTGAGACGTACAGGTGACCGCAGGCACCGGTGAAGTCCACGGCTGAGCGGCGCCCACGGCTGACAAGCGGGGCGCGTGGCGCAGCAAGTTCGGTGTCAGCCCGACGACATTCAAGATGCATAAACGCTTCAACGAACAACTCCCGTTTCACTTCTCACCGATGAGGCATCCCGTTCACAATCCAGGTCGGTCAACACGTTTCGAAAGTCCTGCACGACTCCCGCCAAGACCTCCCTCACGACCCAGATACTCAGACTGTTACCCAATAACTTCCAACGTCGGCGACATCCTATTTTTCCCGGGAAACAGAAATCCTCACCGAATCCGAGAAGGCGAGCGACCTCGGGTGGCGTGAACAAACGCAGGTCACCGCCGATCTCTCGGAGGTACGAGCCACTGCGAATCGCCGACCGACCGTACGCGCTCGTGAAGCAAGCCGTGATGGTTTTCGGATCACTTCGATCCACGATGCTCATGGCACCTCGAAAACGGGCGACGCGTTCGTTTGCAACCCGGAACGAACCGTCCACATGATCATTCAGATAGTTCAGTAAGGGGCCACAACGGTGGGCATCGGATTCGAACTCAGCCTGGTTCCAAGCCATTGGCATAGCACCCTTGCTTGCGATCACATACGCCCGCAAACGTCGATTGGGAATTCCAAGTTGGCTGGGACAGATCAAGTGCCGAGTAACGTTGTAACCGATGGCACTCAGGGCAGACATAAGCCGGTTGGAGTCGGGCGAATCAAGGAAGAGCGGGACGTTCTCCAGGATGATGTAGCGCGGCAAGCGATGGTTGGGAACATCCCCAATGTCGTCTTCCAAGAACCGGATGAGACGCCGCAGCGCCTTCCCGCGCGCATCCTGCTCGGAAGACCTAGTAGCGATCTGAGGCTGGGACGCTCGCGTCGACTGCGATCGAATGCAGTAGGGTTGGCAGGGAGGGGACAGCCACCAGCAATCCGCGGCATCGGCCCATTCCCAAATGCGGTCCGAGCTGAGGGATTCGATCGTTCGAATCTCGGGCTTCAAGCCGAAGTTGAACTCGTAGGTTTCCGCCGCTTCCTGATCGATATCGATGGCAGCAACCGTCCGCATGGGGAGCGACGCTTGTCGAATCGCCTCCGCGACGCCTCCGATCCCGGAAAACCACTCAACGATCCGCATGACGCCACGGTCGTTCATGTCCCCTAACCCGCGCTCTGCACCTGAGCTGGTGCCAACACATTCGCATCCTCCTTGGCACCCGTCCAAACGGGTAGCTCAATGGACTTGGCGAGCCACCCCGCATGGACCAGGCGGCCCCTGTCGCCCGTCGCGGCGTCATCCACCCAGCGAACGCGTGTCGCCGAGGCGTTGGACGGGATATCAACGACGGTGTTCTCTTCGCCAGCAAGAACACGTTCCATCGGAACCAAGCGTTCCAGGCTCTCGCGGCATTGCTTGAGACAGGGTCGAGCCGCGGCGCCGATCTGTGCGTCTTGGTAAGCATCCAGATTCTCAAACACCAGATCAAGCAGCCGCGCGTCGCGTTGCAGGGCCGCCAGCAAGGTGATGGCCGCGCTCTGAGTCGCCGCGTCGGGCTTGGTGGCCTCGACGGGTTTTGGCTCGGGGAGCGCGGGCGCAAGCGGTTCCCCATCGAGGGCCAGTGCCACCGCTTCGGCGATCTTCTTGTCCGTCAGCGTTTTCCAAAATGACCGCAAGGCCAATCCAAATGCCATCAAAGCGTCCTTCCGCGGCAGATCCAAGGGTTTGACGATATTCACACACGGTTCAGAGGCATATCATTCACCGTGGTGTCGGTTTTTGGTAGTGGTCCGTTCCACCACCACCCGACCTGCCCGTCTGGGACGACGGAAGTCTGAGTCTTTGTCCTTACCGGATGTGCGGAAAAGTGATCCCTGCGAAGAGGCTTACCTGCTCGAGCCAAGCTGGAACCGCAATCGAGGTCTTGCGTTGTCAAATCCGTACTCGCCTCCCCGTGACTCGACAGCTCGCGCCGCTGGATCGTACTTCTGGCGTCTTTGGAACGCGATGATCACAGTGCTCTTACTCGCACTTGGGTTGCTTGGCGTCCTGACGTGTCATTCGTCTTTCGATCGTCGGCTCGGCAGCAATCCCGAACGGTCGGACCGATTCCACATTTTCATCACCGAAACAGTCCAGAACGGCATGATTCTCTTGGGGCTCGCAGCTTTCCTTGCTTCGCTGAGCACCCTTTCATTTCATCGAGTCCGAAATGCAACGCGTTTGTCATCGTTGTTGCTCACACTCGTACTGGCACTCGACATCTACTCGATGCGATTCACGGCTGCCTCCGCGTTGCGCGCCGTCGTTTTCTTGCTGTTGTTGTTTCCACTTGTGAGCTTCGGATGCGGCTGGCCTCACTTGGCAGCGACGACGCTTTTGTGGCTCCAGAAACGAACGCATTTCGTGCCGCGAGATCCAGCCGAATAGCGTGGAGAATGACGAAGGGCGATTTTACGATCCCGCTACGCGATGACGTCTTGAACCACGTGGCCGTGTACATCGGTCAGTCGAAAGTCGCGTCCTTGATGTCGGTGCGTCAGTTGTTCATGGTCGATGCCAAGCAAGTGCAAACACGTCGCGTGAAAGTCATGGACATGCACTTCGTTCTCCGTTACGCCGAATCCGAATTCGTCCGTGGATCCATAGGTGACACCTTGCTTGATCCCGCCACCGGCCATCCAAATGCTGAAACATTCTTTGTGGTGATCACGTCCGGGAGGCGTCTTTGCTCCCGATCCGGCGTTGGCTTCCTGGACCATCGGCGTTCGTCCAAACTCGCCTCCCCAAATGATGAGCGTCTCGTCCAACAAGCCCCGCTGCTTCAAGTCTTTGATTAACGCAGCACAGGCTTGATCAACCTTTTGCGCTGACCGAGGCAAGGCTGTGTAGATGCTCTGGTGATGATCCCAGCCTTTGTTAAACACCTGAACGAAGCGGACCCCACGTTCCACCAAGCGTCTTGCCAACAAACAGTTCTGGGCAAATTCCTGTCCTGGTGCTGGCTTGTCCAAACCATAAAGGCGGAGGATGTGCTCTGGTTCGTCGTCGTAGTCAGCCAATTCGGGCACGGACGTCTGCATCTGGTAGGCGAGTTCATACTGCGCGATCCTTGTTTCGATTTCGGCGTCATGAAAACGATCAAACGCAAGCGAGTTCATCTCGTTGAGCGTGTCGATCATGTCCTTGCGACGTTGTGCCGACACGCCCGTTGGGTTTTCTAGGTAGAACAAGGGTTTCGAACCAGTCCGAAACTGGACGCCCTGGTGTTTTGACGGCAGGAAACCGCTGCTCCACGCCGCTGGGCCGGCGTTTGGATTTTGGTCCTTGAGCACCACATACGAGGGCAGGTTCTCGTTCTCGGTTCCCAGTCCGTAGCTGGTCCATGCGCCAAAGGTGGGCCGTCCCAGACGCCCGTGGCCCGTGTGAAAGAACAGCTCGCCTGAACCGTGATTGATCTCGTTGGTCTTCATGCTCCGGATCACCGTCATCTCATCCGCGACCGTCGCCAAATGCGGGAACAGATCCGACATCACCACGCCGCTATCACCGCGCGGCGCGAATGGATACGGTGATTTGATGGCCTTCGCGTCGGGTTGGATGAAGGCGAACTTCTGGCCGCGCGTCAGCTCCGGCGGCAGGCTTCTGCCGTCCCACTTGTCGAGCTCAGGCTTGGGGTCAAAGGTATCCATCTGTGATGGCCCACCCACCATGTGCAGGAAGATCACCTGTTTGGCGCGTGCGGGAAACCGTGCGCCGGATGCTTCGGTCGCCCTCGCAAACCGATCCGCCAAGGCAAGCGATCCGATCCCAAGGGTCCCGCGCCGCAGAAACTCGCGTCGAAGAGAGATCATTGGATTCACGAGGCTTCTCCAGCCATGGAAGCCGCTTTGCGTAGTCGCATATCGATAGACTTGTTCAAGAATCGCCGCCTGCTCATTTGTTCATGGTCTCGTCGAGGTTGAGAAGCACCTGCGCGACCCCAAACCAATCGTCATGTTTGTCGTAGAGCTGAAGCAGCTTGCGAAGCTCTCTTTCTGTTGGCCGCCGTGCAAGCACGCGTCGAAACGCATGTTCGAGCACTTCCTCGTTTGATCCTTCCTGGCGACCGATCCAGCTCACAAACGCATGTGTCGCGTCCACAAAGGTGGGGCCGTTCATTAAGCTCAGTGCCTGCACGGGTGTGTTCGACCGATCGCGTTTGATCACGCAAGACGAACGGTTGCTACCGTCGAAGTTCAGCACCATCGGATTGGGATTGCCTCGACGCAAGAACGTATACAGTCCACGTCGGTACCGGTCATCGCCTTGGGACGTCGGATACACTGTCACGTCCGCGCCCGAGATCTCCTTCCACAAACCCGCGGGCTGTGGCGGATAAACGGAGGGTCCACCAATCGTGTTGCACAACAAACCTGAGACGGCCAAGACGTTGTCACGGATCAACTCGCCCGGCAATCGAAATCTCGGCCCTCTTGCCAGCCATTGGTTGCTAGGATCGTTGGCGACCTTGAACGAGGGGGCCACGGCACTTTGGCGATACGTCGCCGACATCACCATCGTCTTGACGATCTGTTTCACAGACCAATCATGCTTCACAAATTCGATCGCCAACCAGTCGAGTAACTTGGGATGCGTTGGCGAAGCGCTTTGCATGCCGAAATCTTCCGGGGTGCTGACGATTCCCTGACCAAAAATCTCCGCCCAGAACCGATTCACGGTGACGCGAGCCGTGAGCGGGTTCTCCGGGTCGACCAGCCACTTGGCCAACCCAAGTCGATTCTTCGGCAAAGCAGGGTCCAAGCGATGGAGCACATCAGGAACCCCGACCTCAACGGGCTTGCCGTGGTTCGTGTAGTCCCCTCGAACAAACAAGTGTGTCATCACGGGCATCGTGTCGTCCCGCATGACCATGGTTCGCGTGACGAGGTTGTTGCGTGCCTCCTTGAGTCGATCAATCGCCTTCTCATACGGTCCCGTGAATCGATGGTCATAGAACAGGAGTGCTTCCACATGAGCCTGGTCATCGGCACTGCGTTGATCCGGTGGAATTTTGAGTCGCTGCAGACCTCCACGAAGATTCCACGGGAATCGCTCCCAGGGGATCGATTCGCGCCGCTCGGAAGCGAGGAAGTTCTCCTCCCAGTTTGCTTGATCGGCCAATGCCGCCGGCTTGGCGTTTTGTAGGGCGATGCTTTCAAGCTCGATCTGAGCGTTGATCGCGCGCACCGCGATACGATCTTCGTCCTTGGCGACCACTGGCAGATCGGCACCGATGAACTTCTTTCGAAACATGCCCGGTCCCTCCTGCGCGAGCTCAGGAACGGATTGATTGAAGTAGGCGTACAGCTCGTAGTAGTCCTCCTGAGAAATCGGATCAAACTTGTGGTCATGGCACTGACAACACTCCATGGTCATGCCCAGCCAAACTTGACCCGTCGTGCTGACGCGATCGTGCAAGATGTCAGCGCGAACCTCGTCCACTTTCGAACCCCCGGAGAAATTCGTCGGCACGTTGCGGTGAAAACCCGTGGCAATCAGCTGATCTCGCGTCGGCGAAGGGAGGAGGTCACCAGCGAGTTGTGCGATTGTGAATTCGTCAAACGGCATGTCGTTATTGAGCGCTCGGATGACCCAGTCTCGGTAGGGCCACATGCTCCTCAAATTATCGTGCTGGTAGCCGTCCGAATCCGCGTAGCGAGCGAGGTCGAGCCAGTGGATCGCCCACTTCTCACCAAAGTGTTTGGAGCTTAAAAGTCGTTCGACGGCCGCTTCATAGTTCGCGTCCGATGGTTCGGCCTCAAACGCGATGACGTCTTTGATCGAAGGCGGCAGCCCTATCAAATCCAGTGACAATCGTCTCAGCAGCACGGCTGGCTCGGCCATATCCGTTGACTCAAAACCCTTGCCGATGAGTGACTCCTGAATGAAGTGATCGATCGGATTGATGCGTCGCCAATTCGGCCGCTCAATCGGTGGCAGATCGGGTTGCGTCGGTTTGACGTATGCCCAGTGCCTTTCGTAGTTCGCCCCCGCTTCGATCCAGTGTCGCAAAACACGCACTTCCCGCGTGGAAAGAGGTGCTCCCGATGGTGGCATGCGGAGATCGGGATCGTCGGTGACAACGCGTTCGATCAGGCTGCTTTCGTCCGGTGCCCCGGGCACGATTGAGTCATACGCGATGGCTTCTTCACGTTGGTCGAGTCGCAAGTCGGCCTCGCGAGACTCCGCGTCCGGGCCGTGACACTTGAAACACCGACCCGAAAGGATCGGCCGGACGTCACGACTGAAGTCAACCGCTTCGCAGCAGGTTGGGTGGGCCGCTGTGAACAGGAACACAAACGCAGTCAGGCGAAAAAACAGCCTCACGGTTCAAGACTCCCCGGTGTGACCTGATCGCGATTGAGGTTTACGCGACGGACCGCATCGTGCAGCCCGGGGCGCGATGCGAGTCCTTCAGCGAAGAAGCCTTGTTTGACGCCGGCCTTCTGGAAGCCTTTGCTCGTGTCGACTGGATTGCACCAGAGGTTGCCGACATGGGTGATCCCATGTGCAAAGAAGGGCTTGCCAGCCGAGTCGACCCACCAGTGCCGACCGTCCATTTTCGTCAGCGGGATTGCCGGGTCTTTCGATGCGTCAATCTGCAGCTCACGAATCCGCACATTACGCCAGCGGCACTTGGCACCGGGCGCCCAGCGATCTCGTGTCGGGCTATCGTGCACTTCCAGTCCGATGTGACCTTTCCGACCGATTCGATTCAGAATGGCTTCCGGATCGTAGCCTGGAACGATCTCCCTCAGCGTCGCGGTATCAAGTTTGGCAATCGGAACCCCGTTGATCCATGTTTCGATCAAAGGCATGCTGCCCGTGCATCGGATCTTGATCTCGTTCCAATCGTTTGGCTTCCAAACCTCCTGAAACGTTTCGAGGGTTGCGGCGTAATCGGTTTTGAATTGCCCACCGCGAAAACGCAAGGCGTCGGGGTCCCCGGCGCGAAGATGGGTGATCTGGTTACCCGGTTCCTCGTCGCCCTGGAACACAAACGGGTAGGCGAAGAAGCTTCCAATGCTGTTTCCGAAAACGCCCCCGATCGTTCCATTGGGACGGTTGTCGACGAGGACTTGGAATCCGACCGATCCCAGCTCGTGTGCTCGCACCATGATCCCGGTATCGATCGGGTAGTCCGGGTTGGCCTCCAGTGTCAATTCAAAGTCACCGTAGGTTTTCTCCGACATCAGGTAGGCGCCACAGATCGAACCCGGTGACTGGCCTCCCGTCACGACACCTTCATTGATCTCCCAGACGCCCGTGTCGCGGATCCGTTGACGATTGGGAACGCGGTTCGTCGACCCATCGGATTCTTCGTAATACTGAACAACAGCGTCGAACAGTTGTTCTCTCGGCAACCCCTGGTAGTACGGGTTGCGAGGAACGTAGATGCGCGGGATCGCACGCCAGCCATCAAGCGTCTCGCCATCAAACATGTCGATCTCTTCGCCGCGTTTGACGACACTGGGTTCTCGCAACCGAGCCGATCGTGCCCGAAAGGTTGCCGAGCCTGCACCTGGATCGCTTGCGACGTTTTCCGGGAATGAAGCACCCTTGATTCCTTGAAAAGAAAACGCGTCCAGTAGGATCGACTTGCCAGCGTAGGGGCCGCTCCCGAATGCGGTGAACTGGATGAAGGTGATCTTGCCAAGATCAGCCTCGGCCTTCGACCAAGGTGGCTTCCGAGCGGAGGAAATCGGAAGCACCACCTCGTTCCATCCCGCATCCAAATCGGTTGTCGAGAACGGAACCACACTCACGTGGCCGTTGTCACTGTGAAGTTGAAGATTGAATCTGCTTGCGATATCCGTTTTGATCCAAAAACGAATCGATCCGGCAGAGGAGAGATCCGCGGCCGCGACTGGAAAGCCTGCTCCAAAGTAGAACGCGTCGGCGA
Organism: Planctomycetota bacterium; assembly: GCA_039189905.1. Classification (GTDB taxonomy): domain Bacteria; phylum Planctomycetota; class Planctomycetia; order Pirellulales; family Pirellulaceae; genus Rhodopirellula. The sequence continues at coordinate 9,407 of JBCCYK010000204.1, forward strand.
AACCCGCGACGATCTTCGCGGCGAACCTGCCACCGGTTTCGGGCACATCCTCTGTCAACGTGACCTCGGCCGGATGCGTGGTCTTCTTCCCTGTGAACGCATTCTCCGTTTCGAAATCAAGGAGTGCGAAGAGCGTCTTCTGCTCGCGAGTTTTGCTTTCTTCACCACGGGGCTTTGTCCCACCGTCAGAGGCATCGCCAGACAGAGCATCCTCTGACCAAGCCGATGCCTGGAACGCCAGGACCAACAGAAAACAAACGATCGATTTCATCATAGGTCGCGTTGCTTCAACGTTTCTGAAAGGAGTCACTCGAAACAATGAGGAAGACCAGGTCACGAAATCCGTAGCCTGACTTGGCAAGCTGAGCCGCAATGCGATCGATCTCCGCTTGGTCTGAAAGAGCCATGGAACGACCGCAAGCATAGGTAAGCAGCTTCTTTGCGAGGGCACGAGCAAACTGATCTTTACGACTAAGAAGAGCACGCTTCAACTCAAACGGTGTCTCCACATGCTCGCTCGATGGAAGCTCGGCGGAGCCATCGACGCGGGCGAGATTCACCTTTCGCATTGATCGCAAATTGCCCTCTCGCGAATGAACTTTGCGGTAGTAGCTAGGACGAAAGCCTCCCACCGGGTCATAGAATTCGAGAGGAAAACCGAACGGATCGATCTTCGCGTGACAACGGCGGCATGATGCGACGGTCCGATGTTTCTCGAGGCGTTCGCGGAGGGTCGTCGCCCCGCGAACATCAGGATCGAGCGGCTCGATGTCCGGCGGAGGTGGCGATGGCGGCGTCCCCAGAATCGCTTCGAGAACCCACACGCCGCGGACGATCGGTGTGGTGTCCACGCCGTTCGCCGTGAGTGTCAAAACAGACGCTTGACCGAGCAAGCCGCCGCGTTGTCCGTTGGCCGGAAGACTGACTTTGCGAAAATGACCGCCGTGGACGCCTTCGATGCCATAGTGTCGCGCGAGGGCTTCATTGAGGAAGGTGTAACGCGAGGCCAAGAAGTCGGTGATCGGGCGGTTCTCACGCAGGATATGACGCGCAAACCAGCGTGTTTCATTCCGCATCGCCGCTTCCAAGTCACATCGGTAGAACTCTTCAAACTGATTTTCGTCCGGTGGCATGCTCCCCAGCTTGTCGAGCTGCAGCCAGCTTTCGCAGAAGCCATCAATCATCGCGTTAGCTTTGTTCAGTCCGAGCATCCGGTCCACCTGGTCGCGCAAGACATCTGGTAGAAGGATCTGGCCTGAATCGGCTAGCGAGAAGAGTTCCTCGTCAGGCATGGAACTCCACAAGAAGTACGACAAACGGTTTGCAAGTTCGTGCGCGTTGAGCCGACCGTCTTCACGCGCGGCTTCACGGAAATAAAGAAAATCGGGCGATACGAGAATCGCTTTCAAGGCAATGTGGAGCGCTTCCTCTAGTGACCGGCCCATCTCCTCCTGCGCTTGCTGGGCGAGTTCCAAGTAGGGCTGGAAATCATCCTCGGAAACCGGGCGGCGAAAGGCGGCTCGCGTGAACTTCTTCAATGCCGCGCGCAGATCAACGGCATCGGCAGTCGGTGCGCCGTCGAGGTACCGGGTCTGCAGGCGACTCGTGAACGTCTTGGGCAAGGGGCCTACGAAACGTAGATCGTGAATCCGTACCAAAGGCCCCGCCCAAACGTCCGCTATCGTTCGGCCAGGAACGGCGGTTGGAGGCTTGATATGCCAGGCGTGCTTGCCTTGCTTGCCGCGAAACTCCACGTCAGTGTGATAACGTTTCAGAATGTCGCGCATCCAATGATCCGTTTCGCCAGGACCGTTCTCCCAGTGGAGAAACGGGATCGCCCCTTTGGCCAACCACGCCGTCGTCTCAAACGTCCGCACCTCATGGTCTCTGAGGTCCCAAGAGGCCAGTCGCCGGCGCGCGTTGACACCGCCTGCAGACAGTCCGTCCATGGAATCAGCCACATAGAGTCCGATGCGCATGGCCTTTGTGAGGTCAGCCGGAATCATCTTGGGGTCATACGGATGCGTCAGTCTGCGGATGGCTTCCGCAGGTGTCGCGATCTTGTAGTAGCCGGGCTGCTGAATCCCGCCCTGATCGGCGAAGGGCCTTGGATACGTGATCATGTGGATGCGGGCGGTCAGCGGCAGTCGCCCGGAACCGATGTCGAAATGCTTGTTGCCTACGGGCAGTTTGTACATCCAGGGAGTCCGGTTCCCGGGGTTGAAGTACCCCCAGTCCTGGGGCCTGATCTCAATGACACGCGATTCTGGCTGCTTTCCAAACTGCAAGGCCATAGCAAGGTATTCATCGACAGCCGCCAGATACTGTGCCAGGTGCTCGTCGCTGAGGTTTAGTGTTGCACCGAGGTTGGTGAACCCTCCGTGTTCATCATCCTTTGGAAACTGTGTTGTCGGGTCCACGGCAAGAAACGGCAGGCCCAGCAGATCTCGCATCGTGTTGCGATACTCGTTGCGATTCAAACGCCGCAGAACGGTTTGAGTTGAGGCGGTCGCCTGTTCACGCTCAAGCAGGGTTCTCGTGAGCCGCTGGGTCACCACCTTGATTTCCTCATCGGAGGGTTGGGCCACCCCGTCTTCGTGAGGCGGCATCTCCCCCAGGTTCAATTGATCGAGGATCTCTCTCAGCGCAGTGACTTGGTTCTCGTCTGCGAGATCGACTTTCCAATCGCCACTTCGCTGCGTTGCCAACGCGTGAAAGGCTCTGCCACCCTCCTCTTTTGCGCTTCCGTGGCAGTTCACACAGTACGCGGTGATGAACTCATGCACGCCTGGTGCCAGCGTCGTGAGTTCTTCTGCGGCACCGGTCAGCGACGTGGCCACGCATAGGATCCACCAGCATGCGAGTGAACGTGTTCTCATCCTACGTTCTCCAGTCCGGTCAAAGTGCCGGTGGAGGCGTTGAAGCGATCGATCTCCATTC
>JBCCYK010000205.1:0-12334 GCA_039189905.1 Planctomycetota bacterium
CTCGTATTCAGCGTTTTGACGCCACCTTCGATTTGCTTAGCAGGATGGACGCAGTTTGATGCACGGTAGACGCTTCACCGCAATAACCTGGCGATTCTGAACGCATGTCGTGAAGCAGAATCACAAATGGTCCCTTAGCCAGTCTTTCGGGTTCGACCAACCGTCCGATTCAGTCGATGCCCTGACCTTAGCACGGCAGACTGGGGGTTGATGAATGGTCGGAAAAGGACGGATCTTGAGCTCCTTCTCCATCCTATTTGCATCGCTAGCTGGGTCTCTTGGAACCTGATCGCTGCCTAGCCCAAACGTCCCGCTATTGAGGTCAATCCCCGATTGGCGGGCAATCGCCTTCGGTAAAGGGGTGACCTCGCGGGACGCATGTGCTTTCAAAGACGCGATCCAAGAGGATCAGCAACGAAACAACATAAAGGAGACTCGAAATGTCAAATCAACCTGTTCGTACATTCAAAGCCGGATCAATCTCTGCCAAGGTCTGGGAGAATCAAACCAAGTTCGGTGTGCGTTACACAACCACCGTCGCAAAGACGTACAAAACCACGGATGGCCAGTTCAAGACATCCGATAGCTTCGACGCCGCCGATTTGCCGGTCGTCGAGAAACTTGTTGCACAAGCTTTCCCAGTCGCACAAGCATTGAACGAAGAAGCTCAGTTGCTCAAGGCGGAAGAGTCGATGGCAGACGCCGGAATCGACGAAGACGTCGCTGCAGTGAGCACCGAGGAGTAGCCATGCTGGACGGCTCCGTGCAAGCGGAGCCGTCATCTCGTGACGGCGCAAAGCGACCAAGAATTCCTTTGACCAGATGATCCGACGAGTGGTAAACTGGGGGAAGTGAAGCAAAGGAATTGAGATGCAAATTGATGTCACTGATTCAACTGTTCAGCAGTTCGCGAAGTGGGTGAAAGCTCAGGGACTCTCTGGTGTCTCAGCGTCAGAAGCCATTGACCATTTCCTTCAGGCAGTCGCCAAGGCGCCCGCGGAAGTCACGATGGCGGAGATCGCTCAGTCCATCGGAACGAACGGAGAAGCCAAGACCTCCGAGTCCGCCAAAGAGATGGCCGAACGTCTCGGTCTGATTGGCGCACTACCCGACGGGCCCCCGGATCTGTCGAGCAATTCGGACCACATGAACGGCTTCGGAGAATGAACCATCGGGTCTTGGTTGATACCGATCCTTTGGTCGCCATTCTGAACGCAAACGACAGCCAGCATGACGTTTGTGTTAGCGCTCTCGATCACGTTCGCACTCCCATGCGAACCAGCTGGCCGGTCCTAACCGAAGCCGCGTATCTATTGAGACGCCGAAGCGATCTTGTTCAGAAGTTGCTTCGTTCCATCACGGAAGGCTTTCTCGAAGTCGCGGTACTCACCGATTCTGACGCCACAGCGATCTCCGATATCCTAAAGCAGTACGGTGACCAGGGGTTTCAACTCGCCGATGCGACCCTGATGCACCTGTCCTAGCGAGACGGCATCGAGCACGTTTTCACGCTTGATCGCCGGGACTTTCACATCTTCCGAACCGCAAGCGGCAGGCCCCTGCAGATTCTTCCTGATCTCGGTTAGACCCGTGTCGGTCGCCCTACGCGGCATCGGGCGTTCGTGTCTTCGGTATCTGGAGTCATCCATCCGCATCACAAAGGTGCTCAACTCGAACGAACAGATTAATCGTTGCTATAACGAGGACGTGTCAAAATGCTATTGCACCACCGTCAGTCTGGATAATTGGCCGCTGTCGCCTTCCCGGCAGGACCGTCGGGAGGGCCAAGTCGCGAAGGTTTCGACGCCAATGCGCCAGCCAGACAGTTTTCGTGTAGTTGCCCGTTGGAGGTGCCGCGTCAAGCAAGTTCCGATTAGTTTTCTTCGGCTACAATTGGGGGAGTGTCTTCCTGAGCGACGACTTGGGGAGACCCACGTCCGCCGCTTATAGAAAAGGCCTTTCTCATACAGTCATGTTTTACGGACCAGATGATGGCAGAATTGACACGTGCTTCACTTGCCAATCTGCTTGAAGCACGCCAAATCAAACCGAGTGCGTACTGTCTCGCGGGGGGATTACCGAACGAGTCGTACTGCATCGACCGTGATGGCGAGGATTGGTTCGTCTACTACTCAGAGCGCGGGCTGCGATCTGGCCTTGAACGATTCGCCAACGAATCGGACGCATGCTCTCGACTAGTTGCGATTCTTCTTGCAGACAAAACAACCCAACACTGAATCCATCGCGTAGTTGTGTACCACATGGTCTTGATGCTAGGCCTTCGGAAACCTTCCATTTTGTCATCGCTGTTGGGTGTTTGTAGAATCTCCGTAGTTCAGACATCGCTCGCTTCGTTCAGGGCGGTATCGTAAGGACCTTCCGTTATTCGTCCCTACAATGCACGAAGCCATCCTTTGCGACTTCTTCACCGGCGATGCAGATGCGCTGACGTTGGCCCGCGATCTACGCGATGCAATCATTTCTGATGACATGGTTACTCGCCACCCGATCGTTGACATGGATCGTAAATTTGCCGTGACCGCAGACCATCTGGCGGCTTTTCGCGATGCCGTCCTCAACAACACCGTCCCGCCTAACGGCCTGCGCGCCGTTGGCTTCTGCCTGATCACCTCCGAGGCCTTTGAATGGGACGCCGACACAACTGACGGTGAGCGTGTCGCGGCGGTCTGCAATCACTGGTCGTCACCCGAAATCAACTTTCCACTAATGGCGGAAAAAGTGCAGAAATGGAATCTCTATCTCGAAACCGGCGTCGATGAGCTGCGCTGACGGGATGAATAACATGGGTTTTACGCAAGGGCCTTCGGTACACCTTGGCTTTCCCTCAACCCAACACCTCCCCGGTATGACCGTCGGGAAAGCCAAGCCGTGAAGGTTGCTAAGTCAACGCGGCAGCCAGACAGCGTGAAGCAAGTTTTCGAGATCGTGGATCGGCATGTCGCGGGATGAGTTTGATACGATTGCCCAAACCCGTTTCAATCAACGACAAGGGAACCGGTTATGGGTATCGCTCCACCCTTCCAACCAATCCCATAAACGCATGTGGAATGTCCTCGCGTGGTTGCAACCTTTGACGATGGCTCAGTCATGGACCACACGGATGGCTACCCTACCGGCGGTTCCATCACTAGCGAACGCTGTGCCATCGCGATAACGGATGATGCGATCGACATCGAACAACGCACAGCTTTTGATCATTGGGCGAACAAGCTTATGCGCCAAGCCATCAGTACACCGCCCACTCGTTCGCCCGTGCCACCGTCTTAACAGCTCCCCTGTCACCCCGTCCTGCCTTCTGCCCAGGTATCTCGGGTCAGCGATTTGAAAGCGCTAGAAGGACCCAAAGGGGGTGTCAATGCCGTGATCCGGAATAGGGCAGATGGTTGCTCAGCGAAACCTGATCGGAAGCGGAATTAGATTCACGTCTCAATCACCAGCAAAGCCGCTTCCTCAGGCGTGCATTTTGTTTGTCAAGATTCAGGTGTTTGCGACACCACGTACGCACCAGCCCCAGACCCCGGAGACAGTCTACCGGACGGACGGATTCTTGGACGAAGAATCACGCTTGCCCGCACCGCAGCGGACGAGCAATCTCCGGAGAGGACCCGCAAGAATTCTCGGCAGCCAAACGTTTTGAGAACGCCGGACTTTGTGTGCCACATTCCGCGACTCTTTACACCGCAGGGAGATGAACCGAGCCCCAGGGAACCAAGGCCGGACACCCCCTTTGGGTCCTTCCGGAGCTTGTTTGTTTACGCGTGCGATTCCCGATCCCGGGTATCGAAGAGAAAGTCCGTCCGGCTTCGTGATGTTCCGGGGAGAAGCGAAGTCGATTTTGGGAAGCCGTAATCAGAGACACCCCGCCGTCACATTCCCTGCATGATGGAAACATTCGGAAAGGACCCGCTGCCGAAGCAGCGGTGGTGGTCATGGGAAAACACAACTCGTGCGTGCGAGAACGGCGGAATGCGTCGGGGATGACCTTCAACTGAGGTGACAGGAAGGACCCGCAGACCCGGGGGGGCCGCCGTACGGTAATCAATGGAACTTGCCCGCCGCGGTGCATTTGAACTGCAAACTTGTCGCTTCTTTCAGTGATTCTGCACGGGTGCCCGATCGGATAATCGCGTCGATGTCCTGCTATGTCTCACCCGCCACTTGCCAAAGCACGCTTGGATCGCATCGGACATCAATCCTAGTGCTTGGTCCACATTTGATGTTTGGGTTGCAGTGTTCGTAGCTCGGCTCTCCTAGCCGAGGATTCACGGCTCGGAGAGCCGTGCTACTGAGAGACCAACCCCAACTTGAAAGATGGACAAAGCTCTAGGTCGCCCGATTGATCCCTTCGGCCTGGTGTCATGCTTTCGGCTCCGGAGGACCCAAATCACGATGGAACCGTTGGCTGTCGCTCGAGTCCGACAACGTGAAGCAGGTAGAGATCGTGGGTTCGATCTGTCTCGGGCTCAATCAAAACCATGAAGTGGGTGCCGAATGCCAAGTTCGCAGGATGCTTGACATCCCATTGTTCGCCATTGGCCATTTTGATGATGAACGGCTGGAACGGCTTGGCGCTCAATAGCTTGGTCAGTTGCTCTTTCATGCCTCCACCCTAGCTCTTGGCTGCCCGGTGATCCAATTCCCGCGCCAACGCGGCCAACTCGTCATCGTCCAAGTGACGGTGGATGCAGTCCGCGAACGTCCGGGCGTGATCCGGGGTAATCGCCACAGTATCGCGAAACGAAAGAAGCGATTGTCCGTACGGCGTTTCGTGCTGTCAAAGTTCCGCACATCGTCAGAAAGAGCATGAGTGAGCGTCTGGTTTGAACTGCGTCGAGCCTAGTTTCGAAATGCTTGCTGGAGGGCTTCTCTGTGCGCTTGGCGTGTGATTTCGGTTCGGAGATTGAATTCAGTGCCATTGTCTTGCAGGTATGTCCGTCGAGCTTTCCCGTCAGCGCGCGTTCGTAGTCGTATCGTTCGGCTTGAAACAACTGCCACTCGGGCGGCCGCTGTGGCGAACGAATCAACGCCTGCGTGCAGAACACATCGACGTGCTTGCCAACCGCGACGAGAACTTCGTCGGGAGCATCCCGCAGTTGGAATCGTTCGCCGAAGAACAGATGTTGCGGCGCGCCGCGATCACAGGCATCCGCAAGCAATCGGTAAAGTGTGCTGGCGATGACTCCCCAAGCAAGCACGAACCGTCCCATCTTCTTGATCGCATTAACCATGGACTGCTAGGGGATCCGGAAGAGTCGGCTTTGGATCACATGATGAATGATCGAGCGCACGCCGAATTCATCCTCGGCGGACCGTTCGATGATCTTCAAGATCTCATCCTCGTCCGCGACCGTCGTTGTTGCACCGGTTGAATAGACCAGAAGCCGATCAACCAGCATTCGCGTGATTGCGAACTCGTCCTTCGCGTAGATCGCCTTTAGTTCGCGAATATCTTGGAACGTTGTTCCATCGGACAGTAAGTAGGAGGAATCAACTGGCAGCCCCGTCTGATAGCGAGGTTGATCCACCACCCGTTTCACGCCAATCAGTTCCTGGTTCAGAACACGATAGTTTTCACGGAAACGGCCGACGGGATCAAAGCTTTCCAAGGCGACTCCGGGCGGATCGATTCGAGCATGACACGAAGCACACGCGGTATCGCTCCGATGTTTCTCGAGTTGTTGGCGGATCGTCACGGCACCGCGAATGTCAGGTTCAACGGCGGGAACACCCGGCGGCGGTGGTGGCGACGGTTTGCCAAGAATTCGTTCCAGCACCCACACGCCGCGTATCACCGGAGATGTGTTCGTGCCGTTGGCTGTGACTTTCAGGACCGCCGCCTGGGTCATCACGCCGCCGCGAACGCTATCTTTGGGAAGTTCTACAACACTCGCTTTCATGCCTTCGACGGTGGGCAAGCCATAGTGCGTGGCCAGACGCCGGTTGATCGTGACAAAATCTGACCTGATGAGGTTTCGGGCGGGCAAGTCTTCTTCGATCAAGTGTCGGAAGAAGCTTTGGGATTCGTGCAGCATCGACCAATGCAGCACCGGATCGTATTCGGGATAAAGGTTCAGGTCTGGGGACGTGAAATTGATCTCATGTAAATCCAACCATTGCCCGAGAAAATCCTCGATGAATCGCTCCGATCGCGGGTCGCGAAGCATGCGTTCGGTTTGTTCGCGCAGGACATCATGCTGTGACAGCCTGTTTTGGCGGGCAAGTTTCCTCAGCTCTGCATCAGGCGTGCTGTTCCACAGGAAATACGACAGCCGCTCTGCGAGAGCAAAATCGTTGATGGTGCTTGGGTCTTCTGAAGGCGTGGGCAAGGTCGATTGGTGAAACAGAAACCGAGGTGACGTGAAGATCGCCTTGTAGCCGGTTCGCATCGCGGACTCGAATGAAACGCCCTCGTCAATCCAACGGTGGACCAATGCAACGTAGCGATCGGCAGCGGCTTCTTTGACGGGCTGTCGGAACGCGATCGGCAACATGCGTTTGATCAAGCGTTCCGCTTCTGCCTTGGCGTCGGCGGGCGCAAAAGCCTGCGTGCGAAGGATCGTTGGAAACGGAGCGTCCTTGTAGATCGGTTCGCCTCCGTACGTCGGCAGCGGCGATCCGATCGGCAAGTGATGGGGGGCTGCAACGTAATCCGGCAAGGGTTTCGCGGGTTGATGTTTCCCCGCCAAAATCAAGTCGATGATTTTCTGACGGCGCTGCGAGTAGTCTCTCGCGATGAATTGGGCTTCATGATTCAGTGGGCCCGCTAAGAGCTTCCAAGGGTTGACGCCCGGCGGCCAATCGGATTGCCGGTCGCGGGGATCGGCCGGAATCAGCGGTCGCGAATGCAATTGCGCGTTGGGATCGGAATTCTGAATGCCCTTGATAGGTGTCCGCTTCACGCCGCCAAACAGCACTTCTTGTCCGGCAGGTGGCCAAGCATCAAGAATCGGACCTTCGACTTCCATCCATTGCACGCACACACCGGGTCCCCGCCATTTGACCTGCTCGTATTGCCCGTTCTTTGGAAAGCGGCGTTTGGGCAACTCAGATGGATACAGATGCAGGTAGTGACCTCGCTTCAGGTGCCCTGTCCACTCATGAACTGTCGGTTCGGCGGAGCTTATTTCAAGGTGCTCGAGCAACTCGTGTTTGACTCGCAACGATTCCTTATGTCCGTTACCGCCTGCACGCAAGGTGAGGGCGATCGGTTGCTTTGAGTTCACGGTGTAAGCGGACACCCGAATTCGGTACCGTCCGTCGCGCGGAACGACATAGTGTCCCCACAGCGCGTGGTGGTGCGACATCGCCTCCGTGGCATACAGATTCATCCCATCAACGACGGGCAGTGCTGGGTGCTGGTCACGATAGGTGACCATGTAGCCATGATTGTTGAGTAGGGAGAGTCGGAAGGTTTGTTTTTCCGGCCGCTCCGTTAGCGATATCGACTGATCGATTGCCGCATCGATGGCGGTCATGTAGGCCTCCATCTGCACACTGGAAACATTCAGTGTGGCGCCAACAGTCGAGAATCCTTGCGACGTGGCGTCTTCCGGGAGGAGGTCCGCGACGTCAAGCTCTGTTCGCAGGATATCGGAAAGCGTGTTCTCAAACTCACGCGCGTTCAATCGTCGAACCGTCACGCGACCGAATTTTGTTTGTCGCTTTTTCTGGGCAGCTGCGATCCGCGATTTCAGCGCCCGGACAACCTGATCGCGTTCCTCGACGGTCGGCTGCTCGGCGTCGTGAGGTGGCATGATATCGGTTTCGATCCTCTCAAGCACAGGCTGCCAAGAGTCCAGATGTGCTATCGCCGCCAGGTCCGATGGGAGTGATTCCAGTGTGAATTCGCCCTCGTTTGCGCCATCCGCGTGGCAGTCGGCACAGTAGCGACTTAGAAACTGCCGTGGATCGTCCGCGTGGGCGAGCGTGGAGACGACCAGGATCAGTCCCGCGAGACCGTTCGCCAATCGAAGCACGACGTGCCTTCCGTTCGTCATGCTTCCAACCCCCGGATCCTACCCGTGCTGCTGCCGAAACGCTCTACCGGCAGCCCCATTCGTTGCAGCATGGTCACGTACAGATTGGACAGGGGTTCGTTGTTGGCTTGATCAAACGCCAAGTGCTGTCCATGCTTAAAGCCACCACCGGCCAACACGATCGGCAAGTTCGTGTTGTTGTGACTGGACGCGTTGCCCAGATCGCTCCCGAAGAGAACCATGGTTCGGTCAAGCAGGGTGTCCTCCTCTTCCGTTGTCGATTCCAGCTTGAACAAGAAATCTCGCAGAATGCCAAGGTGTTCCTTCTCAATGACTGCCAATTGAGCCAACTTGTCCTTGGCCAATCCATGGTGCGACAGGGTGTGATAGCCTTCCGTCACGCCTTCGATCGGCGGCACGGCGAAGAATCCAACGGAAAGAACGGAAGCGATGCGAGTCGAATCGGTTTGCAGCGCGAGTGCGATCAGTTCGTACATCAGTTTGGATGTCCCGATGGTGTCCGCTTGATCGCGAATGTCGACCGGCACCGGTTGGTCCACCCTGGGTTTCGGTTGTTTCTCCCATTGTTGCCGACGGACCATTTCACGCTCGACTTGGCGGACGCTCGTGGTGTACTCCTCAAACTTGTCGCGGTCATCGCGACTCAGCGATTTTTTCAGGCGCTTGGCCTCGCCCAAGACCATGTCCATCACGCTGGCGCCTTGACGCAATCGCGTGACTTGCTGTTTCACTTCTTCCGGCGATCCCGGCGTGAACAGTCGCCGGAACACACGCGACGGCGAGGTCTCGCCAGGAATCGGCACCCCACCTCTTGTCCACGACAACGAACCGCCACCGTTGGCACTGAGCACGAGCGATGGAATTCGCGTTCTGTTTCCGACTTGTTCCGCGACCAGTTGGTCGACCGAGATGCTGTTGCGAAAGCTGCCACTGCCCGGATGTGGCACCGCGGTCAGGAACGACTTTTCTGCGGCATGGCCACCATCGACATGCGGGTGTGAGGTCCCCGAAAACACGGTGTACTTGTCTCGGAGTTCATCCAGGACGCGCAGATAGGGTGATGCGGTGTAACCAAACCCGGAATCGCTGGGAACAAAGTTCGGCATATGCAGACCGAGGTTGTTGCAGATGAATACCATCCGCCTTGGTTTGCCGTCCGACTCGGGCAGCAGTCGTCTTTCATCTGCGACGGCCGGCTTCCTCCTCAAGGATGGAAGCCATGGCAAAGCCAGTGCAACGCCAGCACCGCGCAGCATTTGTCGCCGATGGGTCGTCATGGGTTTCTGGTGAATGCGTGTCATCGTTGCTCGCATCGATGGTTCGGGTGGTTTGAACGCGACGGATCGGAAAGCGGGCCCATCATGTGAGCCCCGTCAGTGTGCCGTTGCTGCTTGCAAACGCGTCGATGCTGACTCCAGCTTGCTGAAGCATGGACACATAGAGATTTGCTGTGGGCTGATTGTGTTCTGGGTCGAATGCCAGGTGCTGACCGTGTTTGAATCCGCCGCCGGCCAGCACAATGGGCATGTTGTTGGTGTCATGCCGGTTTGCGTCACCGAAGATGGACCCCACCATCACCATGCTTTCGTCGAGCAGCGTTCCTGCCGATCCGTGCGTGGACTGGAGTCGACCGAGCAGACGGTGCAGATTTCGCATCTGTTGGATCTCAACGAGTTCCAATTGTCGAATCTTCTCCGGATCGCCATTGTGGTGTGACAAGGAATGATAGCCCTGCGAAACACCTGGGAAGGGCAACACGTCGTTCAAGTTCGGTTGATTGAAGGTGACAACGCGCGTGGAATCACTTTCGAGAGCCAACGCGATCATGTCGTACATCAACGCGATCTTCGAAATGAAGTCCGACCGGTCCTGGATATTCTTGGGTGGTTTGGTTCCGCTTCGTGGTTTGGGAATATCCAGCCACTCACGACTCTTCATGAGACGCTTCTCCGTTTCGCGAACGTTGTTGAAGTAAGCGTCCAACTTTTCGCGATCGCGCGGGCCCAGTCGCCGGGAAACCGACTTCGCTGAATCCGCAACGAAGTCCATGATGCTTTGACCGTCGTTGAGACGTTGCTTGGTGCGCGCTCTTTCCCTCGGAGTGCCACTGACAAAGAGGCGCTGGTAGAGTTCGCTGGGTTGGTGAATGGCTGGGAGATTCGCGCCGCTACGACTGAACGACATGCTGCGGCTATCCAGTCCCAGAGGCAAATAAGCAAAACGCGTGGAATCTCCCATGTGTTCGGCGGCGACCTGATCGACCGATATCGAGTTCTTGAAACTCGCGCTCGCCGCATCGGGAGCCGCCGTCAAGAACGAAACCGATGCTGTGTGGGCGCCATTCACACCTGGGTGTGACGTGCCGGTGATGACGGTGTAGTCATCGCGGAATTCGTCGATCACTTTCAAATACTTGGACGCTTGGTAGTCACGTCCGGGTTGCCTGGGCGTGAAGTTGCGTTCCATGAAACCAAGATGCAGGTTCAAGAACACCAGACGCTTCACCTGATGGTCCGTGGGATCGGCAAACGCGGATGGAAGCATCGCATCCAAGAAAGGCAAAGCGATCGCCGTACCAGCTCCGCGAAGAAGGGTGCGTCGATGGAGGCGTTTGTTCATAATCACGGCGTTCGGAACAGAGGGCTTTGAATCACTTGGTGGATCATCTCGCGAAGGGCATAGTCGTTCTCCGCTGTTCGTTTCACGATCTCTTGCAAGTCGGGGCGGTCGGAGAACCCCATCGAGCGACCGGTCGCGTACGTCGCGAGCTTGTCTGCCAAGCCAAGAGCGACTTGATCGATTTCGTTCAGCAGGAGCCTCTTGTACTCGCGAATGCCCTGAAATGCCTGACCGTCGGCGGTTTCGCCGCTGCTATCGACCGGTAGCAACTTGCGGCTGCCTTGAAATCGATACTTGTTTCGCCAGCCTCCAATGGCATCAAACTCCTCGAGCGCGAAACCGGGAGGGTCGATCAGTCGATGACAAGCGTTGCAGTTCTCACCGCCACGATGCTTGGCCAACAATTGTCGGAGCGTGTTTGCACCTGTCACATCAGGCACCACGGCCGGCACGTTGGGTGGCGGCGGCGGTGGATGGATGCCCAAGAGCTTCTCCAACATCCATACGCCACGCGTGACGGGCGAAGTATTGGCTCCGTTCGCCGTCACCTTCAAGACGCTCGCCTGAGTCATCACTCCGCCGCGAACGCTGTCAGCAGAAAGCGGAACACGGCGAAACGCATCGCCCGTGACCCCTTCGATCCCGTAGTGTTCCGCGATTCGTTGATTGACGATAAGCCAGTCTGAATCGATGAAGTCTCGTAAGCTCCTGTTCTCCGCTAGGATCGCTTCAAAGAAGCGTTCCGACTCCGTGACCATGCTGTGCTTGAGATGCTCATCAAACTCGGGGTAGAGCTTCGTGTCGGGGCTCGTCGCATCAATGTCCCGCATGTCCAACCACTGATGTGCAAAGCCGACCGTCAATGCCCGCGACTTCGGATCCAGCAGCATTCGTTCGGTTTGCTCGCGCAACACTTCTGGCTCTGTCAGTGTTCCGTTTTCGGCAAGCTCAATCAGTTCGTCATCAGGCATCGAGCTCCACAAAAAATATGAGAGCCGGTTGGCAAAAGCAAAGTGCTCGATGCCATCCTCCGTGGCGGGCTCTTCCAAGAACAGGAACTCAGGAGAACACAGGGCGGCGCGCAGTGTCCATCGCAAAGCCTCCTCGAATGAGCGTCCGGACTGAGTCAGTTCGCGAAATTTGCGTGTGTACTTGTCGATCTCTTCCGGGAATGCCGGACGTCGGAAAGCGCGCGGCAACCATTGCTGGAAGATTGGTTCTGCGTCGGCATCGCTTCCGTGTGCGAGATCGACGTCGCCGAGCAGCCTGCGCCGGCTATCGGGCGGCCAGGATTCGAGGGGCCCCTCCACTTCGACCCTTGAGATCGCCAGGCCCGGTCCGTTGTACTCTTCGATCTTCCGCTCGCCTTGTCGGGTGAACGAAGCGATGTTGGGCAGCGTGCCAAAAGGTCGCGGATAGATCGATTCTCCAACGTGCATGTAGTCGGTGAGTTCGATGGTGCGGCCCTCGGGCGGAATCGTGTGAAAGCCCAAGAAACGTTTCTTGCCATCGCGACGCATCACGCCGGTTTGCACCTGCATCAGAACCGGATCGCTGGTCTGGTATGCCTTGGCATGTAGCCGGAAGCGATATGTCCCTTCATCGCGAATCTTGATCCCGGTTCTGATGCAGGTGCAAACCGGCGTGATGCGTCGCGACGGCAAGAAACGCTTCTTGGGCTTTCACACGATTCCGCC
>JBCCYK010000206.1:0-12318 GCA_039189905.1 Planctomycetota bacterium
GATAAATTTCCACCGCCGGGAGAAACGGAAGCAGGCTCTGCGGGGACGCGGGCCTGCCAGGGATATCGCGGTCGGGGTGCGCCGAGAGGTGTCTCTGGCCGGTGGTGGGCTTTGTCCGCCACCGGTATCTCCGATAGAGGGACCTGAACAGCCTCGGACACCACCGCCATGCCTAAAGAAATCCCCCGTCTCCAGCTTTACCCACGATAAAGCCGGATGGCCCAAGAGTTTCGGCCGAGCTCGATTCGCCGAAAGTCTTGGCGACTTTCGATACAGCCCCAAACCCAAAATCAAACGTGGACGAATCACTGGATTTCGTGGCCAGTCGCTGTGAGATGCTGCGCGACTCCGTTCTGTGAGCAGGTCCGTGTTCGGCGCTAAAACGCGAACGTGAGAGACGGGAAGCGGGCAGGATTGCGGCAAAATCCATCCGCGCGCCTTCGCTTCATGCATAATCAGGGAGTCAACGTCACAAGTCGCCTTCCGCTTGATCGCTGCATGTCTCCAGTCGCTCTTCAATCGATCGCTTTGTCACACAAGAATGCCGCGACATCGCGGTTTGCCGTTGCCTTCGCCATCTTGTTGTGCGCGACGGCGCCCACGACGGGGACTGCCGAGACGAAGAACCTTCGTATGAATGTCCGCTGGTTGGACTCGACCACAATCGAGTTTCGACGACAAGCGGATTCAGGGGCTTGGCAAACCATTCGCGTCGATGCTTTGACTGGCGACGAAACCGTGATCGCAGGAGAGGGAGCGGCGAAGGGACAGCACGAAAGGTTGCAATTGCAGGGAGGAACGGTGCCACGATCGGGCCGTTCCGAGGTGGACACGGCCATTCGCTTTGCGAACCGTTCGAACCAGGCGGTGCGATTGTTCTGGGTCGACTCATCGGGACGCTCGGTACCCTATCACCGGCTGGCGCCGGGTGAAGACGTATCGCAACACACGTACGTGGGCCACGCTTGGAAAGCCGTCGGCGAGGACGGCACTTTCTTTGGAAGCCTGATCGCCGCTGAAACCAATGCGATCATTGAGATCGCCGAATCGTTTGCAGCTCCTCAGGCATCGCAACGAAGCCGCGAACGCAAGAACGAGCGTGACGGAAACCCGGCTGAGGTCCGTCAGATCGATGCAAGTCTTCAGTTTCGCAAGAGTTCTGAGTCAGAATGGCACACGGTTCCGATCCCACTGGGACTACAACTTCATCGATCCACCTTGTCACCCGACGGCGGCTTCCTAGCGGCGTGGTTTGTGAAGGACTTTGACGTCGAGAAGGTTCACACGATCGAATCGTCACCCAAAGACGGCGGTCGCGCGCGGGTGCAGTCGACGGCCTACCGTCTGCCCGGTGATCCGATGGACACCTATCTGTTGAAGTTCTATGACATCGCAACTGCGCAACCGGTCTCGGCGGAAGTGCCCGTCATCGACTTCGGTCGGCCTCGCTCCCGCTGGCGTTCGGATCACCGCTTCATCTTCGAGAAAGTTGATCGAGGGCATCAGCGATTTCGTGTCTTCGCCGTGGATCTTTCAAACGGAGAAGTCACAACGCCCATCGATGAATCCTCCGAGACGTTCCTCTGGACCACACACGGCCCGAAGGTTCCTTTGGTCACCTACCTGACGGGCTCCAACGAAGCCATCTATGCCAGTGAGCGTAGCGGATACCGCCATCTCTACCGTGTCGATCTGGACAACGAAAGCCGTTGGCACCCCATCACTTCAGGCGACTTTGTGGTGCGTCAAATCCTCCACGTCGATGAAGACAAGCGGACCATCGATGCAATCGTTGGGGGCATCCAACCGAAACAAGACCCGTATCATCGTCACCTGATCCGCGTTGGGATTGACACGGGCAAGGTGACGGTTTTGACCGAAGGCAATGGCGACCACGAAGTTGCTTTCTCGCCCGATCGTCGGTTTGTCGTCGTCAACCACAGCCGTGTGGACTCACCTCCGATACACGAGTTACGCAACGCAACCACCGGAGAGCACATCGCGACGCTGGCAACGGCCAAACGCGTCGACGCGGGTCATCGGCTGCCCAAACCGTTTGTCGCCAAGGGCCGTGATGGCGAAACGGACATCTGGGGGTTGATCTGTTTCCCGACGGATTACGACGAGAGCAAGATTCAGCGTTATCCCGTGATCGAGAATATCTACGCCGGACCGCATGATTCTCATGTCCCCAAACGGTATCGCGATCATCCTTGGCATTCCGAGTTGACCGATCTGGGCTTCATGGTGGTGCAGATCGACGGGATGGGAACCGCCAACCGTTCCAAAGCCTTTCATGACGTATGCTGGCAAAACCTGAAGGATGCTGGGTTCCCGGATCGTATCGCTTGGATGAAGGAAGCCGCTCGCCTCCATCCCGCCATGGATCTCGAACGCGTCGGTATTTACGGCACCTCTGCCGGCGGCCAGAACGCGTGTGGTGCCTTGCTTTTTCATGGCGATTTTTACCAAGCCGCGATGGCATCGTGCGGCTGTCACGACAATCGTATGGACAAGGCGTCCTGGAACGAACAGTGGATGGGCTATCCCGTTGGTGATCACTATGCCGAGTGCAGCAACATCGAGAACGCACACCGATTGAAGGGGGATTTGTTATTGCTGGTGGGCGAGCTGGATTCCAATGTGCCACCGGAGTCCACGCTACGTCTGGTGGATGCCCTCATCCAAGCGGACAAGCGATTCGAGTTTCTGTTGATTCCCGGAATGGGGCACAGCGATGGTGGGACTTACGGTCGCGCGCTCACGCGAGACTTCTTTGTCCGAAAACTCCGACCACCTGGGACATCTCAATCCAAAACCACGACGCTTGAATCCCTTGGACTGGACAACCTTCAGCCCGTCACACCATGGGATCGTATTTGGGACCGATACCAAGTTGACCGCGCCCTGCTGAAGCGACGTTACAGCGTTTCAATCGACCCTCAGCGACATCGAAACCTCCTGCGATTCAGCGACCTTTGGGAACGCGCCCTCGCGCCGTATGCGTCCTCGCGTGAGACCAGCGCGGAGACTGTCCAACGGATTGCCGAAGCGATTGAGGTGGATCGCCAAGACGTGGTTGCCCATGAACGCATCCATGACTTGTTGGCCATGAGAATCCCGCTGCTGGATCAACAGCTCGCCTTGATTGATGTGGATCAACGTGGCTGCACAGTCGGCTTCCAGCAGATTGCGCAGATGCTCCCAGACTTGACGAATTCGTGGTCAGAGTTTCAGCACTCTGAGACGAGGGATGCCGAACCAAAGTCGACCCGCCAGCGGGTCGCGAGTTCGCGAGCAGGGACCGAACTGATCCAGGCGACGAAGCAATGGAGGACCTTCTATGCGGACTACGACCCCGAGTTCGATTGGTGGGTGTCGGCCGATGCGGACCGCCTGCTCGAGGCAATGGAGAAGACGCAGAAATCCTGGGGGACGCTCGTTTCTGAAACAGAGCCAAGATCCAGCGTCGCCAGGGCCCCCATGCTTCAGGACGTCGCATGGGCGATGCCCAACTACCCAAACTTGGACAACTTGCTTGACCAGCCGGTGGCTTGGATGCCACGTGTGATGGAGCACTTCCGCAAGGACACCGGCCCCGATTTGAAGAGTTGGAGGGCATCGCTCTCGCGTCTGAATCTGAATCACCAAGGATTCGATGCCTGGTGCCAAGCTGACCAGGCTGATTGGCATCGGCTGACCGCGATCATCCAGAGCCGCCTGTCCATGGAAGCAATCAGTGGAGAACCAACTGCGATACGTGGTTCCAGAATTCCCGACTTGGATGGAGCCTGGGTCGGCCGTGATCGTCTGAAAGCGGCGTTGCAATCGGAAATGATCGGCAACACACCGGAGGAGTTAATTGCATTGGCCGAGTCCGAATACGTTGCCTGTCGCGAAGCGATGGTGCAGTGCGCCCGCGACATGGGCTTAGGCGATGACTGGCAAAGCGCCGTTGAGAGAATCAAAACCCAGACGGAGACACCGGGGCGTCAGCC
Organism: Planctomycetota bacterium; assembly: GCA_039189905.1. Taxonomy (GTDB): domain Bacteria; phylum Planctomycetota; class Planctomycetia; order Pirellulales; family Pirellulaceae; genus Rhodopirellula. Next base: position 3,999 of record JBCCYK010000206.1, read on the forward strand.
GAACTTGATTCGCGACCTGGCTGAGGAATCGATCGCTTGGCTTCGTGCCGGCGATTGGATGACGGTGGACCCAATGGCCGCATCGACCTGGCGGATGCAGATGATGTCACCCAAGCGACAATTGGTGAATCCGTTCTTCACGGGCGGTGAGGTGATCAGCGTTTCATTTCCAACGCGACAAATGAAGCCGGAAGAGAAACGGCAAAGCTTGCGCGGAAACAATCGCGCGTTCGCCCGTGCCACGGTGCACCACGAACTGATCCCCGGCCATCATTATCAGGCGTTTCAGAACCAACGTCATCATCCCCATCGCCAAAGATTCCCGACACCTTTCTGGCTGGAGGGCTGGGCCGTGTACTGGGAGTTCTTGATGTACGAGAACGGCTTCGCGCGTACCCCCGAGGAACGACTGGGATTCCTCGTTTGGCGGGCCCATCGCTACGCGAGAATCCTTTTCTCATTGCGTTTTCATCTGGGCCAGCTTGGACCGGACGAATGCGTGCAGTTCTTGATCGACAACGTCGGTTTTGACCCGCGCAATTCAGCCGCGGAAGTACGTCGAAGCATCGGTCCAGACTATCCGCCTTTGTATCAGGCGGCCTACATGATTGGGGCGATGCAGTTTCGTCAGCTCGCCAAGCGTTGGGAATCTGAAAACAAGGGAACTCTGAAAGAGTTCCATGATGCCGTGATGAGGCAAGGCCCGATGCCGCTGGCTCTTCTGCAAGCGGTGCTCTTTGATGAGCTCACATCGGAAACGCCGACCTGGCGTTTTGAATCCCCGTGAGGCCGTAGTCCTCCAGGTAGTGCGCACTTACCGCCAATCGTCTCAACACCTGAATTTATTTCGCCACGCAATCGTTTCGGATCAGCGAAAGAGCTCAAGTTGAGAAGAGGAACCGTCGCTCCAGATGAATTCGCACCCAATCCAGTCATCGTCGGAAAAGTCGGGTGGTAAAGCTAGTCGGTAGCGTTGCATCTCCAAGTCCCACTGCATCGCGACACCAGGGGGACTGGCCACGGTCTGTTTCATTGCCTCCGAATGGATGTGGATGAATAGATCGCCCGGCTTTTCTTTGAAGGTGCGGAAGACCCCAAGCATCAATCGCAATGGATAGATCACTAATTCCCCGTCTTCCCGCGGCATCACTTCCAAATGGAGATTTCGATTCTCGGCGCCTTGCAAATCACGCCGCGACGCGACGATGGTGCCACCGTGCGGCGCATGCGCAGGCTGGTGAAGGTGCGCACCGACTTCTGCGTGGACGTTCCGATTGCTGGATGGCGTTTCTGCGCTGGTCCGAATGACAACGCTGAATGGATCCGCCGGGTTGGTGTCACCTTCGAACGGATCTCGATAAGAACAACCCCATCGCGCATCCGTGTTCGTAAGATCCTCCAGCAGGCCCGTGATAAAACTCCGATCCACGTGATCATGGTCGAGCTCATGTTCCAGCGTATCCAGCTTCCGACGGACCAAGAAGCCTTGCATCCGCTGGTAAGCCGTGACTTGCCCGCGTCGCAAGAAAGCGCCCACTTCCATGCGACGGGTCCATTCGTCCCAGCGAGGGATCCAAAACTTGGCATGACCCGTATCGCCACTCCGTGCGCCCGACATGACTTCGGTGCGGATGAAGGCGATCTCTTTTTGACACTCATCCGGGGACGGGTAGAACGCATAGCACATCACAACGCTAATAGCGATCAGACCCGCGATCATGGTCCCACCGACCACCTCGGGACTCACAATTCGATCAAACCTCAGGTCCTCACCGACCGCTTGCGTCGTTGTTTGCATGGCTTCGTTGGTCGCCAGCGAACCCTCGCTCCAACCAAGACACCGAAATAGGATGCCGAGCACGGCAATCACGGCAAAGATGACGGCGGACACTTGCTCAATCAATCCGAATTTGTCTGCCAATTTCTGGCTCGCGAAGGCCCAGGCATTCGCATCCAGGTTGTAAATGGGATTCGTATAGATATCGAAAGCGTGCGTGTGTCCGCTGGGAGTCACACCGGGCGGTACGAGCGGTTTGTTCACCGCGTATGCCAAGGACACCACGACCAGCATCAGACAGCCGAACCAGATCAGAACGCTCCGCAAGCCCTCGTTTCTCGCCATCCACGCCAGCGTCCCAAGGTTCACACCAGCTCCAAGCGCTAGCAAAACGAACGCGGCGCCAGGCGAATTGGCATGCTGAAACATCATGCCCAGTTGACTCATCGCGAGCATCGGGGTGGCGTATGCCGGGATCGCCACGGCGGCCATCCGCGCGGGCGCCGCCAAGTCGTCGCGTTCCATCGCATGCCCCAACGCACCCCATGGCAAGGCGGCCGCCAACAAACCAACCCCCAACACCGCCACGAATGTGAACGCACCGACCGGTCCAACAAACTGGCGACATCCATGCACGACCACAGCCAGGAGCCGGCGTACGCCGATTACCGACGACTTGGAAGCATCCTGGTCATCCGCACTGTTTGAGCTACGTCGTGAGGAGTAAAGATCCCAAATCAGTCCCACGGCCGTCACCACCATCAACGAAGCGAATGCGAACAACAGGATGACATTGGGCCGCGAGAGCGTGACGCCGTACAAAAGCGACAAGGGATTGAACAACGGTGCGGACAGTGCAAACGCCGACATCGCGCCCGCCTTGACCTTTGCCCGTCGCATTTCGATGAGGATGGGTAGGACTCCGATGCTGCAAACAGGCAACAACATGCCAACCGCCCAAGACTGCGGCAGAGAGCGAAGTGAGTCCCCTCCGAACAGGCGTTGAATTCCGACAACGCCGAGATAGAACCGCATGATCCCGGCGACCAGCATTCCAACAAGCAGCGTCGGCGCAGAAGCAAAGAACGCTTCCAGCATCCGTAGCGATCCTCCGAGCAAACCCGACAACACCCAGTCGATCACTTGTTCTCCTGGTCAGCGATTTCGTCGGCTGGACCATGAACTTCGTCGTGGCCTCGGCCATGCTCGTGATCGTGGTCATGAGCTTGAAAGCGATTGGAACGTTTGTCCGGTGGCAAGCTGCTCCATGCATCCTCTGAGACTTGGCAAAGCCGGATAAAGAGATCACGTCGAGATCGGCCCCAATCCTCGGGGGCCGCTTGTATCGATAAGCGCAAGCGTTCGCTCAACTGGTGAATGGGAATCCAACGTTGCTCGCTGATGTCCGTATCAGCCGCGAACTCCGGTGCCCAGGACGCCATGTCAGTGAGCTCTTCCCTGACTCTCATGAGCGATTTTGAATCTGCCGACCCCGGGATCTGGCTCGCTTCCAGTTGCTGCAAACGCCCGCGAATTTCCTGGCAAAGGTGCGAGAGTGAGTGGGGCCGGTGACCCGCAATGCTGTGCTTGTGCTCTCCTGTCGACGGTTTGGAGGACATGCAGCCGCCAACCACTAGCAGCGACATCCAAACCGTGAGTCCCCATGCCCGCGCAGGCTTCATCATCACTTGTACTCTGGCACGGGGACTTCGGACAGGATGCGATCGATCACACTCTCTTCGGACTCCCCGCGTGTGAGCAGGCGTACGGACAACACGGGTCGAGCGACATCGGCCACGTCGGTGGGGGTCACGAAATCGCGACCTTGTAACATCGCCCACGATTGTGCCAATGCCTGCCACTGCATCATGCCCCGCGGACTCACGCCCAACTCAACAGCCGCATCCTGGCGCGTCGCTTCGACGAGATCAATCACGTAGTCGGCGACACGCGGATGGACCTTCACGCGGCGCGCCTGTTCTTGTAGGGACTGCAATTGTTCCAATGACATCCGGTCTGCATCCACGGGCGCCGGCGTCACAGCGTCGCCTTCCGTGTGAACAACCGACACCTCCCGCTGTAGGATCTGGCGTTGCGCCTCACGATCGGGATACCCGATGGTCAGCTTGATGGCGAAACGGTCAAGCTGCGCTTCGGGCAAGGGATAAGCACCGTGCGAGTCGATTGGATTCTGGGTTGCGATGACAAAAAACGTGGGTGACAGCAGACGTGCCTCGCCGTCGATCGTCACCTGCCGCTCAGCCATCGCCTCCAACAACGCACTTTGGGTCCGTGGCGTGGTCCGATTCAACTCGTCGGCCAGCAAGACATCCGCCAAGACCGGCCCGGGATGAAATTCAAACTCACGTGTCTTCTGATTGAACATGTTGAAGCCCGTGATGTCGGCTGGCATCAAATCGGGTGTGCATTGAACGCGTGCCAAACGCCCATGGATCCCTTCCGCAATTGCCTTTGCAAGCGTCGTCTTACCTGTCCCAGGCAAATCATCGAGCAGGAGGTGACCCCGTGAAATCAAACAAGCGATGACGAGATCGATCTCCTTGGTCTTGCCAAGCAACACGCTCTGCAAAAACCGACGCAAGTTCGTCAACTCGGGCGGCGTCGTGTCCAAGTGATCTGAAGGTGGTTCGGACGCGGTGACGCTCATGGGGTTACCTCACGCTTGATTTGATGAAAGGTCTTGGTGCGCAAGAGACTGACCACTTCTGTTGCGGTTGGAGAGAGTTCAAAGTCAGACATGCCGAAAAAAAGCCGGTCGGCGCTATCCAAGAAACGACTTGCCGCGTGTGTGAGTCGCACGTCGTGCTTGGCCACATCTTCGAGCCAAGATCGCTGCGACAGTCCCGCCGGGCGCGACTGTCCGGCAAGCCACGCACGCGTTTCGATGATGCCCATGCCAAGTCGCAAACGCGTTGACGGACGGACCCACCCCGTGAGCTTCCAGACGATGGTCAGGAAAGCTTCGATCCAGACGTGCCGCAGCACGATCAAGGCTGTTCCCAGCACACAAATACTCAGAACAATCGGCCACGCGGTGATGGCCCATGCGGTTGCCAGTTGGAACCATGTTTTTTGATAGTTAGGGCGCCGATATCCAGGCGTTGGTTCGATCTCGAACCAGCGTCCATCCCGCATGGCGATCTCGGTCCAAAAATGAACATCGCTCGGCAACACGTTGGCATGCCCCGCCGCGACGTCAAAAGAGCCCGGCCGGACGTAGAAACCAGCCACCAGTCGCGACTTCATGCCAAGCTCACGAGCGACCAACGCGGCCGTCGTCGCAAACAAATGATCGCCACCACGACGATCACGCAAGAATCCGTCCAGCGATGTCCGGTCTTCCGGAGCATGGGCGCGGTCAAACTCGAACGATTCCCGCAAGTGTTCCACGCAAGCCATCAATTGCTCAAACGGCTGGTTGTGTTGTTGCCGGAACCGAGTTGCAAGACGCGTGATGGCGGGTTGTGTTGCGTCGGATAAGGTTGTCTGGGAATCGAAAGCCGCCCCGTCCGCCGAGAACCACAGCCGCTCTCGAAGGGTTTGTTCCATCGGATTCATGCTGGCCATGTGAACCACGGTCAAGGCCGGAACCTTCTTTCGCCCCGGCATGAAGTAGCTACCATCGCGGTCGATCCCATAGAAGTCTTGGCGATCCACTTCTTTGATGTGAAGGCCCGAGGTCATCATCGGCGCCGGGATACGCGTGGAATCGAGCCGAAGGGCTTTGAGCAAGCCGACCGAAAGTCGATCCGCTTCCTCTTTTTGCAGCCGGCGAAGTCCTGGATCAAAGAACCATATGCGATCTCCTAGGGCAACTCGCATCATATTTTCGTTGCTGTAATCCTCCGTTTGATTCCAATCGGTCCCATCGAACGCATCATAGCGACGCATCGCCAATCGAATTCCCGTCGGTCCATCCCATTGCACGATGCTGTTGTTCAACACACTCTCAAAGTGCCGATGTTCTTTGGGAGGCATGCGATCCGTTGAGAACGAACTGCCGCCTCTCTCACTCTTGGCAACGTCGTCGTGCGACTCAAGTACATTTTCGCTGTTGATGGCTTGACGACGTTCCCACTTGAACTTGATCTTCGGTTCACCGATCACGTCATTCGCCATGTCGAACAACGAAGGCTCGGTCGATTCCAAAAAGATGTCCGAATCAACCGCTCCAAAAGACTCCGCGTGATCCTTCGCGGCGATGGCGGCATCCCCCGACCCGATCCCCTGGCGTGCGGCCGGATCGGACCATGACGAGCCACCGCTGGTGGGCATGAAGCCAAATTGAAACCGCCGCGTTTCACCAAAGCGATCACGAGCGGCCCACGCGCCAAGGGCTAGCACGAGCATCGCCAAAACAAGGGTTCGAGGACGAATGCTCCAGTCGCGGACCACCGATTCGGGCATGGCCTGATCCAAACGTTCCCAGCGATTGGCGGTCATGTGCCAAAGACACCCGAGCAACCAAACGATCGGTAGCACTCCCGCATAGACCGAATCCGAAATGGACGCCGCAAACAAACATAGGAAGCCACTGAGCACCAACGAAAGCCCTCGCATGCGATCATCATTCGCCCGAATGGCCATGGCCAACGCGCTTGCTCCGAGAGCGGTCAGTCCCGAAAGCTCGAACGTGATGGGCGTCGCGAACGTCCGAGCGATGAATGCAAACGCCACAGACACCAAGGGAGCGGCCCATACCGCCTTGGATGCCACTCCTTGAGCATTCGCCCAAGCGAGGCACGCCAGCAGGGAGATGCACAGCATCTCGGAAGAGAGACACAGAGAACTCTCCACGGGCATGCGCATCCAAACGACCGACGCAATCGAAATGATTGCCAGCAACGCCGTCTCGGTCCGCTTACGCACTGCGGGCAACATCGCGCGCCTCGGTCCAGAGGGCCCACAACTGGGCGGACAAATCGTTGGATCGGTCAAGCACGCGATGCTCGATCCCGTGTTCACATTCCACCTTCGCCGTGCGGCGGATCTCGTGGGTGGACGTGATGGACGTGTAGACGATGGGGTTCCCGTTCTGATTCGACGTGATCGAAATGGACGGCTCTCCATGGGCGGGCAAACACATGGAGCTCTCTGGCTCACCATCCATCGGTACCAGAGCGAGCGCATCCATGCATCGCGCATAGCCATCATGCCCCGTCCCCATGCTGATACATCGACCTCCCATCAGCAAACGGGTTGGGATCCGAGCAGCGTGCAGGTTGGACAGCACGCTTGCCGCCACACGAATTCGATCGCTGAGTATGCCGCGTTTGGAAGCACTGCTTACATCCACAATCAAACTCATGGCCGGCGTGGGCGCCACACCGCGTTCGGTGACAATCAGACGGTCAGCCTTCGCCGTGGCGATCCAGTTCACCTGCTGCAAGCGGTCGCCGCGTCGATACTCGCGAACGCCAACGTAATCCCCCGTTTGCCCCGCGCGGCGCCCGTCCCCCTTTTCGGTCGCCTGCTGGCCATCGAACTCCGGTTGGCCATCGACGCGATACACCCTGGGCCACACTGTCACGGGCGCGATGTCCTCCAAGGGTATCTTCGCCGTCCAGATCCCAAACGGGAAAGAACAGGTCAGCTTCGCATGCCCATCCGGGTAGCGACCGCGTAATTCAGGTTGAATCGAAAACCGATAGTCTGAAACGGACCAACCGGGCACGGAAGCCAGCGCGGCGGTCGGTCGCGTGACCGCCTCCGCATCTTCGCTCGACCGATCTAGATAGCCTTCCACTGCCAAACCCCAAACGGGAAACATCAGGCGGTTTCGCGCCGTCAGGATCAAATCGCATGTGTCACCTTCGTGAACATGGTCGACGGCCGGATTCATCGAACAGGTCACAACGCGGACGGCGATCCAAGGCCACGCCATCCCAACGGCGATCATGAAGGTCAACGCTCCAGCCAGCATCCATCCAACCGGCCCGATGTGCCGACCGACGATGATGCTCGCGACCGTCGCCAACACGAACCAGCCAACGGGCTCTTTCAACCAATAAACAAATCGATTCGCCCAAGGACAAAAGTCCGTCGTCAGCACGGCGTTGAGCCGACTCTTGTCTTGGGACGCATCACGGGCGGTCGCCATCGGCGCGCACCTCCGAGTACGTAGTGTGAGAGAATAAGATCCAACCTGGAGCCATTCAAACTCGCGGGGGTCCCCTCACAAGAAAGCCGCTGCCAATCAAGCGGTGATTTGGTCCAGCATCATTCGGGGTATGGTAGGAAAACACGAGGTTTTCCGCCGGGAGCGAGACTTCAACGGCGAGCGTTGCGGCATCGCGCAGAGCCAGAAGCCCCTGGCACACGCTGCAACCGTCCGAGTCATGTTGGCACGGATTGCCGCCGGAACAGGGAACATGGCCACCACACGACATTTTCTGGCAACCAAGAATTTTCTGGCAAGCAAGATCCAGCTGAGCACCGCCAAGCAACGGGGCAAGTTGAGATTCCGTAGGCTCTGGCGAGTGGTCGGCACCGCATCCGCAATGGGATGCCATGACCGGCCGC
>JBCCYK010000207.1:0-12273 GCA_039189905.1 Planctomycetota bacterium
ATCGGGAGCCTCGTTCGAAGATCCGTCGCTCACGCGTGCAGGTGAAGCCTGCGAGCCGCGTTGCGACGATTCTCCGGCGCCATCAGGATTACCAGCGTCTGAACGTTCGGAACGCAGGAGCTTGTCCAGCGAGACGTCCGCTGGCGATGAGACAGCGTCGGCACCCTTATTCGCGGGACGGGTCGATTCCGTCGGCGTTTGAGCCGACGCTGAAGCGATCGAGACCGTCAAGAGAGTCAAAACACTCAAGACGTTCCGTGAGGGGCGATTGATCTTCGTGAACATGGTTTCGGGAGGTTTGTGATACTGCCAGCGAGGCCTTTGTCAAATCGCGCAGTTGAATCGATCGTGACGGCCACTGGCGTTTCAGGAGAGACCCGTGGCAGGTGGATCGGCTGCGCAAGGCTCCATCCATAGAATCGACCTTGCTGATGTCTTGTTCGGAGCATCAAACCGATGTTGTCAAGCGAGCCAGCCCAAGAGAGTGTTTCTTTTGCCGCCACATCAACAGCTTGCTTCGGTTATGTCGAATGAAAGAACGGAAACAGGCCAAACACGGAGGTCCCGGGCGTCACCGAGACTGGCTTAACTCGCCCGCAGGCAGAGGATGGGGTGCACCCCACGGGTTCGTTACTCAACAATGACGACAAGATTCACCTTCCCACGCGCAGCGAAGGGAGGGTCGAAATCGAGCGTCAAGCGAGATTTCGGGCAGGGAACGGGTTTGAAGCCTTGTGAACGCGATTGTCTTAGTGCGACAGGCCCTCCCCGGCCACGCTGACGCGGGCCGACCCTCTCGCGGCAAGCCGCGGGAGGGTGATCTCGGTTTAGCTGCGTTTCAGTGGTGGCGATCGGCGAGAAGTGTCAGAATGCTGCCACGAAGTCCGCGGAGTCATCACTTGGATGCTTGGACACGTTCAGGTTCGCGACCAGGCAAGGCAGGTTCGCAACCATGCACGGGTTCGTAGGAATCAGGTCGCCAAACGAGGAACAAAAAAAGAGGGAGCACGAAGTGCGGGGCTCTGAGCACGGTTTCGTGAACAAACTGATCGGCGCCCCAGTAAATCAGTCCCCAAGACATGCCCGCCACGGGCCGCGCTAGCGCGGTCAGGAGGCCCCAGACGGCTCCATAAAGAGCCGCCGAGCGACGCAAAAACGGCACGAGGATGCCGATGCAAACCACGAAGTCCATCATGCCAGCCACCAACAGGAGCGACTTGGCCGTTTCGTAGTCGACGCCCAAAATCACCGAGGTCATCGCGTAGAAGTTCGGAGGGGTCGGCCACCAGTCGACTGCGTAACTACCGTGACCGGCGAACGTCGCGACGAAAGCGAGGCAGGCCGTCAGGATCGTTGACCGGTGTCGCGGTCCAAACTGGAGCGCCAAGACCAACACGATGGGCATCAGCATCTGACCCCCATGCTCCAGGAACATCGGCGGCTGGTATTGCGCGGCCACATACTTGGCATAGCTCAGAACGGCCAGCAATCCGCTGCCCACAACCAATCCGGCTAGATGCCACCAAGCTTTCGGGCGCGCGCTCAGCGAAAGCACCATGCATGCCGCGTAAGGCCAAAATAGCCTGCTGACCCACTTCTGAACAAAGCCGTCGTCGGCACCGGTGCCAACGAATTGGTCCCAGCTCAAGCCAAGTGATTCGGCCAAACTGTATGTGCCGTCGCTCCATAACAGGGCCCCATAGGGACCCTCCCAATACCAATGCGCCCAAGTCCAACCTGCGAAACAGCAGAAGGCACCGAAGCGTAGGCACAGGATGAGGTGGGCGTCTGTCGAAAGCGACTTCACGATGGGAATGGTTTCCGTTCAAAAGAGATCACCCGATGAGGCGGGCCGACTTTGAGCTCATGCATGCCATCAGTCCTCCATCACCACGTAGGCCACGACCTGCGTGCGGCAGCCGCCCATCGACAGATGAATGCGGCGAATGGAACGTTCTGCCGCCAGACGCTCGGCCGCGTGATGCAGGCGTATTGCATGGCCGGCTACGGGGTCGGGAACGACTTCGATGTCTGTCCAACGCACTCGCTTGCCGCGACACCGCAAGGCCTTGAAGACGGATTCCTTAGCAACCCACCGCCGAGCGAAGTGAGCTGTCGGGTCGGCGGACGAGGTTCCGTGTTCGATCTCGGCAGGTGTGAAGACTCGCTCAAGGAATTGTTCACCATGGCGAGAAATCATGTGCGCAATACGTACACACTGAACCATCTCTGTTCCAACCGTAACAATGGCCATGTCAAATCAACGGCTTAGGTATTTCGCGAGCTTTCTCGAATAGTCGATAGGTCAGGTAACCTCCTGACAGGTTCCGTGCCTGGAAACCATGTTGGTTCAGGAAACGCGTTGCCATGTAGCCGCGTTGACCGACGCGACAATAGACAAACAAAGGACGATCTCGAGAGAGTTCCTGGAGACGCTCGGGGAGACCTTCGATAGGAATGTTGGTGGCATGGGGGATGTGTCCCGCCTCAAACTCTTTGACGGTGCGAACATCGATCCAAGCGTGGTCTGACGGGGCGGGGATTTCATTCACATGAACGATCGGATGATCACCGCGCAGGACGTTGGAAGCGATGAAGCCCGCCATGTTGACGGCATCTTTGGCGTGCCCGTATTGCGGCGCATAACAGAGTTCCGCCTCTTCCAGGTCTTCCACGGTCATCCCGGCTTGAATCGCAGTGGCGATCACATCGATGCGTTTTTCGACACCGCCTTTTCCAACCGCCTGTGCCCCAAGGATGCGGCCATCGTCGGGTGCAAAGAGCAGCTTGAGGGTCATCTGCTGGGCTCCGGGGTAATAGCCTGCGTGATTCATGGGGTGCAGGTAGATCTTTTCGTACGGTCGTCCGAGGCGGCGCAGCGATTTCTCGCTGAGGCCCGTCATGGCAGCCGTGGTGTCAAAAACGCCAACGACCGCGGTGCCTTGCGTGCCGCGGTACCGGGAAGCTCTCCCAAAAATATGGTCGGCCGCGATGCGACCCTGGCGATTCGCTGGCCCTGCCAGCGGGATCTGGGTGGGTGAATTCGAGATGAAGTCCACGACCTCCACGGCATCACCGACCGCATATACGTCCGGATCGGACGTTTGCATGTGAGCGTTAACTTGGATCCCACCTCGCTCCGCGCACCTGAGGCCGGCCTTGACCGCGAGGCGGTTGTCTGGTGACACGCCAATGCACGCGACGACGAAGTCCGCGTTGATCTGTCGGCCCGACCGTGTTTCCACCGAGACACCGGCATCCGTTTCCTGGATAGCGATGGCAGTCTCGTTCAGAAGCACTTCGATGCCTTTGTCACGCATGCCGTCATCGACCGGCGTGATCATCTCGGGATCCCAAGGAGACAAGATCTGAGCGTCTTGCTGCAAGACCGTCACATGGATGCCGCGGTGAACCAGGTTTTCGGCCACCTCGACGCCGATGAATCCCGCTCCCACGATGACGGCGCGTTTGGCATCGGCGGTCGCCGCGGCGTGCATGCGGTCGGCATCGGCGAGGTCGCGAAGGGACAAGACGCGCGGACTGTTGATCCCAGGAATATCCGGACGAATCGGTGTGGCGCCCGGTGACAGGATCAGCTTGTCGTAGTGTTCGGTGAACTCGCGATTCTGTTCCAGGTCGCGAACGCGAACAGTTTTGTTTGCCGTGTCAATGCTCGTCACTTCATGTCCCGGGCGCACGTCCAAGCGGTGCCTTTGCCGAAGCATGTCGATTGGCGCCACCAGCAGTTTCTTTCGCGCCTCGATCACACCGCCGACGTAATAGGGCAATCCACAATTCGCGAAAGAGGGATGTTCGCCCTTTTCAAATGCGATGATCTCGGCTGACGCATCCAAACGGCGCGCGCGTGCTGCCGCGGATGCTCCGCCGGCGACACAGCCCACGATGACAATCTTCATCTTGGAACCCTCTGCTCTCGTAGGCTGGGACAACTCGATGCGGTTCATGGGCTTTCCGTCGGTTCGCATTGGTTCCAGGGCATCCTTGCCAAGACCATTCCCATCCCGCAGGTGTCGGTGATGCCAGCGAAGACCAGCCCGGCGCCGACAAATGCGGATAAACCGATGAACCACGGATTCAAGAGAACGCCAAGGACAGCACCGATCAGCACGAGGCCACCAGCGGCGATTCGAACTTGGCGCTCGAGTGAGATGGTTTTCTTACCCCGTGCGACCGGAAGACCTGCGGCTTCCCACGCGAGCGTCCCGCCCTCGACGCTGACGACGTTCGGGATCCCCGCGTCGATGAATTTTTTTGCCGCCATGGACGAGCGACTCCCGCTCTTGCAGATGAAATAGAAGGGTTTGTCGCCCCGCTCATCACGTGCCGCGGCCACTTCGGTCGGATGAAGCCTGTCCAGCGGGATGCATCTCGATCCCAGCGCATGAGACTCACGATATTCGGCCGGCGTGCGGACATCGATGAAGTTCAATGCTGACTCGGTCTGTCGTTGGGCAAGCGTTTGTACATCAATCGTTTGCATGGATACCTCGTTTCTAAGAAGCAACGCACATTCGATCCAACTCAACTCAAAAACCGGCTCTCAACGCACGCCATCAAGGGCTTGAGGTGCGGTTCGGCGATACCGTAATAGACCCGGCGTCCATCGCGTTCACTGGACAGGAACCCGCAACGCTGAAGCAGTCGGAGGTGATCCGACATCGCACTGTTGGCGATCTCGCAATCCTCCGCCAATTCGCCCACGGTGTAACGGCCTAGCAGAAGCAATTGCACAACGCGCAGCCGAACCGGGTGTGCGAGTGTCCTCAGGCACTCCGCCGCATCGGCAAAGGCCGCGACGTTGCCCGGTGGCTTTTTGTGTTTTCTTGTTGTGCTGGTTGGCAAAGAGCTTCACTCGGCAACAGGGATCAAGATGGGCGGGCGCTCGCCCCATCAATGTAACGATATGTCGAAAGATATCGATGTATGGACCTGATTGCAAGTCGGGAAGCCTTCGTTTCGCAAAGCTTCGAATGGTTTTCAAGGAGCTCGTCGCATGCCTTTGCGCCCACACTGAAAACGCTTCCTCGAACGGTTAATCTCGGTGCCTTATGCTAAGGAGGCGACTGTTTACCTCTGCCTCTTGCTTCGACTTTGCGAGTCTATAACGTGATCGAGATTGACTATCGGCTGGCGGAGGTATCGGACGCAGAGGCGATCGCGGACGTTGAAGTCAGGTCCAAACGCGACTCCATCGCCGAACTGGAAAATGAACCGTCGATGGACCATGCGCGTTGCTCAAAGCGCTGGGCAGGCTACCTCGCTGGGACGCGACACCCCAAGCTAGCCCGGCGCGAACGCGCCACCTGGGTCGCCTGCGAAGCGTCGTCGATCGTCGGGTTTCTGGGATGTCATCATGCGGAGCGACAGGACTGGTGGCCGGCTGACGCGGAGCTTCAGCAAGTCTATGTCTTGAAAACGCATCAACGACTCGGGATTGGGCAGCAGCTCTTCACCCGGATGGTGCAGTGGTTGCGGGAGACCGCCGTGAATAGCGTTGGAGTGGGTTTTCACGCGGAAAACCCGTATCGCGCCTTTTATCTCAAGATGGGTGGCCAGCCGACTGGACCCGGCATGTATTTTTGGGACGACTTGGCGTCATGGGCGGGACGACTTCGCGGCAGTCGGGACAACATAACATGAAGATCACCGCATTTGCTCCTGTGATCCCTGTCTCCGATGTCGACGCTGCCATCCGATTTTTCACTCAGAAGCTCGGCTTCCGGCAGGAATTCCGTTTTGGAGACTACGCGGGCGTGGAACGAGACGAGTGCTTGCTGCATTTGTCGCTTGTTGGCAATCCAAACACTGGGGCGCTTGGTTCCGCTTCGGTCTATCTCTTCTGCGATGACGTGGACGCCATCTACGAAGACCTGGTGCAGCGCAAGGTCGTGGTCCTATCGGAACCAAAAGACTACGCCTATGGAATGCGAGACTTTGTCGTTGCTGACGCAGATGGGAATCGGTTCACGTTTGGCATGCCGAACCCAACGTAGCCAGGATGGCAAGCGGCGCAGCACGGCGAGCGTGGCCCGCTGAGAGTTGGAGTGACGCGGAACCACCGAAGTCTTTTCCCGAAAGCGTCTGCGAGAAAACCTTGCCCGTCATCAAGTTGACCACGCGAATCGACGCCGCACCCGAGGTCGCTTTTGACCTTGCGAGAAGCATCGACCTTCACATCGAATCAACTGTCGGCACCGGTGAGCGGGCAATTGAAGGGCGCACAAGCGGACTGATTGGCCTGGGCGAGACGGTAACCTGGGAGGCGACGCACTTCGGTGTTCGGCAGCAACTGACATCCAAAATCACGCACTACGAGCGCCCGCATTCCTTTCGTGACTCAATGGTGCGTGGGGCTTTTCAGAGGTTTGATCACGACCATTTTTTCGACGTGGATCAGTCGGGCACAGTGATGACCGATGTGTTTGACTACACCTCACCGTTGGGGCCCTTAGGGCATTTGGCGGATCGCTTGTTTCTACGGCGTTATATGCAGCGCCTGCTCCAGGCTCGCAACGAAGTGATCCGGTCTGTGGCCGAGTCCGGAGACGCACAGCGGTTCCTCTGATCTTGGAACGCATCCTTTTCGTCGAACCCGTGAAGGCGAGAGGAGCATGTTGTCAATGAAATGAATCACGGGTCTGCTAACGCAGCCCGCATGCACGGCTGGCGCGGTCCACGACGGCGGCGGCGACTTCGCGTGCCCGGTTGGCACCGTCGCGAAGCACTTCGTGAACGTAGTCCACGTTTGCTTCTAACTCAGCACGCTTGGTTCGCGCGTCCGCGAAGTAAGCCTCGCTCGCCGCGGCCACGGCTTTCTTGACATCTCCGTAGCCGAATCCGCCGCGGCGATACATCGTTGCCATCTCTTCGATTCTGTCGGCGGATGCCATCAAGGAGAACAGCTGAAACAGAGGGTCGTCGTCGGGTTCTTTGGGATCTTCCATCGGACGGCTGTCCGTCACGATTCGCATGATCTGCTTACGGATCTGCTTCTCGTTTCCGAACAGGGGCAGGGTATTGTTGTAGCTCTTGGACATCTTCTCACCGTCGGTACCGGGCACACGTGCCCCGACGTCGAGTGTCTTCGCCTTCGGGAGCACAAAGGTTTCACCGAAGGCGTGATGGAAGCTGCCGGCAAGGTCGCGACAGACTTCGATGTGCTGAACCTGGTCCGCGCCCACGGGAACGATCTGGGAATCGTAGGCCAGGATGTCGGCCGCCATCAAAACGGGATACGTGAACAGCCCAGCGTCGGCGGCGATGCCTTTTTCTTTCTTGTCTTTGTAGGCGTGACAGCGTTCGAGCAGGCCCATTGGCGTTCCCGTCATCAGCAGCCAGGTCAGCTCGGTCACCTCAGGAACGTGCGATTGCACAAATAGGGTGGCTTTGTTGGGATCCAACCCAAGGGCCAGCATATCCAACGCAGTATCCAGCACGTTTTGGCGGAGTTGATCGGGTTCACGAATCGTGGTCAGCGCGTGCAAATCCGCGATGAAGTAGAACCCGTCATTGTCATGTTGCAGATCGATATATTGGCGAATGGCGCCAAAATAGTTTCCCCAGTGAGGCCGGCCGGTGGGTTGGATGCCCGACAAAACTCGCATGCGATTCTCGTGTGCTCGATTCTGGCGAAAGGCAGTGTCTGGATGCCCTTGCATCTGACTGCCGTTGCATGGGATAGCCTGCGGCAGTCTATCCGTTCCGCGGGCTGACCGTACCCCTGGGTTTGGCTCGGTGGACTGGGACACAAGTGTCCTTTGCAGGGGGTGGTGATCGATGGCTTCTGAATCCAAACGTGCAATCGTGCCCGCGCTTGATGAGCGAGCGAAAGTCAGGTGGATGGACGCACCGCACGCATCGGTTTTGGCAGCGGACGATTTACTTCAAGAGTGCGAAACGCGTCGCCAGACTCGAGGGGGTCCCGGCGGCCAGCATCGCAACCGCACCGCGACGGGCGTTTTCCTGCTGCATCGGCCGACGCGGGTCTTGGGGGAAGCCACCGAGCGCCGTTCCCAAGCAGACAACCTGCGCGCTGCCACGGCGCGGTTGCGGTGCAATCTGGCATTGGCGGTCCGGACCGGATCGGTGATTGACGGGGTGGAACCGGATGCTTGGGAACGCGAGGCGCGCTCCGCCCGCGTGGCGCGAAGCTTGGCGATCCGCGATTCACACACCGACTACCCGGCGGTCTTGGCGATGCTGCTCAACGACCTTCATGCGGCCGGCGGCCAGCCATCGTTGGTCACCGAAGTCTGGACCGCATCCACCAGTCAGGTGGTTCGATTCCTGAGCAAGTTCCCGCCTGCGATCGGACTGGTCAATGAGTGGCGGCATCACCATGGTCGCCGTGCTTTGAAGTGACGCGTTCAGAGGCCGGGGACTCGACGAAACCTCGCGACTGACTCGCGTTGGACAAGCGGTGTCCCGGGTCGCGGTGTCGTCATTAGCTTTCACGGCCAGCGTGACATCGGGCTCACCAAATCGGGCTTGCCGTGATCCGCAAACCCATGATGTGGGGGCGAATTCCGAAACCGCTTATTTCACCCAGGCCAAATAAAACTCCAAAACACCCCATTTGAACACTTGATTGCCGATTCATCAGCACCTAGCTTCTCGCCGCGGACCGGGCGTTTCGCTCTCTAGTGGCGTTTGGAGCACCGCAGGGGTCGGTTAATTGGACTTGGAGGGACCTTGGTTGATGTTCAGATGCACAGTGGGACACACAAGTTCGCTTGGGAGGCGATTGGGGCGCGGTGAGGGATTGCCGCCGGGATTGCGGTCGATGCTGGTTTGCATTTTTGCGAGCCAAAGCGTGCTCGCGCTCGCTGACGGGGCAGGGATGAGCCGTGGTGGGGTCGGGGGCACGTTGACGTCTTCGTCTCGGAACATTCCAGGGCAAACCTCGCCGGCGCTGAGCTGGCACGATGATCTGCAGAGCGGATGGGAGGCGTCCAAGTCGACTGGCCGCCCGATGCTGATTTTCATCACCTCGGAGTCTTGTGTCTATTGTGATGCGATGAAAGACCAGACGATTTGTAACGACCGGATCTTGAGGCGTTTGGCGGATCGCTTTGTTGCGATCCGATTGCGACCCAAGGTCAACGGGCGTGTGCTGTCGCGTATCAAGGTGCCGGCTTACCCGACGACCTTGGTTGCGGCCCCCGAAGGCAAGGTGATCGCACATAAGGTGGGATACCAGCCGGTGGACGCATTAGCACAACTGTTAGAATCGGCAGATCGGCGAGGTGGCTGAATTTCGACGGCTGTCCATGCGTTTCGAGGGGGCCGAGCAGATCGCTACGAACTAGTCTGGGAGAGGAAGCCGGGAGGGACAGCTTGAGCGCAAGCAGCACGGAATCGTGTGGTCTTTGAACGCGTTTCGGCGGATGCAAGCGGGGATCCCAAATATCGTGTTGATGGCGTTGGCACCTCCATCGTTCGTCGCGTCAACGCCTCGGTCGTTTCTTGTTCTGGTAGTCATTCATGTCACGCATCTCCGGCATCCTGACCCCCAACATCACGCCCGTTGACGACCGGGGACGCGTTGATGAGGACACGTTACGAGGCTATGTCGATTGGTTGATCGAGCACGGTGTCGACGGCCTGTACCCGAACGGGAGCACGGGCGAATTCGTTCGCTTCAATGCCGAGGAACGCCGGCGAATCGTCCAGATTGTTGTCGAGCAAACCAACGGGCGCGTGCCCATCTTGGCCGGCGCAGCCGAAGCGAATGTCCAGGAGACCATTCGCGCTTGCGACGCCTATGGTGAGATGGGCGTCCGTGCTGTCGCGATCGTCGCGCCGTTCTATTACCGATTGTCGGCCGACGGCGTGTATGCGTACTTCAAAGAAATCGCCGATCACGTCAGCGTGGACGTCACGCTCTACAATATTCCCCTGTTCGCATCGCCCATTGAGGTCGACACGGTTGTTCGTTTGGCCAGCGAGTCGCCGCGTGTGATTGGACTCAAAGACAGTAGCGGCGATCTTCCGAATCTGATGCGAATGATGTCAGCGGTGCGAGCATTTCGAGATGACTTCTCGTTTCTGACCGGTTGGGACGCCTCATTGGCGCCCATGTTGATCGCGGGAGCGGATGGGGGCACGAATGCCACCAGTGGTGTTGTGCCTGAATTGACGCGTGCGATTCATCGCAGTGTCGTTGCTGGCAACATCGAAATGGCGATGGCCTTGCAGTATCAGCTCCTGCCGCTGTTTGACTTGATGATCGGGCTGGGCGAATTTCCAGAGGGTTTTCGCGCTGGGGCACGTTCGCGTGGTTGGAATTTGGGACCTGGTCGTGTGCCTTTGTCCGCAACCCAACGCGATTTGGTCGCGCGCGCTCAGCGAGAGATCGACGCCTTGGTCAGCACGGTCACGGAGGACCCAAACGCCCAATCGAGGCCCAGCGCCGCGCCCACCCAAGCGAAGTCCAGTGGCGATGATGACGGGGCGATCGAATCGATTGTTCGCCGGGTCATCGATCAACTTCGGGTGAACTAGCCAATGGTTGCCCGGAGGGCAACCTTTCGCCGCGGGCGGGGTTATCCTAAAACGGGGGTCCCAGAGACTTACCGGGCGGCTGTTTTTCTGTCTTCAGCTTGTTTCCTCCTAGGGATCGTCGTGAGTTCGAACTCGATTCGCCCAGACAAAGATCCCCGCTCCACGGATGCGGCGCGTTTCGATGAGACCATCGCGCAAGATCGTTCCGGGGACTCGAACACGGATGGCGATTTCGTCGTGGCGGAAGTTCCCCGAAGCATCGGTCGTTTTCGAATTGAGCGGCTGCTGGGGACCGGAGGGATGGGCTCGGTGTATTTGGCGCACGACGATCAGCTGGATCGCTCGGTTGCGTTGAAGGTTCCCAAGTTTCAATCGGGCGTGCAGTCCAATGCGATTGAACGCTTTTATCGAGAGGCGCGAGCGGCGGCTCGCTTGTCTCATCCGAACCTTTGCCCCGTCTATGACGTCGGCGTCGACGAAGACACCCATTACATCGCGATGGGCTACATCGCTGGCAAGACACTGTCGGAGCACATTTCACTGCAAGACGGCCTGGCGCCGAAGGTGGCGGCAACGATCGTTCGCAAAGTGGCGTTGGCGATGCATGAGGCACACCAGAGTGGGGTGGTGCATCGGGATCTGAAGCCCGCCAACATCATGATCGATCAACGGAAAGAACCGATCGTGATGGATTTCGGACTGGCTTGCCCACACAGCGATGACGTCGAGAACACACGGTTGACGCAGGACGGGGCCTTGTTGGGTTCTCCCGCCTACATGGCGCCCGAGCAACTGCGTGGCGAGATCGACGAGATTGGCCCCACGACGGACGTGTATGCGCTCGGAGTGGTTCTGTATGAATCGATGGCTGGGAAGCTTCCTTTTCCTGACACCAAGTCAACCTTTGCCTTGGTCAGTCGTGTGTTGACCGAGAAGGCACCGGAAATCACATCCATTTGCGAGGATGTCCCGCCCGCGCTGGGCGCCATCTGTGAGAAGGCGATGGCGAAGTCGAGTGCGGATCGATTCCCGTCGATGAAAGCCATGGCCGACGCGTTGGGAGCGTACATCAAGGGGACCTCAAACGCTGACAGAGTGCCCGAGTCCGCCAAGGCTACGCGGGCGGTCGACAAGAAAGACGTCACACGGATTCAGCTCAACGAACAAGGCAAGTTGGCGAAGTCGTTGTGCCAGTCAGGGCAGTTTGAAGCGGCGCTTCCAATCCTGCAGCAAATGGTGGCCAACAGCGACGCGCAGGAGACGAACGCGGTGCGTTGGGCAAAGCAGACCTTGCCTCAGGTAAAGAAACGCGTTCAGGATGCGGCAGGCGAGTTCTCCAGCATCCCGGCGCCCGTCGCCACGAAACCGGCGGTGCCCTATCGGGGAAACTTGGCTGCCAAGGCGGCGAAGGCACGCGAGGCGCGGGAGTTTCGGAAACGCGTCGCGTGGGTGGCCGGGGGCGGTGCCGGGTTGGTGCTCCTGGTTGCTCTCGTTGGCATGGCGGTGATGAACCATCTGGCGACATCCGAATCGGATGAAACCGTTGCCGTCGCGGAACCGGTCGTGACGCCAGCCGAAAGGGCCGAGGCCACGGTGTCCATGGCGGCCGAGGAAGCGTCTGTCTCCCAGCCCGGACCGGCCCTGTCGGCAACCGAACGCTCACGTCGAGGCGCTGGTTCGAAGCGGCTGATCGCGGCGAGCCGTGTCTTTGCGACGTTGGATGGCAACCGAGACGATCTGCTGGATCGA
>JBCCYK010000208.1:0-12183 GCA_039189905.1 Planctomycetota bacterium
GTCACGGGTGGTGACTCGCTCACACTCGACGGAAGGCTCGTCGTCCAGGGATTCATCTCCGGCGGTCTGGATCCTGTGCAACTTCCGGGGTGGTGGTGTGGTTCAGACGATCGGTCACGCTGGATTGACGACCGAGCGCGTCGTAAGCCTGAACCGTGTCGTTCCCTTTCGCGTCGGTCTGACGAATCGTTTCGCCGGCCCGGTTGTACGCCATCTCGGTTTCGTGACCGCCCGGGTCGGTGACCTTCACACGGCGATTGAGGTGGTCGTAATCGGTCGTCGTGGTGTTGCCGTTAGCGTCGGTGACGGAGATTTGGTTGCCATCCGCGTCGTAGGCGTAAGTGGTCACCTTGCCGAGCGGGTCGGTGACACGGACCGTGCGTCCGGCGTCGTCGAAGGCCGTCGTGCTGGTTTCACCGGCGCCGTTGCTCACGCTGTCCAGGTAGCCGGCAGCGTTGTAACCATAGGTGGTCACGTCGCTCAGCGGCGTGATCGCTTCGACTTCTCGGCCGATCGGGTCATAGCGCTGCGTCCAGGTGTTGCCGGTGGCGTCCGTCGTGGTGACGGCGTTGCTGGCTTCGTCAAAGCCGTAACTGCGAGCGTGTCCCAGCGGATCGGTTTCTTGGACGCGTCGGCCCAGCGAGTCGATCGTGAAGGTTTGGTGGTCCATCGAGTCGGCCGGTTCCATCCGCACCACGTTGCCGCCGGCGTCATAGAACTGGTCGCGATGCTGGCTGCCGCTCACGTTGCCGGTGACCGGATCGACCGCGAAGCGGATGCGGCGATAGACGCGGCCCCGAACGTCGAACTGGGTCTTCTCGCGGCTGACCCGCGGGCCCGATGCGTTGGTGTCGAACCGTTCGCTTTGGATCACGCGGCCCAGGTTGTCGTGCGTGTCGACTTGGTAAAAGTCCAACTCGCCGTCGATGACCGTCGGACGGTTTCGCCAGTCGTAGCCGTAATCCGTCACGCGGAGGGTCGAGGCGTCCACGTGCTGGGTCATGCGCGTCAGCAGTCCATCGCCCCCATCGCTCCCGGAGTCATATTGGCGCTCGCTCATCAGCTTCATGTCGTTGCCGCTGGCCCCTGCGCCGGTCGGATCCGAGGGCGTCGCACCGGTGTCATCGGTGCCGGCGTACTGCGACACCTGCTGCCCGCGCACGTCGAAGACGATCGAGCGGATCGTGCCGCGGGGATGGACCGTGCGGTTGCGGCGTTTCAGCGCGTCGTAGCCGAACTGTGTCTCGTCGTAGTTGGTACCCACGGAGCCCACACCGCCGCCGGGAATGGAGTGATAGACCCGCTGGGAGATCAGCGTGCAGCAGTCGCCGTACTGGGACGTGGTCCAACGCACGTAATCCCCCTGCGTGAATGTATCGCTGGCTGACAGTTTGCCGGAGGACGAACTGCGTACCGCCGCGATCTGCTCCAGAAGGTGTCCTTTGCGAGTTCGCTTGATGATCGATACCGGGCCGATCAGCGTGTCGGTGCCCGCGGCGACATCGTGGTAACCCTGGCCGCTCCACTGTTGGTGATCGACGTCGAGGTAAACATACCAGCGGGCGCGGCGAACCTGCCGCGTCACCCCACCCACTTCCGCCGCATGAACCGGGCCAAGCGACTGGGTGATCCGACCCCGGTCATCATGCTGGTAATCGGTCACCAGGTGCAGCCCGCCGCCGCTCGGTGTGGTCCAACCGGCCGGCACGCCGCTGAGCTGCGTCGTGTCGACATCGACGATCTGCCGGGTCGCCACGCCGTTGACGAGGTCGTAGGTCATGTGCGTGATCGTGCCCCGTTCATCCCGTAGCCAGGTTCGGTTGCCATGGACGTCGAAACGTTCGGTGCGGGTATCGACACTGCCGTCGCCGTTTTGACCGGTCGGCACGACCGGCAGCGTGGTGGTTCGCTGGGAAGGCTGCAAGCTGGCGGCGTGGTACTGGTAGTCATACCGCGTGGTCGCCTTGCCGCTGCCGTCCTCCTTGCGGTAGACGATTTCGTGAGAGACCGGGTGGACCGTGTTGCCACCAACACTGTGCGAGGCATACTTCCTCGATCGCAGCAGGATCGCGGTCCCGTCGTTGCCGCGCTTGATCTTCTCGGCCTTGACATAACCGGCCGCCGCACCGCTGCCGCTTGAATCGGCGTAGTAGTCCGTGCGATGGATCACGCCCTCGTTGTTGCGAAGCATGACCGCCAGGTCGTTTTGAGCTTCGTCGTAATCGATCACCGCCGAGGGCTGGGCGCGCTGGATCAAGCGACCGTCGTTGTTGTAACGCAGCGCCTGGATCCAACGATCCGCGGTCTCGCCGGCGCCGCTGCGGAACTCCTTGACCAGGACCTGTCCGATGTGATTGGTGAAGACGATGTTCTGCGATCCATCGGGCCGGGTTTCGACCGTCTTGCGTCGCCACTGGTTGGAGCGTTCCTGGCTGTTGTTGTTGGCCGAGTAAGCGAACGTGAACGTCATCGCGCCCGCCTGGACGGTCTCCTTGATGACGCGGCGCGCGGCGTTGTACTGGAAGTGGTAATCGGCGTACTGGGCGAGCTGCGCATCGGAGGCGGTCAGCGGATCGGCCACTTCGGCAAGCTTGGCGTAGTTCTCCGGCTCCAGCACGTATTTCAGGCCGTGCTCAAAGCCTTTCGCTTCCCCGGCCAGATAGTAACGATAGTAATGCACGTTCTTGTCTTGCCACGTTCCAACGCCAGCGGGTTCCTGCTGCCGTGCGCGGCGCAGGTCGCCGACGTTGCCGCCGCTGTCACCGCCCCCGTAGTAGTCGTACTTGGCGCGCTGGATGTCCTGCCACGAACCGAGGTCCACCTTCCTGCGGAGCGTGACGTGTCGCAGCCGCCCACGCTGTTCACCGCTGCCGAAGTAGTCGTAGGCCAACGCTTCGGTGATCGTTTGGCCGTCTTGCTGGACGCTTCGCTGCACGGCGGCGATGTGGTCGTCATCGGTGTAGGCGCTCACCTCGGTGAGCTGTCCGCCGGGGTCCTTGTGCCAGGCGAGCATCCCGGGTGGATGTTCGAACTGGTCAAAGTCGTGGAAGGCGAACTGCTCACCGACCGGCGTCGTCAACACCAACCGCTTGCCTGCCACGTCGTGGGTCAAGGTCGAGACCGCGCCAAAGCGAGCGACATAACCGCCGACGCCGTCGAGCTCGAACCACAGGTTGCTGCCCGGTCCTCGCACAACGGTGATCGTGCCGTCGCCACCCTCGAGCAAGTAAGCCCACTGGCTGACGATCCAGTTGAAGCCGTTTCCATAATCGTGGTTGCGTGACATCTGGTTGCTGTACGCACGGCGCTGTCCGATCAAGCCGCCCAACGGACTGGCCGACAGATCGCTGGCCGACAAACGCAGTTCCCCGTTGAAGTAGCGGATGGGATTGGAACTCTCGGAGGCGGGCAATGTGCAGGTTCCGCCTTCGCAACCACCACCGCCTGTCTCGTCTTCCTTGCAGCAATCCGCCTCAGGATTCTGACAGCAAAAGAGGTCCTTTCCGGTAAGGCCTTCACACGGGGGCTCCTCATCCGGGCACGGCCCGTTCCCACACGACGACGAGCTGCTGCTGGACCCCGAACCGCCACTTCCCGCGTCTCCAAAGCCATCCCCAAAGCCCCGATAACCTGTCGCCGCGATCCGATCCGCCAAAGCATCCAGGTCGGGGACGTTGAAGTCCGCGGGGGCGTTCTGGCGTGAGGCTTCTTTGTCAGCTTGCCGCTGACCAGGCGGCACGGTAGCGGCTTCTTTGGGTCCCAGTCTCTTACCGCCCGAAGAATCGTCTTCTGCCGATCGATAGACTTCGCTTTCACTCGTCTGAACTTCCTGCTTCTCGTCGCGAAT
Organism: Planctomycetota bacterium; assembly: GCA_039189905.1. GTDB lineage: Bacteria > Planctomycetota > Planctomycetia > Pirellulales > Pirellulaceae > Rhodopirellula. Next base: position 3,848 of record JBCCYK010000208.1, read on the forward strand.
CGACGTTTTCTCGTACCGGCCGAGATCCGTCACCTTCACGTCGTGGCTTTCGGATCGCTTCTTGCGAACTTCCGTCTCGGTTGATTTGCGAACGAAGGAGCGGATCGATTCATCGGATGCGGGAGCGAGATCGGAGTAGGCTCGCGAGCGGTCGTGAGATGCCATGGCTATCGTCGATCTTGATCGAGTGGGAGGTGATTCACTCCCAACGAATCGACAGCAGCGGCGCCTGGATCGTCACGAAGTGAATCGGGTGATTTCCACTCGACCTATGCGTCCGAGCCCAGAAGCATGGCAAAGTATTTTCAGAAAATCGAAGATCAGCCTGGCCTCTCGATGCAATCAAAGAACTTTCAGAATCCGATGAAATCGTTGCCGCGTATCAGGCTGTCGAATCATAGGGAATGATACGAGCGAGGAGTCGACCAGATCATCGGTTGTTGATCGCTTGTTGCGTCGCCTGCGAAAGCGAAGCAATCCAACTTGAGTGTCTTAATGAGCGGTATGTCCGAAATGAATCAAGATCTCAGTCAAGGTAATGGAGTTATCCGCCGCGGAGCTCGCATGCCGAAACTTGCGCCAGCGAACCGGGGTCCTGAGCAGCGATTGGCACCGCAATCAGATCAAAGCGACCTCGCCCACGGCCAGGTAACCCTCGATGAGTTTGCGAGGCTTTGCGACAGGCCATCCGAAGGGGATCAGGCATCGAAAGGTCCAGGTAGCGAGTTGAAGCGCATGCTTCCCTGGCTGTCCACGGCTGCGAAGGCTAAACCGCTCCAGCGAAGAATCGCCACGGTTAACAGTTGGGGTGTGAAGGGATGCCGTCTCAACGCAGAGACGATTGCGGCATGGCTTGTTGCAGAAGCAGCCAAGCAGGGAATGGACGCGGATGAACTCTCCTTTTCCACGGCCCGATCACTGGTCCTGACAGCGATCCGGCGGTACGAGCGAAAGTTTCCCGACGGTCCGCTTGAAACGAATTAGGCAAGCCGCCGTCCTTTTGAGTCCATTCGTTCAACGCTCGCTGCAAGCAATCCGACATGACCACCGCGTCCATGACCTCAAAGCCCCAACGTTCCAAGTCCGTCACCATGAAGCCGGGAAGGATGAGAAGCCCGGTGCAAAGATGCTTCTTGGTCAACCTCGATGGTCGTCCGGATCGACTGCGGGAATGGTTGGATCAGTTGCCGAAACCGTGGCCCTTCCCGGAACCGGTGCGATTCGCGGCCATCGACGGAAGGCGGGTGCCACCCCCGGCGCACTGGCGGGCCGGCAACGGAGCTTGGGGCTGCTATCGATCACACTGTCTCATCCTCGAAAAGTGCTTGTCAGAAGGAATCGACTCATACGTTGTCTTTGAGGATGACGCCGGTTTTTGCGATGACTTTGCGAATCGGTTTCAGCAATTTGTTAGTGAGCTCCCCAACGATTGGGGACTGGCGTACCTGGGTGGGCAACACTTGTATTCCGTCGCTCATCCGCCGGTGAAAATCTCCGAGCACGTGTACTTGCCCTACAACGTGAACCGCACCCACGCCTTCATGGTTCGCGGTCGCTCCAACATGGTGTCTTTGTACCGACACCTGCATACTCGAGACTGGAAGAAGGCCAATCATATCGACCACCACCTGGGTCGAATGATTCAGCGACGCTACCACGGGATCGCTCGACGTAGTGTCGGAAAGGGATCGGTTGCGGTCTACGCACCGGATCGCTGGCTGGTTGGTCAATTGCCGACTCGAAGCAACATCTCGGGCCGCCGATGGAGCGAAACCCGTTTCTTCAATGATGCCGTGAACGTGGATCACGAACAGGAACCTTTCTTTGCGGTGCTCGGGCCGCATCGCAGCGGCACGTCCTGCGTTGCCATGATTTGCCACCATCTAGGTGTCCACATGGGCAATCAACTCGGCGGTTTCGAGGCGACTGGCGGTGGTGAAGCCGTTGGCTTGATGGAGTTGTGCGAAGCGGCGATGAAGTTTCCGTCCACCGATCCGACCATCAGTGATGCGGACCTGACGTACCGCTTAAAGAAGTTCATCGTGGGCAAAAAGAGTGAAGCCGTCCGCGATGAAACTGTTGCGGGCGGCAAGTACCCGCATCTATGCCGGTTTGCCGAACATATTCACAAGGCGATTGGCAGTTCCATGCGGATCATCGCGGTGGATCGTCCGATTGAGGCGTCCATCCGCAGCCTGCAAAGTCGCAGTCGCAAGCATCGCGGAAATTGGTACGCGGCGACGCTACGAGAGTGTGAACGGCTTCAGCGAATTCTCTTGAAGCATCGCGAGGATTTCATCGTAGCTCATCCAGAGATCCCGGTGCACCGAATCGACTTTGCGTCGTTGACGTCAAACACCAAACATGAAGTTGATCGCCTGGTGAAGTTTCTGGGAATCACGCCCGATCCGTACGAGACCGAGGCAGCGGTCGGCCACGTCAACCCAAACTTGAGGAAGCACGGATGAGGCTGGTTTGCATTCATGTTGGAAAGACCGGAGGTGTCCACGTGCATCGTGTGCTGCGTGACGGCAACATCAACCACATTTGGCTCGGGCACTGCACCCCGTTGACCGATGCTGCCAGAGAGTTTCCGAGCGAGCAGCTACTAATCGGAATTCGAGAGCCTGTCGAACACGCCTTGTCGGCGTTTGAAGCACGTCGACGCAAAGAGGCTCGATGGAGCCAACGCGAACGTGAGTTTTTTACACGCTTTCCGGACGCTCAGTGCTGGTGTGAAGGGCTCGGTACACCAGAGGCTGATTCCGCCTTCGAATTCTTGGGACACGTCAGCAGCGGGCTTCCGCACTATTTCGGCCGTGACTCTCGTGAGCACCTTGATCGGACATGGATCTACGACACCCAAACACTTTCTTCGTGCATGTGTGTTCTGTTCGAGCGATTGGGTTGTCCGGTGCCAATCGAAAATCAACGAAAGCACAACGCCTCACCATCGCGCGTTGATGTTGCACAATTGGAGCGAGAACGATTGCGAGAGCGATTGGACGAAGCTGTCCAACTCTACCGTGAGTTGAAGCCGCTGACGCTGACACAACGAGGTGTCGGATGAGGCGAGTGATCGTCGTTCCAGATTTTCCTCCCAAACGCGCGATTCGCAATGTCCGCGAGTCCTATCAAGCGGCTGCGGACCGCTGGGATGCCGAACTCATTTGGTTTGCTCGGTGTGCCTCGCGTGGGCACTGCTTCTGGCGAAAAATGCGAGCCTTTACCGAGGTGCTCGAGCGGTATAACGAGGCGCATGTGCTGCAGCTCGACAACGACATGCTGATCCGGGAAGACTGTCCCAGCCCTTTTGACTTGGTGACTCCGGAGCAGTTTGCGATGGTCGCTGGGCGCCAGCGACCCGACCGTCGAGTTGACGAAAGCAGCTGGGGTGCGAGAGCCCATCGCATCTGGGCGAGTCGCCTGAAGACCGAACAATTGCCGCCAGCTCTTCACCCCAACGGCGGGCTCTACCTTTATGGGCTTCCGCAATTCAAGCCCTTATGGCAACGGATCGAGAAGGCACAGAAGCGCTGGAGCAACTATGGCGACATGGGCGCCGACGAAAGCATTGTCGGCAATTCTCTCTGGACGAGGTATCGTGGTTCGATCTTTTTTCTTCCACAGGAATACAACACAGTCTTGTGCCAGAACGCGGGTCTGTTGCGGGATCACTTTTCGCCGACCTACATCACGCACTACGCCATGGGAGCGAAGGCGAAACTTGCCGACGCAAACTGGAAAGTCACGGACTGGCCCTGGGATCAGCACGATCCAGTGCGTCTCATCGCACAGGATGTGCATCGTGACGAACACAAGGTTGGATGCTTGGTTGCACCAGACCCGACGACCGTCTGCAAGCTTCTGATTCTGTTTCCTGAATTGCGGCTCTACGGGATTCACACAAATCGTTCGGACGAAGACCTGGACGATCACGCCTGCCTGAGTACGCAACTCTTGGCTTCGAACACCAGCTATTTGTTGGTTCGGCAAATTCTGTCCGCGTTGGGGCCGCTCGCACGTCGCTACTGCCCCCTGTTCTGCGACGTGACTACCGCAGAGAAGTTGGCTGGCCCCTTTGATTTCGTCAGCGAAGCCTGTTCCAACTCGTCTTGAGTCGTTCCCCACCAAGAAACGGCAGATGGAGGAACGCGACGCGCAGACTCTGGAGAGGTTTCAAGATGCCTTTTACCGCACTCGCGGTTGCCAAAGCATAGGAGTCATGAAAGTGGATTCACGCAAGGTTTTCCATGAACCCGCTATGGCAGGCAGTTACGTGAAGAGGCATGCAGATGCACAAAATGAAGGACGTTCTTCGGTCACGGCGATTCTGGATCGCTTTATTGACCGTCTTGTTTCTGGTCACGGATCAATTCGGTCTGACACTATCGGGAGAGCACGTTCATGCATTCGTTGCTTTGGTCGCCCAGCAAATCGACACGCCCGATGAGATTGATGCTTACCGGCTGGTCCGAAGCGAGGCGAACAGTGTACATGCGGTTGGATATGCATGGATCATCCGTCGCCTGTCGGATGGCTATCGACCGGACTTGATTCGTGTCGACGGCGGGAAGGTCGCCATCTGGACGGGGCCACCGGGCACCTATGAAATCGACCTGATCTGCCAAGTCGATGGGGGTTTGACTCAGGCTCATGCGCGAGTCGTCATACGTGAAAAGGACCTTCATCCCGATCCTGGACCGCAGCCGCCTGAGCCTAACCCACCGCCGCAACCGGGTCCGAAACCCGATCTGATATTCGTCCCGACGGATGAGTTCAACGATCTTGGCCGACAAGTGCTTTCACTTCTGCATGCCAACGCCCATGAAACGTTCCCAGCCCTCGAACTTGCGAGACGATATCGATCGACGGCTTTGAGACTCGCCGGGAAACAGACTCCCATACTCCCAACCATCTCGGCGGCGACGAATGCCCTCAAGAAAGGCCACGAAGACACTCTTCGGGGTGAAGATGCCGCCATTTGGATGGCTTGTCGGATTGAGATTGCGAAAGTCTGGGAAGAATTCGAGCGCGAGATGGATCGAGCGATGGCAGCACGCTTTATTTCCGCCATCGGCAATGGGTTGGAAGCGTTTGCCGACGGATGATTTGAGCAAACGACATCAACAGGCAACTCTTTTTCTTCTGCTTCCGAGTTCATGATGCCATCCTTAACGCCGATCGAACGTCGCTACTCCCAAGACGCGGACCAGCTCGGTTGGGGTGATCCGAGAGATTTGGGCAATCATCGACTTCTGAAGGAGCGCCGCCAGCGGGTCGATCTGGAAGACCATCAGTTCTTCTCCAGCCTTGACCACAGGATGATGCTTGCGAAAGACGCACCCGAATCACCTATGGAAGAGCTTTGCCGATCCCTGTTTCAGTTCGACCGAGGATGGTCATTCCACGCGAGCGAGCAACTTCTCTACGGAGCACCGCTAGTACATTCGCAGGGTCACGTTGGCAGTTGCGTTGGCGCTGGCGGGGGTCTCGCGATCGCGGCGAAAGCGAGTCAGGAGATTCTCAATGAAGGCGACCTGGAGGATCCGGTCGGCTGGTCAACAAAGGACGCGAACACCATTCGCGATCATGCGATGCCCTTCACCGGATACCACTACGGCGCGGGACGATGCAAGGACTTGTGGGACGGCGAGCGTTTCGCGGGCTCAATTTCCCGAGGTGATGGCTCCTATTGTTCCGTGCAGATTTGGGCCTACATGACGGTTGGGCTTCTGCCCTGCGACAGAGTCAAGGATAGGTATCGTGGGCCGTTTCCACAATCGTCCGACGTTCGCAGCTGGGGCAACAATCAACGGGACGAACTCAACGAGCATTTGGACATTGCCAGCGAGTTTCGAATGTCCGAGTCGGTCGTCGTGCGATCCGGACAGGACCTGCTGAACGTCTTGACCGTGTTGAAACAACCATGCCACATTTGCAGTGGATGGGGATTTGCTTCGGCGGGTTTCGACGCTCGATATGAGATGACGCTTTATCGGCGATCCGGGACTTGGTACCACAACATGACCATCTACGGTGTCTTTGAGGTGAAAGGAACTTGGTTCGTTTTGGTTAAGAATTCCTGGGGGGCTGGGGCCCATCGCAAGATCGGGCGAGGACTGCCCGCCGGATGCTTCGTTATCCCCTTGAGCCTGTTTGATACCTGGATCCTTCAAGCCGAATGCATGTCCATTGGTGAACTGACACTTCCAAAGGCCTCACCACTCTTCGCGTGACTTACGACGCGCCATCGCCTTCCTCCGAAACGATGGATGGCAGCCTTCGGATGACGATGGCAAGGGACTCAGTGGCTGCTCCCTGCGGTACGGATCCGAAATCGTCGGGCGTTGACGCCGAGACGAATCAAGAATCTTGACAGCATCAGGTACGGGATGCGTGTATCGTCATCGGGGGTCAGTCGCTTCTCGTCAATCGTGTTGCTGTGTTGCCAAGTTCCCGAAACGACTAAATCTGGATAGACGGCCAGCAGGTTTGCGACCGGTTCAACTCGCAGGATCTTTCCCATATCAAACTCCGCGGGAGGATCATCGCGCCAGTCCGCGATCAGTTTTCTTGACCGCAGGTTTTTCGAGTAAGGCAATTGCGGCGGGTTTGTCCGGCGCCACTGACACTCCGGAAGATGTTTTTTTGTTTTGCGAATGAAGTGGTAGACAAACGCTTGCATGACCCGATTTCTCGCCCAGTCAGGAGCTTGCGACATGCTGACATTGAAATCGCCTGGGAGAAAGACGATGGCTTCCGGCTGCTTGTTCCACATATGATTGATGATCAGCGATTCGTCAGGTGCAAGATCGGTGGCCGCATTCGTCCGGTGGATGTCATCGCAGATGTCATCAAAAAGGGGCGTGAAGCATTCGGTGCCATAGAGATACAGTCCGCCGTTTGGGTGAATCCAGGTCGGGGCGGGAACTAGCCCGCAACGTCGCGCCCAAGTCACATGAGCACGTCGGTGCCATCCCCCCCGGTCCAGTCGATTCTGAGCACATTGCCGTTCTGCCACCATTCCGAATTGGTCGAGACGGGCACGATCAAAGGGAGATGGACAGTCACTTCTGATAAGCATGTCATTGTCAAGTTGCAAAACGTGCGAATGGCCGTACTCATTATGAACATGCTTGCATACAAGCATTTTTTGCCAAAACGGGTGCCACGGCTGCAAGTTGTTACTGATCCAGTGCATTTTGGCTCCCCATCTTTCAGCCGCCGCTGCATAGCTGTCTCGAACGGGCTTGGGAGTTCTTGCGGGGGGGACTTCCAGCACTGCAATGATTTTGGTCGTTTCATTCAATGACACGCTCTCTGTCTTGGCTCTTGCTGCGGGTTGCTGCGCACGAGGCAGACTTCCTATGCTTCGAGCGTGCTGATTGCAGGAAGGCCCGGTCAAAAATCGGGTTGTCTCTCGGAAGGCAAGTTGTGAAAAGCAAGGTGCCCGAACGGTGGTTCTGCCCGGTATCGGTGGAATCACAGGGAAACAAAGCAGTTTCCGACGTCAAGCTTTTGCATTACGCCGATACGGCGCCTGTGCCCACCGATCTGTCAATGGAGATCGCAGCAAAGCACTATGTGAGAAACAAAAAAGCCGGCTTATCGCAGGTGCGATGAGCCGGCTTTCTTGGTTTGTCCCTGGCGGCCAATCGCCCAACAGAACAAGGAAATTGCGGGAGCCGGATTCGAACCGACGACCTCGAGGTTATGAGCCAACCCGGTAACCCTGCAAAAACCACACGAAATCAATGCCAGTAGCAAGGTACCTACCCTTTTGCGACCTTGCAACTCTCGTTGTCTTTTTTCAACGATTGGCAAGTTCTTGCAAATTGGTGTTTCGCGAAAGGGTAGGCACGAACGGCTCCCATCAAGCCACCGTTCTGAGAAACAGCTTGGTGGCAATGCACGCAAACGATGCAATGCAGATCGAGAACGACGCCGCCGGGAGGTGCCGAGAACCACTAAGGCCAGCCCGATATCGCTAAGAGTTGCTGTTTCACAAGCTGGCTCTTGACGACTCAGAACACCAAGTCACAGGCCGATTACGCTCTCATCTCGCATACCTTCTGTTTGCTCTCACGGCCTCAGGAGATCCAAGACCGCATGGATGCCGGTGATCTGGCGATCACCAAGGCCCTAAGGATGAAGGACGCAGCGGAGGCACCTGCTGCCAAAGCCAAAAAGCGTCCACGTAAGGAGACGAAGATCAAGACTTCGGTTGGAATTACGGTCAGTTTCAAGGTAAGCAAGTTGCTTAAGCCCAGGAGATGCAGCAGACGATCGCCGAAGTGATGGCGGGACTCCAGGAGGCTGCGTAGCTCTAGAAC
>JBCCYK010000209.1:0-12069 GCA_039189905.1 Planctomycetota bacterium
GCCAGCACGATGTTGGCGAACACGGGGCCAGGGCGATACACCAGGCGATTGTTATCTGGATCGAAGACCGTGGTTCCCGTCACGTCAGAAGGAAGCAGATCGGGCGTGAATTGAATGCGGCGAAAGGAAGCGAACGCTTCTTCCTGAGCCGTTCCACGATCGATACAGTCACCGAGTGCCTTGGCGAGCGTCGTCTTTCCCGACCCGGGATGGTCTTCGAGCAAGACGTGCCCATCGGAGAGCAAGGCGATCAGGATCAGGTCAATGACCTCGGAACGACCCTGCACTTTGGATTCGCAGGAGGACTTGAGGCCAGAATAAAGTTCGTAGGCTTGAGCTAAAGCGTTGTCGGGATTCATCGCAGCAATTTCAATGGGGACAGACTCGTTGCCATCGAGATGGCGCTGGTTGCTCTCTTGCGGACACCTTGGACGGGCATTTTTGGAAGGGCATTTTCACGTGCTCGCGTTCCATCATGAACGGAGGGTGACCGCCCGCAAGCCAAAACCGCCATGTCAAACATACGGTTCCCCTACCAACCTCGCTCTTACGGAATCCTGAACCTTGTCGTTGCGGTCACTCTCCCGACGTTTCGCGGATGTCTTCCCATTGACCGGTGGAGGGGTTATTGCCTTGGTCGGATGTGCGCTGGTCGTGCGATACGTGGCGCTACCTCAGCACGACCGTTTGCTTCTGGCAACCTCAGTGGGCGGCATTGTGTTGGTGCTGCTGATGGTGCTGTTGGTCGTCGTTTGCTCCCTGCTCGCGGGTCGAAGTCAGACGGCGCCCTTGTCACCGCTGGAAGCCACTTGCGATGTACCGACGGAATCCGGCTTGATCCTCCGGCGTCTTGGCTGGATACCCTGTCTTCAGATTGCGCTCGATTGGGAGAACGTTCCGGACAGTGAGACCACACTTGTCCGTCGTGGTGGCGGGCAATTGGCGGAGACCGTTGTTTTTCGGCGTCGTTGTCATCGTGACACCGTCCGAAGGCGTATGAGTGTGTCCGATGTCTTTGGTCTGTGCCAAGTCAAGCGACGGTTTCCGGCCTCGCAATCGTTACACGTGGAGCCGCAACCGGTTCCCGCTGCATTGCCGCCCCAGGTCCATCGTGATCAAGCGGGCGAGGACATCCCGCATCACGGCGGTCAGCCACACGGCGACCTGATCGAGATGCGGCACTATCGCGCCGGCGATCCCTTGAAGTTGGTCCTGTGGAAACACTACCAACGCACGGGGCAGTTGTTGGTACGCCAACCTGAGAACACGATCTCGAAAGTGGAACAAACCATCGCGTGCTTCATCGCGGGCCGAGGGGACGAAGCCACGGCCAGTGTCGCGCGCGGCCTGGTCGTTGAACTGGCACGGGGAAGCCAAAGCCTCTGGTTCCGGGCTGATGGCGCAACGTGTTCCACGGACACCTGGCATGGTGCGGTGCAGCAGATGGTTCAGTCGGCCGACCATAGCGCCAATGGTGGTGAAGTCCTGGACCATCTGAGTGAGGTTTGGCAGTCGACGCGGAGTGCCCACTGCATCGTCTTCGTTCCCAGCCAAGACGGGCCGTGGGTGGATCGTTTACTGGGTGTGGTCGCCTCAGGAAACATGAAGGTTCAAGCCATCATGGGCGTGCAAGCCGGCGAGGCCACGCTGACGAACGCGCGATTGGCATCGTGGATCTATCGCGAAGAGCATACACATCAACGAAGCTGGAAAGACACGCGTGTGCTCGTCGACCGGCTCGCACACGCGGGCATCGAAACACGGTGTGTGGATCGACGCGGTGGTCAGTCAGTTGAACCACATGTCACCAGGAGCGCTGTTTCGTGAATATTCCGATGAATCGAACAGCATTGTCGGCTGGCCAACTGGATCGAAACGATGGCAAATCGTCCCTCTGGTTGTTCGATGCCATTGTCGGAATCATCGCGGCGATGGTGCTTAGTAGCTTGGTTACCAGCCCGTCGGGGATCGTATCTGCTGGCGTCGGCTCGCTGCTGGCGGTGCTCCTGGCGCATCATGGGCTCAAGTACGGCCTCCGGCACTGGGTGTTGGTGGCAATGGGGTTGCTCGCGCTCGTTGTCGCGATCTGGCTTGCGCCCTGGCTTGCCAGTTCGTGGTTTCTTGCTTCCTTGGCTGGCATCGAAGGCACGCTACTGGGGCTGCGTGTTCTGACGTTCGCGCTGCTTGCGTTTGGAATCGTATTGTGCGTGCAGGGAATCAGTCGGCTTCACCCCTCGTTGGCCGTTCTGAACGCGGTCCTGGCGATGGCTGCGATCGGCGCTCGCTTCGCGGCACATCGAAACTATCGATGGGACAACCCGCGTTTCCTCGCCGATTGGGCGGGGATCGCGGGCTATGAGTTGCCGTTGGTGTTTTCGGTCCTGGGTTTTCTCGCCCTGCTGATTGGCCTCGTTTCTTTGATGCGTGGGACGAGTTGGCAACACGCGGTCCGATCCATCGTGAGCGTCGCTGCCGTGCTGTTACTTTTCTTTGTGTTCGCCGGGTCTTTCTTGCGAAACCCTGTCCTCTCCATGACGCCACCCGGATCAGAGGGAGCGCAAACCGAAACGAACGGCGACGACGAAGCGAACGGCGACGACGAAGCGAACGGCGACGACGCGGCGAACGATTCGTCTGGTGACCTTGACCCGACAGCAGATGGGGAGTCGGGCGGCGAGGGAGCGGCTTCCGGGCAAGCTTCATCAGGGGCATCTTCATCGGGTGGCGAGGCCACCGACGGCGAAGCAACCCATGGCCAGACCGCGAAGGGAGAAGCCAGTGCTTCGCCCGACAATGGGGGGGCATTGGGGAATCAAAAAGATCCCATGCCCGGTGCGGCCGACCCTCAGGCGGTGCCCGAACCGATCGCCATGGTGTTGCTAGAGGATCAGGCCACGCCAAGCGAGCAAGCTTGGTACTTTCGGCAGAACGCCGCCAGTCAGTTCAATGGACGCCGTTTGGTGACGGCTTCCGATGACGCGATCGATACGGACATCATCGATGGGTTTCCTGATGAGTTACTGGGCATCGAGGGAATCTTTCTACCCGAGGGCATGTATGAATCGGTCCCCATGGTGGTGCACGTCCTGAAAGAGCAGCCGCGACCTTTTGGCTTGCCGACGGTGATTGAGTATGAACCGCATGCCAATCCCGATGCGAACACGTTTCGGCAGAGTTTCCGTGTCACAAGCCGCATCCTGCACGGGCCGATCGAGGACGAAATCGAGTACGACCTTTTTGGTGAGATGAGCTACTACGATGCGGGGGATCCTGAGTGGGACGACGCTACCTGGGAGCACTACACGCGGCTGCCCGAGGACGAACGCTACGCAGAGCTTGCGCAAGCGATTCTCACCGAGAGGATGCCGGAGGGCCTCATTGAAGAGGTGGAGGATTCTGCCATGTTCAAGGCACTCGCGATCAAACGCTGGATGGATGACAACACGATCTACTCCTTGAACCCCGAGGTCGATGATCGCGAATCCAATCCCGCGGAAGCGTTTTTGTTCGGTGATCGAAAAGGGTATTGCACCCACATCGCACACGCGAGCGTGTACCTGATGCGTTCCGTGGGACTTCCCGCGCGGATCGGCACCGGTTACCTGGTTCCGTTGGAACGCAGTGGCAATGGTTCTTCCATCATGATTCAGTCGACGGACGCGCACGCGTGGCCAGAGATCTTTTTGGATGGATTTGGATGGGTCATTGTCGACGTGGCGCCGGCGCAGATCGATCCGGAAACCTCGTTGCCGCCCGAATTGCCCCCCGCTGTGGGTGACTTCCTGGCTGACAAGGCGCGCAACAAATCGAAACACAAGCAATCACTCGAAAGTCTCAATGGTGGCGGGCCCGGCTTGCCAAGCAAACGCGAAACGCTCGCCTTCCTATTGCTCGCGCTCGCAGTCGCTTACCTGATCAAAGTGTTGATTTGGTTGGCACCTCGGTTTGTGGGGCGTCACGATCTTGTGTTCGCGACGCACCGAGCGTTGATCATGCGGCTGGCGGAATTGGGATGGGTGCGTGGATACGGTGAAACACGCACTGAATTCGGACGGCGGCTCCACCAGGAACATCCTGAAATGCTCGCTGTCGCCCAGTGGCGATCCAAGCAACTGTTCGGCCGTGGCACGCAGGTCGAACGCGACGAGTGCGTGGAGATGCAGCGCCGGCTTTCGCGGCGGATTTCCCGATCGGTGCCATGGTCGCGCCGCTGGATCGGGCGGCTGGACCCGCGGTTTTGGAAACTAATCCGGTAGCATGGATGCCTAAGGCGCGAGATGAAGCGGGTTGAGTTCCACTTCCGGACGACGCTTGCGAAACGCGGCTAAAGCGGCTTCGGAAACCGCGGTGCCTTGAACATCCACCTGATTCAGTGCCGGCAGCCTGGCGATCGCTTCGAGGGTGGCATCTCCCACACGCGATCCCGTTAACCAGATGCTCTGCAGCTTGGGTAATTCCGGGATCGTGGTTGCCAACGCATTGTCGATGGCGGTGCCACTGAGATCCACTTCCTCCATCTCAGAAGCTTTCCCAAGCCATGGCAACAGCCCGTTCGTCACGTACGTCGCTTCGAGGTTGAGGTGACGCAAGGTCGATGGGGTGCGCACCAAATCTTGTAGGGCGGCATCATCGACAGGGAGGCCCGAGACATCCAGCCAGCGTAATTGTCCGACACGGCCAAGACGCGTCACGCCGTCGCGGCTGATGGGGCAACGTGTCAAACAGAGGTCACGGGGTTGGTTTGCGTTGGAAGTCATCAAGCCAGAACGAGGGAGCGTTCGATCACGCACCAACAAGAAATCGCGAAGCTCCTCATGGTGGATATCGCGAGGAGTGGATTCCTGAAACTGGAGATTGATTTGATACAGGTCCGCAAGCATCCGCATCACATCGCCACGATCGGCAAACTCGTTTCCATCCATCAGGTAGTGTGTGTGCAAGATGGCACCGGCATACCAGCGGGTCAGGTCCGCCTTGGCTTGCACGTGACGCCGGTCTCCTTCGATGTCTTCACGCAACCCGAGCGTTTGCCCCACTGCAAGCACACGGTGACGTGCGTGTTGCAAACGAGAGGCATCCCAACCGCCCAGGGTCGCCCAAGTGGCGCCCATTCGCAGTGATTCAAAGTGCCCGGCAATCCCCTCGAGAAGCCAGAATGAGTCACCCGCATCCAGATTGCGTCGGCTCAGTCGGGTGTTGGTCGCCTCCCGGAACAACTGGTGAGCCAACTCGTGGCGTCGTGTCGCGGCGTCGCCCTCACCCGACAGCATCACGGTTCTCAACCTTTCGCTGTAGAACCCAGCTGCCTGGGCGATGGTCTGAGCGGATCCCGCTGCGATACGCGGGGATGCCAACAAGTGTTTCAGCGCCGCTTCACTTTCCGTCAACACCACACGGTGCCGGGGGCCAGTGGGGCAGACCGTTGTCGCGGGGATCGTTGCCGAAAACGATTTCCAATCCGCGCTGGTATTCCACGACTGCAAGACTCTCCCCATACCCTGTGAGAACTTCCAAAACGGGAAATAGACTTGTGTCCAGATCCAATAGGCTCGCTCCAAGTCGATTGCAACTTCTTGGCTTCGACTTGGATCGGCCTGTGAGAAGATCTCGAAATGCGGTGTGTCAATGACGGTGAAAGAGCCTGCCTTCCAGGGCAAAAACGACGGCGCACGCCCGCCCTTCCTGGGAACCGGCGACACGCCTTTGGACGTGGGCAAGTCAAGCAATCGGCGAACCCGGGCATCCTCCGGTGTAGACGCATGTTCCTTCCAGAGTCGGATGTAGTTGGACCAGGCTTGTCCGCTGGGAATCCCCTGAGCAACGTTCGGCGTGACGGCTTGCGGAACCTCGATCGGACTGCGGGACGTCCGCGGGACATCCATCGGGAAGTAGCACAGCACGCGGTCTGCGTTTGCAACCTGTTCTGTCCTCCCTTCCACGGTCGAACGAGATTCGACGGTTTGAGCATGGCCCAATGGATTCGCACATGCTAGCCAGGATGAAGCCAAGAGCAGGATGCGGATGACCGGTGAGCGTTTCGCCCATCCTTCGTGTCCTTGGTTACAATGGCGTGACATTCTGTTTCTTGTTTTTTGCCCTGGCAAACTTCATTCGAATCCGAGACCCCACCTAGGATAGCATGCGAGTTCAACACCCCTCCATCTTGATTCAAACGCATCGACACCTGACCGCCGTTCCGTGTCGGTCTTTGCTGCTTGGGCTCGTTGTGACATCGCTGATTTGGACGGGTGCGAGCTCGGCAGCCGAACGGAACATTGTCTTCTTCATCACGGACGATGAGAGCCCCACGCTTGGGTGCTACGGCGACTCGGCGGCTCACTCGCCCGCCATCGATGCGATTGCCGCGGATGGCGTCGTGTTTCGAAATGCGTTTGCGACCACCGCGTCCTGCAGCGCAAGTCGCAGTGTTGTGATGAGCGGACTGCACAATCACCGCAACGGGCAATTCGGTCACCAGCATCATTACCACAAGTTCTCGTCGTTTCACGATGTGATCTCGTTGGCCTTGCCACGCGTGTTGCAACGAGCGGGATACCGAACCGGCCATATCGGAAAGTACCATGTTGCTCCCGAAGAGGTCTATCACTACGAGACCTACATGAAGGGACCGGGACGCAATCCTGTTGAGATGGCCAACATCGCCGAACCCTTCATCGCGAACACCACGGATGAACGTCCGTTCTTCCTCTACTTTGGCACATCGGATCCACACCGCGGTGGCGGTGTCGACAAGGACTGTCCGTTGGAGTTGAAGCCGGATCTGTTTGGGAACCGTCCGGGTGACGCCGCGTTTTCCGGCGTGGACGAGGTGATCTATGATCCGGCGGATGTGATCGTGCCGCCCTTCTTGCCCGACACGCCGGAGACTCGGTCGGAATTGGCCCAGTACTACCAGTCGTGCGCGCGAGTTGATCAAGGCGTCGCCCGGCTGGTGGAGATTCTCAAGCAAGCTGGCGTTTACGATAAGACCCTCATCGTCTTCACGAGTGACCATGGCATGGCCTTCGCTGGCGGCAAGACGACGGTCTACGAAGGCGGCTTGCGTGTGCCGTTTGTCGTGCGCGATCCTTACCAGGCAAATCGAGGCGTCACGTGTGACGCCATGATCAGTCACATCGACATCACCCCATCATTGCTCGATTTTGCCGGCGGATTGGATCACAAACGCAATCAGCCCATCGACATGCTCGACGCCCAAGCTTACTACCGGGAAGCGGGCATGAGCGGCAAGGAGAATCGTGACGGCAACCGCAAGTTTGATTCCTACCACGGGCGCTCTTGGATGCACTTGCTGTCCGATCCCAGCGGATCGCATCACGACGAAGTCTTCGCGTCGCACACGTTTCATGAAATCCAGATGTACTATCCGATGCGCGTGATTCGGGACGCCCAATACAAGTTGATTTGGAACATCGCCCACCCGCTTCCGTATCCGTTTGCAAGTGATCTGTGGGCGGCCAGCACCTGGCAGGCACAGCTGGCAAAAGGGGATGATGCGCCTTACGGGCAAATGACCGTCGGACGCTACGTCCAGCGGCCCGAGTTCGAGCTGTATGACATGCGGCAGGACCCCGCTGAATCCAACAACTTGGCCTTGAGTCCCGGGCACGCGGATATCTTGGAGACTTACCAAGCCAAGCTAAAAGCGGCACAGGAGGCTTACCACGATCCGTGGGTCATGAAGTGGGAGTACGAATAGGCAAGGATTTTGCATCCTGCGATTTGGATGGAAATTTCCGTTTCGGCTGAAGTGGGTGGACGCGACCGGCCGACCCAACCGTTAGCAATCGTCCGCGTTCAACGGAGAGAGATTCCCGCTGAGTTCCACGGACGCGCGGTTTCACGTGACCGCGACTAACCATGATCGCTGGGGGGCGTTCAGTAGAGAGCTGGATCTCATGTTTCCCCCCGTGTTCACCAACGCACTAGTGCCGATTCACTGGTTTACGGCCACCTTTTTGCTGTTCGTTTCCACTGGCTGCGTTGCAATCGGGGTCCCGAGCCAACGGTATCATGATCCGGATGACCACGGCGGGCTCCTTGGTGACTGGCGTCAACATAACCTGGGGTCGGTTGGCGGAACTCACCCTCTTCCCCCAGAGGAGCGTTGCGGTCTCGCGTGTGATTCAGACTGGCAGCCGCCTTTAGAACTGGACGAAAACGGAGGCTCAATCGCCGACTCAAAAGGTGATACACCCGAAGTTCCTTGGCCGCGTTTTCATCCCGTGCCAACTCGACCTGTTTATGGGCCGTCCCAGGGGATCAACGCGACGGCCGGCGTTGCACCACTGCCGTGAGTCATGCCTTTTCCGGTTGATCGATGAACTTCAACCGCGGACGGTGGTCGTCAGACCATGTGGGAATCCATTTTCGCGTTGGCGTCGCGTTGATCTGTCTTTGAGGATCGCGCCATCACATCTGCTAGCACGGTGCTCAACTGCTTGATCGAGAAAGGTTTCTTGAGCAGCGGCGGGCTGTATTCATCCGGGTTTGGCAGAACCTCACTGAGGTCCTTGTAGTATCCCGTGCAGAAAACGACCTTTTGGTCCGGCCATGCCGATAGGATCTCGTAATAGGTTTCCACGCCGGACAGCTCTGGCATCGTTAGATCCATCAACACGACGTCAAACGGTCCTTCGCTGGCAATCATGCTGATCGCATCCATGCCGTTGGCGGCGAGGGCGACTTCGTGATCATGCTGTCGAAGCAACTGTGCCGCCGAAGTTCGCACCAGAGGTTCATCATCGACCACGAGAAGGCGGAGACCCTGGGCCGTGGCGACCGCGGGTGTCCCGATGACATTTTTGGCGTCGATGTCGGAAGGCATCAGGGGAAGCAGCAGATGGATTGTGGTGCCAACACCATCATGGGAATCGTACGCGATGTGACCACCATGCTGTTGAATCACGCCCTCAACTAGTGAGAGACCGAGGCCCGTTCCGTGGCCGATTTCCTTGGTCGTAAAGAACGGTTCGGTTGCGTGGCGAATGATCTCCGGGGGCATGCCACAGCCGTTGTCGCTGACGGAGATGCGGGCCATCTCACCGGATTCGGGATGGTGATGGGACGACAGCGACACGCAAACGCGTCCATCGCGGCCTTCGATGGAATCTCGGGCGTTGAGACAGAGATTGATGATGGCTTGTTCGATAAGTTGACGATCCACGTCGGCCCACAGCCCTGGGCCGTGCGTTTCGACCCGAAACTCTGCGACATGACGCAGGCTGCCTCGGACCAAGTCACAAGCCTCCGTCACGATGCCCTTGAGGTCGGTTGGCTGACGATTGAGCTTCACGCCGCGAGCAAAGCCCAGGAGTTTGCGGGTGACTTCGGCAGCGCGATCCACGGCGATGCGAGCGGTCGCCAAGCATTCGTCGCGGTCGACTTCGAAGGCGGTGACTGGGTCGGAGGAGGTTGCCAAGAGTTCCAGGTTGGAACGGATGACGGTCAGGAAGTTGTTGAATTCATGCGCCAGGCCGCCCGACAGGTGACCGATGGCTTCGGCCCGGTGAACCTGCAACAGTTCCGCGTGCATACGATTGCGAACGGTGACATCTTCAAACACCCAGAGTCGACCCGCCCAATCGCCCTCGTTCGATACGATCGGATGGGTTTTCAGTTGAACGGTTGCATGATGCTCTGCCATTCGCATCTCTTGCGAATGTCGAAAGTCGTGATCACGGATGCTTTCTAACCACAGTTTCTCTGCGGTCGTGGGCGACTCAAAGCATTGAAACAGCTTCCATCGATTCGACTTGTTGACCGGCGTTCCAGGTTGCAATTTGAGGCCAAATTGCTTCTTGAACTGATGGTTGGCCCAGACAACACGGTCTCTGCGATCCAAGATCAAGATGCCTTCCGGCATGGCTTCGATCGCGGTGTGCATGTGGGCCGTCATCTCAGCCAGGCGACTCTCGCGACGAGCCACCTCGCGTCGCAAGGCCCTGTTCCAAAGGAGCACAACGCCGACGATTCCGAGGGCGGTTACACAGACAGCGACAAACGTCTGGCCAGAGAAGTGAGATGCCTGTGACAAAACCTTGCAATCAGCATCGCTCGTCAAAAAAAGAATCATCCTGAGAGCCTCATTGCTATCAGCATTGCCTTTCGGACGGTCGTGTCGGGTAACCCGGAGACTAGCCTGTCGTTGAGCGGTCCGAAAACGAAACCTCGAACCGGAACGTGCGTTTCAGGGTCGACAAGCCATACGTGATAACCCGGAAGCATGGTCGTTACTCGCAACCGCCGCACGCCACTCAACCGTTAAACGAACCAGTTGCGCCGAGGTCTGAACCCCGATCTTTCGCATCAAACTACTGCGATGCGTTTCCACCGTCTTGACGCTGACATCGAGGTTATTGGCGATGCCTTTATTCATCAGTCCGTCAACGATTCGATCCAGAACTTGTGACTCGCGACGCGTCAGGGTCTCCATCCGTTTTGACACAACCTCGATTTTCTTCTTGGTCTCATAACGATTCCGGTCCGCATCGATACATCGTCGAACGGTATCCAGGAGACGCTGTGTATCGAGAGGTTTTTCGAGAAAGTCAATCGCTCCCAAACGCATCGCGGCGACGGCGGTATCGACCGTCCCATGACCACTGATAAAAAGGAACGGGAGATCGCACTCCTTTTGACGCAGGGTCTCCAGCAGCTGAATTCCGTCCTGACCTGGGAGTCGGTAGTCGACGATCAGGCACCCGAAGGGTGGGAATTCTGCCAGCTCGATCAGTTGCTGCGGAGTGCGGAAAACGCTGGTTTCGAAACCCAAGCTCGACAGCTGCCACTGCAACGACTTGCGGACATCGTCATCGTCCTCCACCACCATCACAACGGGCACGGGAGGCTTGAAGGAGAAGTCCGTCCCAAGGACGGTGTCGGCCAAAAAACTCATGAACGGCGCGTCGGAAACCAAGGTCATCGACATCGGGCGGTTCTCGGGTGAATGCCGGTCGCGGTGATGAATGGCAACGTGACGATATGACTCGTCCGAGCCCCAGCCTCGCAGAGATCGAACCAAACCGGCCCGGCATCCGGTCTGCCTTTCTCAACTGCACCTGAGCGGAGTCTCCCACCTAGTTAAGGAATCTTAAGCTATCCGAACGGGTGGGTCCAGCTGGGTCATCTCTGTCCGGAGCGCGACCGTGCACGCGATTGACTGTAGTCCCTGCTTGGGTGTAACGGGGGCGGCGACAGGCGGTGACGGCCTTCTGCAAGGTGCGCGCTGGTCCCGCGTCAACGGCATGTGGCAGGGGCGATTCGCGGGCTCGTGGTTCAAAGCGGAAACTCATCCTCCTCTTCTGCTTCCGCGTAGAGCGGCATATGCCGGTAATAGACCTCCAAGATCATGGTCGCAAACGACGTGATCGCCAGACGCCCGGCCGAATCCATGTGCGAGCTCTTGAAGAACCAGCTTCCTTTCGCGCCACCTGACTGGGCTTGTGTCTGGACAAGCCAATCTCGCAGTGTGGCGTTGAATTGCTCCCACTTGGGCCCGCCCACATGACGCAGGACCTGCGCAGCGTAGTAGTTGTAGTAGATGTCGTCCTTGAGCACGCCGCGCGACGCAAGGCCGTCGACACCTGCCAGGAGCGCCGGGTGATTCTTATCCCAACCCGTGTACATCCGGCATAGCAGTCCGATGGCGGTGCAAGAAGCGTTCATCCTGGTTTGGGGTCCACTGTAGCCGTACCAGGCACCGCCTTTGGATTGAACTTTATCCAAGAATCGAAGTGAACCTTGAATGGTCTGGGGTGGCACGATCAGGTGGCCCATGTAGCCGCTCTTGAGTGCCATCACTTGCCAGCCAACCACCGACGTGTCACCGCCGTCAGCCGCGCGTGGTCGGTATCGCCATCCGCCATCGTTGCACTGAGTCGCCACGATGAAGTTGACAGCCGCTTGGGCGGGACCCGCCAGCGCCGGGTCCTCTGTCATGGCATACGCCTCGCAGAGAACAATGGACGCGAGACCATGCGAGTACATGTTGCCGGCACCTTCAAACATGTCGAGCACGGGCATGCCCCGATACGTTCCCGGCTTCCC
>JBCCYK010000210.1:0-12068 GCA_039189905.1 Planctomycetota bacterium
CAAAACCGCGGCGCCAGTGATCCAGGCGAGAATACTTTCAGCGCGGGAGCCGAATTGACCGGCCATGTCTTCACGAACAGTCGTGGATCTTCCGGCCAGAACAGCGATGGTCGCCATAAAACCGCTTTCGCTGAATCGGATCCATCCGGGGAGCCGCGAGATTTCGGGGTGAAAGGAGCCCGTGAGTTGCCGAGTGACAAAAGATCTGCAGCGACCGCTCCTCTGACTGCGTTCATTGGCTCGACACGCCGACGAATGGATGAAGCCAAGCTGGGGCGGCTTGAAGAAGATCTATCGAAAGCAAGCCAAGAGAATGAAGCGTTGAACGAGTCACTTCGCAAGGCCAAGAGAGAGCGTTCTGACCTGGAGCAATCGCAGGCTCGCTTGCTCGTCGAAATTGAGGAGCTCAAGGGGCGCTTGCACGGTGCCACCTCGTCCACCGACGTGTGATGCCAGGCACGCCTCCTCACGCACCTGGGCTCGTCATGACGCCTTGTCGCGCCAGCCGCCAGAAAAGCATTGAAACGATCAGGCCCAAGAAGGCAGCCACGCTGAGCACCGCAAAGACCCACTGATGCCCCGCTTCGCCGGGCCAGCGGTCGAGCAGATAACCGGTCAAGGGGCCCATGAAGACGTCCGGCGTGTAGCCAATGACGGACACGATGCCGACCGCCGTGCCTGTCAGGCCCAGGGGAACGCGAGCTTCCTGCATCAGCGCGAAGTAGAGGCCTCGCAGCGCAAACACGGCGGCGCTGGTGCTCACGAGGATTGCCAAGAAAAGCCCTGTCATTCCGGGTCGAAGCATGCCGACAGCGATGGACAGGCAACCGAGTCCGAATACCAGCATACTTGCGATGCTCATCCGTGCGGCCCCGTACCGGTCCGCCAGGAAGCCGGCAGCGATTGCCGCGACGGGTCGGATCCACATCGATAGCGTGCTTGTTCGCGCCGCCGCAACGTCGTCGAAGCGCAATACGTCCCGAGCGTAGAGCGAGACATCATCCAAACCTTTGTAGCCAACGTAGGCGCACACAACGACGAGCGATTGCAACCAAACGGTGGGCATGGCCAAGACCTTTCCCATGCCCCGCAAGCGAAAGGGTTCTGCTGCCACAACCCTTGGTTGAACGCGTCTTGGAATGGCAATCCAAATAAAGATCGCGGAACCGAAGGTGATGCCCGCGAATAGGAAAATGACCTGCCTAAGGGCCTGTCGCTTCCATTCCAAGGAAGTGGTTTCGAGCTCGTCTGGCATGAAGACAGAGAACAGCCAAACAGCGCTACTCGCAATCAAAGCGGCGACGAGTCCGCGTCCGCCATCCAGCAATCCGAAGGCGCGACCCTGTAGACGCTCGCCTCCCCAAACGCGTGTTTCGCGGATCAGTGGCGCCCAAAACAAGAGGATCGTTGTGAGACCCCAATAGGCATAGAGGATTTTCAACGTCAGCACGGACGGGTACGCCGCCATCACCAAACCACCGATCGCAGTGGTGACCAACGCGACGGCCATTAGCTTGCGAGAGTCAAACCAATCCGCCAGCGGGCCACCGGGAAAATATGCGATCATCGCTGTCACGCCATACAACGAGAACGCAAGACCGAGTTCGAAGTTCGTCAGGCCGAACACGTCCAGCAGCGTGGGACGAAAAACCCGCGGCAGCACGAAAGGCAAAAAGAAGATGGCTTCGCCGGCGGTGACCAACGCAAGGATGCACAGCCAACGCCGAGTCGGAATCGAGACACGATCGTTGTTGGATGGATGCGATGACATGGGGATGACACGCTCGTTCGCGGCAAGCGTGGCTCTACAGTGATTGAGCCACGCGAATCCCGGTGAACTGCCATCGTGCGTCGGCCGGAAAAAAGTTGCGATAGGTGGGTCGGACGTGTTGGCTGTCCGTTGCCACGCTCCCGCCGCGAAGGACGTATTGGTTGCACATGAACTTGCCGTTGTATTCGCCCAAGGCCCCTTCGGGAGGACGATATCCAGGATAGGCCGCGTAGCTGCTGCTGGTCCACTGCCACACGCCGCCGAGCAGTGAGTTGGAGTTGCGAGTCGGGTGAATGGCCTTTTGATGGTTCAACAAGTGATCCGCAAACTGATCAGGAACCGACTCGGCCGAGTCAGCGTCCGCGCATTGTCTCTGCGCGACTTCCCATTCAAACTCCGTGGTCAGACGCTGGCCCGCCCAACGGGCGTAGGCATCGGCTTCAAACAAGCTGACATGACAGACCGGCCACTCGGGACACACCGGTTTCAAACCGGCCAACGTGAACTGAAACCATTGGTCGTCACGACGAACCCAATACAACGGTGAGGTCCATCCTTCATCCTGGACGTGGCTCCAGCCAAGGGAGAGCCAAAACTCCGGACGCTCATAGCCGCCCTCATTCATGAACCGAAGGTACTCACCGCAGGTCACCAGCGATCCCGATACCTTGCAGCCATTCAGGTACACCGTGTGACGCGGCGATTCATTGTCAAACGCGAATCCTGGACCCACATGACCGATTTCATACTGGCCCGGCTCGACCACGCTCCAATCGGTCTCTTCGCTCGTGGAGCTCTCAAACGCGCGGTCATCGTAGACTGGCCAGAGCGGGTTGCACGACAACGCGTGTTTGATGTCTGTGAGCATCAGCTCTTGGTGCTGCTGCTCGTGGTTCAGGCCCGTACGCAGAACCGATGTCTGTTCCTCACTCCGCGAAGGGCCGCGTAGCCAACGTAGCATGGCGCGGTCCACATGCGTTCGATACGCAAGGGTCTCATCGAGGCCCGGACGCGTGATCAATCCTCGTTGGGTACGGGGGTACTGCTCTCCGACTTGGTTGTAATACGAATTGAAAAGGTACTCATAACCGGGATCAAACACCTGATAGGTCGGATCACCACGCAAAAGAAAGGTTTCGAAGAACCAGGTGGTGTGCGCAAGGTGCCAACGAATCGGACTGGCGTCTGGCATCGACTGCACGGCGCAGTCTTCAGCGGACAGCGGACGCGCAATCTGCAGACTGCGTTCGCGCACCGCCTCGTACGCTGCTTCAATGGTGATCGGTTCCACCTGGGTGGATTCGGCCGCTTGGATCACCTTGATTTCCTGGGTTTTTCGATGCGAAGCATTGCCACGTTAGGGCTCATGGACCAGGTGAAGAACCGCGAAGTATTCATCCTCATCCGTCCATGCACGATGGAGTGAGAATCCTGCTTCCGCCGCCATCGCAGCGAACCCGTCAATGGTGTACTTGTGGGAATACTCCGTGAGGATACGCTCACCTGAGCCCAACCCCAACTCGAAATCACCGATGTTGATTTGCTGGTACTTCAGGCTCTCAACGTAGATCTCTACGCGATGCTGGTTGGAATTGTAATAAGCCACGTGCCGAAATTGATCGATGTCAAAATCGCCATGAAGCTCTTGGTTCACGCGGTGCAGCACGTTGAGATTGAACTGGCTTGTGATGCCCTGACGATCGTTGTACGCGGCTTCGATGACCTCGGGAGATTTCTGGAGATCGATGCCGATCAACAGGCCGCCATCGTGGCCCAGGATATTGGCAATCGTACCGAGCATGTCCCGGGCGGCATCGGGTTCGAGGTTGCCGACGGTTGAGCCTGGAAAATAGATGGCGGCATGCGAAGGCGGGATCTGCGAAACGGGCAACTCGAAGCGTGTGGTGAAATCCGCCACGACGGGGAGGATCTCAAGGTACGGGTATTCCAGCCTCAGATCCGCCGACGTTTTCAGCAGGTGACTTTCCGAGATGTCCAGGGGCACATAGGCCACGGCATCATGAAGATGGTCCAGGAGAACGCGCGTCTTCGAACTGCTGCCGCTGCCAAACTCGATCAACATGACACCCGCGTCCAGTTGCGCTGCCATCTCTTCTGCGTGGCGGTCCATGATCCGCTGTTCGGTGCGAGTCAAGTAGTACTCGGGTAGCCCGCAGATTTCGTCAAATAAGCGTGATACTCTCGCGTCGTAGAAATACTTGCACGGCAAACGTTTCTGTTCTTGATTCAATCCGTTGATCACGTCGTCCAGGAACTGGACGGGTTCGTCGACTAGCACGTGACTTCCGTTCTGTGTTGTTGTTGATTGGCACGGGGTGAGTGTCGGCTGGCAAACACGGGTATGGTACGTGCGTTGGAACCCGTTGAGTACGACCAGTCCAATGAAATGATCATTTCCTGGGGAAGACGGGAACTCGCCAGAGCCGAGACAACGGGATGCGATTTGGTCAGATGAGCCTCGCAGATCGCGTTGCTGACCCGAGCACGGACCGCTAAGCGATCGTCGCCGTGTTCTCCGAACGCGGGTCGCTCCCGTCCATCGGTGCAGTCATAATGAGTCGTTCGGTTGCAAATCGTCAGGTGCACCTGCGGTTTCCTCTTCACGACTCTTTGGATCTTGACCATGGTTCTCGTTCATTCCTCGTGCGTAATGGACAGCAGGTTCTGGGCCGCGCAAGCCGGCCTGCTGTTGGTTTGCACGATGGCCGGCCCAGTTGCGTTTGCCGACTGGCCCGATCGTCACGGTCCCACCCTGGATGGTCGCGTCAGCGCCGCCGATGGTCAGAATTTGCCGACTTCATGGGATGCGACGACGAACGTCGCGTGGAAAGCAGCCCTGCACGGAATCGGGCATAGCTCACCCGTCGTCGCAGAGGGACGCGTTTGGCTCACGATGGCGACCGAAGATGGGACGGAGCAATCCGTGATGGTGATCGATGAAGCCGACGGCTCCGTCATTCACGACGACATTTTGTTCGTCAACGAAGACGTGGAACCGTTGGGCGGCGCGGTCGGCTTCAACAATTATGCGGCTCCCAGTCCCGTGGTTGGTGATGATGGGATCTACGTTCATTTTGGCAGTTACGGGACGGCGAAATTGGACCCTGAAACTGCCGCAACGATTTGGGAGCGACGTGATTTGAAGTGTCGCCACTTTCGCGGCCCAGGCTCATCCCCGTTGCTGGTCGATCAAAAGCTGATTCTGACCTTCGATGGAATCGACCAGCAGTACACGGTGGCGCTCGATGCCACGACGGGGAAAACCCTGTGGCGTACCGAACGCAGCACCGACTATGGGGACCTGGGAGACGATGGTAAGCCGTTTCGTGATGGTGACCTACGCAAGGCTTACTGCACACCGGGAATCGCGAAGGTTGGCGACCAAACGCAGATCCTCTCGGTGGGTTCTCGTGCGATGCAAGCCTACGATCTGGATTCGGGACGGGAGATTTGGACTGTGCGACATGGGCAGTACAACGCCGCGATTCGTCCTCTTTGGTTGAGCGACTCAGGGCTGGTGATTGCGAATACCGGCTCACGTGGTGCTGCGCTGATGGCGATTCGCTTGGATGAAACAACGCTGGGCGATGTGACAGACACGCATGTGGTCTGGCAGCGACCGCGCGGCAACCCGCGATTCGCCATGCCACTGCGGTTTCGTGATGCCCTGTTTCAATTGACTGACAACGGGATTGTGAGTTGCCTGGATGTCGCCACGGGCGACGAGGTCTGGAAGACAAGGGTGGGTGGCAACTATCGCGCGTCGCCGATCCTGTTGGGCGACTCCATCTTGTGTCTCAGCGAGGAGGGCGTGGCAACCTGGTTTCGAGCGGCGCGAGATTATCAGTTGATCGCTTCAAACGAGGTGAGTGCCATGGGCACCACAGCTTGCCCAGCTGTCTCCAAGGGGGCTCTCTTCATTCGTGGCAAACAGCATTTGTTTAAGATCAGGAAACCTTGAGCGGTGTCCAGAAACCGCGAGGTTGAGTTTTTTTGAGCCGCATTTGCCGCCCGCAAGTCACAGTGGCCAAACGCGGCTTCTCAGTTTCTCGTTAACGTTTCGCATTTTGAGGCGGCATCCCACCTGAAGATTTCCCGCACGGCAGTGTTGCACCGTTCCCAATGTTTCGAGATAGCATGGGGGTGGACGCGTCGGGTGAAGAGACGCGAGCAACACGACGCGTATCGCTGCGAAGTAAAACTTGATGGACAGCGGTGGACCTCCGCGAGCGACAACCCATGATGTTAAACCGCCTTCTTCTGATCAGTGTCCTGATTGCCATCCGTTGCATGGACGCCTCCGCGGAGCAGCGACCACCCAACGTGGTTTTCCTCGCGGTCGATGACATGAACGATTGGATCGGTTGCCTGGAAACCAAGCCCAGAGCGATCACGCCCAACATCGACGCTCTCGCGAATCGTGGTGTTTGCTTCACCAACGCGCACACGGCAGGCGTCTTCTGTGCGCCCAGTCGAGCGGCCATTTTCTCGGGGCAATACGCTTCGACGACCGGTTGCTACACGACGTCGAACTACTTCGTTCACCATCCCGAGATTGAATCGCTCCCGATGAAATTCGCCCAGGCGGGCTACACAACCTTGGGGGCCGGCAAACTGTTTCATCATCCCGCTGGCGCGATCGACCAGCGAGGCTGGACCGAGTTCTTCCTGCGAAACCAGTTTCAACGCGAAGGAGGCTGGGCCCTGGAGTCGTGGAGCAGTGACACGCCCGTCCCCCAGCCGTTCCCCGCGAGCATCTACAACCAAGGGAAGCAGATCACCGGCGGTCTCTTTCTGGAATGGGGTGGGATTCCGAACGAACGCGAAGAGGAAATGGCGGACACGATCCGCATCAACTGGGCCGTCGAGCAGTTACAGAGAGAACATACCAAGCCGTTCTTTCTGGCCTGCGGCATCTACGCTCCGCACTTCCCGAACTATTGCCCCCAAAAATACTTTGACCTGTACGATCCCGACAAGATTCCGTTGCCACCGCTCAAGGATGACGATCTGGAAGATCTGCCACCAAAGATGCGTCGTCAGAAAGAAAACCGACGCCGAGCGCATCACGACAAGTTGGTCGCCATCGACGCCGTCGATGATGCGATCCATGGTTACCTCGCCTGCATGAGCTACGCCGATGCGATGATGGGCCGCGTGTTGGACGCGCTCGCGGCGAGCCCCCATGCCGACAACACCCTGGTGGTGTTTTGGAGCGACCATGGATACCACCATGGCGAGAAAGGCGACTGGGGCAAGCACACGCTGTGGGAACGAACCTCCAACGTGCCTTTCATTTGGGCGGGTCCTGGTATTGCGGAGGGAGCCAGAAGCGACGTGACCGTCAGTTTGATCGATATGTTTCCCACGTTCATCGATCTTTGTGATCTGTCAGCGCCAGCTCAGCAGTTGGAAGGCACTTCGCTGGCGACAACCCTTCGCGATCCGACCTCGGCCGATGATCGCGACGTCTTTCTCCCTTATATGACGCCGGGCGAGTACGCGATCATCAACCGCCAGTGGCGCTACATCCGCTACGGGGATGATGGCGAGGAACTGTACGACGTCCAGGCCGACCCAAACGAATGGCACAACCTGGCGTCAGATGACCAGCACGCAAATGTCATGGCGAAACTGCAACAGTCGGCGCCCAACACATTTGCCGTGGCCGAGCCGAAGTTGAATTCTCGTAAGGATTTGGTGGTTGAGGGGGAAACGTTCCGTTGGGAAAAAGGCCAAGGGAATTACCAGCCACACCCCAAGTATTTGCCCTACACGTCCAACAGCCCATGAACTTGAAACCGACCACACTTGTTGTTCTGACTTTGGCAGGCGTTCTCTTGGACGCTTTGGTTGCCAGCGCCGCGAAGCCCAACGTGTTGTTCATCGTCTGCGATGATCTGAACACGCACGTATCGACTTCGGGCTACCCGCACATTCAAACGCCCGCGTTTGACCGGCTCGCGGCGTCCGGGGTGACGTTCCGCCGCGCCTATTGCCAGTACCCGGTCTGCGGCCCATCCAGAGCATCCTTTCTCCACGGTTTGTATCCTCAATCCACCGGCGTGTTGGACAACAAGACGGATATTCGTGACGTCCGGACCGGCACCGTTTCGATGCCGCAGTGTTTCAAGGAGTGCGGTTATTGGACGGCTGCGGTTGGCAAGGTGTTTCACAATGAGAAGTTTGACCATGGTGACGTCGCATGGCACGAGATGCTGCGTTTCGACAATGACGAGATGCCAATGGTGACGCCGATTCGCGAGCAGTTTGAAGCCGAACATGGGTCAGTCGCGACAGGAAAGGCACGCAAGCTGTGGCGTGAGTTTTATCCGACGATCGCGACGCAGACCGCCGGTCAGAAGCCAGGATATGGACGCAGTGGTCTTCAAGATGGCCAGCACAAGGATGGGAAGAACGCGGAACAGATTCGCACGTGGCTTAGCACCAAGGCGTACGGTGAGAAGCCCTTCTTCATGGCAATGGGAATCCATAAGCCGCATGGCCCTTTCCTTGCGCCCGATCAGTACTTCGAACTGTATCCCAAGCCAGACTTGCAGTTCACGCCAGCGTCCCTCGGATTTTGGGACAACGTTCCCAAGCTGGCCCAAACGAATCGTTACCTCGGATTCGGCTTTGAGTATGGCGTCGAGAATGATGATCTGCGACGCGACTACATCCAAGCCTATCACGCTTGCATCTCGTTCATCGACGCGCAGATCGGAAGCGTGCTCGATGAGCTACAGCGAAGTGGTCAAGCTGACAACACCATCGTTGTGCTCACGTCGGATCATGGCTATTTGCTCGGCGAAAAATTCATGTGGGGCAAGGTCATGTTGTTTGAGACCTGTGATCGAGTTCCCTTAATCATCCGCGTCCCAGCATCGCTTCAAGCGGCCTTCGCCGCCGGTGGGTCGCAGTCGGACGGTTTGGTAGAACTGATTGACCTGTTCCCGACGTTGGCCGATTTGTGTGGCGTCACACCGCCGGTGGAGCTTCAGGGGAAAAGCTTGGTGCCGATGCTCAAGGACGCGAGCCTCACTGGCAAAGAGGTGGTCTACACGGTCGTGAGCCGCGGCCCCAAGCTTGGCAAAGCGATTCGGACCGATCGCCATCACTACACATGGTGGCCGACGGGGGAAGAGTTGTACGACCTCCGGGAGGATCCTAACGAAAATACCAATCTCGCCAATTTCGCCGAGAGTCGTTCGCTGATGCAGGTCATGCGCAAGCATCTTGCGGGCGCGGAACAGCGAGCGACTTCGCGGTCTTTGGTCGACGCCAACTGACGTTCGAGACAGATCCGAGTCATTGGCTTGCTTCTTGGATCGGTGATGCTGCTTATGCGGGTCGTCGGGATTGGTCTGTTTGGCGAGGGATTCGTTTGATGCCTTGTCTGGCCAGATTC
Organism: Planctomycetota bacterium; assembly: GCA_039189905.1. Lineage (GTDB taxonomy): Bacteria > Planctomycetota > Planctomycetia > Pirellulales > Pirellulaceae > Rhodopirellula. The sequence goes on from JBCCYK010000210.1 coordinate 9,201, forward strand.
CAAACCCGTATGCGAACGGTGTTGTAGAGTCCTGCAGCGGTTGGGCTGGCGCTTGCGTCATCAAGGCACGGGGTCCAATCCTTCGATTGCAGAGAGATTGGCAGCACGGGTTCAACAGCATGTTCGACGCAGGGAACAATGTTCCACTTTTGAGTGGTGCATCTACTGGTTTTTCAGGGTCCTTTCCGCTTGTCCCACCGTTACTTGCGGACGAGACGACTCCCAGTCCCGTTGACATGGTGTGGGTATTGGTTGCGGCCGTGATGGTCCTGGGCATGCAAGCCGGTTTCCTGTGCTTGGAATCCGGCCTGGCGCGGCAGAAGAGTTCGATCAATGTGGCGCTCAAGAACCTAGTCGACTTCATCGTGTCCACCGCCGCGTTCTGGTTGGTGGGCTTTGGAGTGATGTTCGGCGCGACGGCTGGCGGCGTGGTGGGCACCACGCTTTTTAGTCCGTCTTTGGATGGCGAACCGTGGGGTGCGGCGTTTTTTCTGTTTCAGGCGATGTTCTGCGGAACGGCGGCAACCATCGTTTCTGGCGCCATCGCGGAACGAACTCGCTTTGACGTCTACGTTGGGATCACCCTGCTTCTGAGCCTGCTGGTTTATCCGCTCGTCGGCCACTGGTGTTGGGGAAGCCTGTTTCTGGGAGGACCGGGCGGATGGCTCGAGGGAATGGGATTCATCGACTTTGCGGGTTCGACGGTGGTTCACGGAACGGGTGCCTGGGCGGCATTCGCAGCGGCGATCCTAGTCGGCCCCAGGTCCGATCGATTTGATGCCGATGGCAAGCCTCAGTCGTTGCCGCAAAGCAGCCTGGTCCTGGCAACGCTGGGCGCGCTCATCCTTTTTGTGGGTTGGTTTGGATTCAACTGTGGTTCGGCCTTGTCCGTCGACAACAGTCTCCCGGGAATCGCGTTTCGAACGCTTCTAGCAGCAACTGCCGGCGCCTTGTCGTCGGGTGTCATCAGCCGGTGGAAGGGAAGCGGTGGGATCTGGCATCCCTCGTCAATCCTGAATGGCTTGTTAGGCGGGCTCGTCGCCATCACAGCAGGGTGTGGTGTCGTCCCAACCTATGGCTGCATCTTCATCGGCCTCGTTGCCGGGGTGGTTGTTTGGTTTGGCGAGCAACTGTTGCTCAAATGGAAGGTCGACGATGTCGTCGGGGCAGTCCCTGTCCACGGATTCTGTGGCGTGTGGGGGACGATCGCGATTGCTTTGACCATCCGATCCGAGGATCTGGCTGCGATGGAGATGACGCGACTGAACCTACTGGGTGTGCAGACGCTCGGGACACTCGCGGTCGCGGTCACCGCGTTTGGGACTATCGCCTTGGCATTGAGCTTGGCCCGCGTGTGGATCCCACTGCGGGTGTCCTTGGAGGATGAGCGACTGGGTCTGAACGTTGCCGAGCATGGCGCGACCAGCAGTCTGTTGGACCTCGGGAAGAAGATGCAGGAAGCTCGTCAAGCAGATCGATTTGGCGAACACCTCAAGCTCAAGCCCGAACTTGGCACCGAAGCAGGCGAACTGACCCAGTGTTACAACCATCTGGTTGATGCCATTGCGAGCGAACAAGGCAAGGCCGCCCGGCTCCTGCAGCAAGTGGAAGCCAAGAATGCCGAGGCCGAAGATCACGTCAAGAATCTCAAGCACCGCGAGGCACGCTTGAGCGCCCTGATGCAGGAAGTGACTGCCAAGTCCAACGCATTGCGAAAGAGCGCCGAAGCGAATCAGAGCACAACGTGTGCGATGATCGATGAGGTCCAATCAGGACACAAAACACTCATCGAACAGTTCCAGGCCATGGCGGACGATGTCAAGAAGCTGGTGGGACAACTGGGGGACGTCGTGACAACGAGTCACAGAGCCATCGATTCTTCCGAGTCTGCGTTGCAGCAATCGGCCTCCAGCCGAAAAGCTTTGGAGGCGATGGAACAGAGTACGAAGACGATTACCGAGTCGCTTGAAGAAATCAGCAACATCACCTTTTCAACCAACGTGCTATCGATCAATGCCGCGATTGAAGCAGCCCGCGCGGGTCTCGATGGACAAGGTTTCGCCGTGGTTGCGGAGGAAGTGGGACTGCTAGCGGCTGCCGCCGCGGACTGCCGTGACGACATCGGCCAACGCGTCGATGCGATTCAGCAAACCACCGAGGACGTTTGTGCCGAAATCGGTGAAACCCTGAGCAGCATCCAGAACGTGGCGGGAGCGGGGGCCGAAGTCGGGAGTGCGCTCGAAGACGCGGTCACGGAGCACGACGGGGTTCTCGCGAATGTGCGTGCCTTGATTGAAAAGGCAGAATCGCAGAGTCAGAAGCTAGGCGATCGACTGTCCAAGACGCAGGCTGACGCCGATACCTTCGCTGAGAACCTTGCCAGCACGTTCGACGATCTGAACAACAAGCTTCGATCCATCGGAGGCGACGCGGAAATGGGTCGACCGTCTGTGGGGCAAGCCCAGGACAATCTGTCAGAGAAACCCATTTCGATGGGGTAGACACGGTGAGAGCTCGGTCAGATTTTGAAATCAGGGTTCCCCAGCAGCCTGTTGATTCGCGATGCTGAGTCGGTATTGTGTTTAACCGGTAGCCGCAGGCGTACGTGGCGCTCGTGAAAACGCATACGCCTGCGGCTGACGGTTAAACAATTTCGCGGACCAGCTCGACTGATTGCCAAGAATCAACGGGCTACCAAATCAGCCGAATCGCGTTAGAGAGCGTCCCGCTTAGCAAGCCAGGCAAAAACCGTCGGTCACGCTGAAAATCGTACTCGTACCTCGTACTCAGCGAAGCGGTACTCGTACTCGAGACAGCAACGAGTCGAGTAGGAGTACGAGTACCGCCACTAAGCGGCTGAGTACGAGC
>JBCCYK010000211.1:0-12045 GCA_039189905.1 Planctomycetota bacterium
GGCCGCCAACGACGCGGGGAAATTGACGGAAGCTCAGCGAAACATCTTCTGGAACCCGTGTCCGGCGGAGGAGTTGTACCGGGTTTCGCTGGATCCACACCAGCTTTCCAACTTGGCAACCGATCCCGCATTCCAGGAGCCCCTGGAAACAGCACGCGCATTACTTGTGCGTTGGACCGAAGAGACCGGCGACACGCTTCCGGAAAACCCGACGCCCGATCGGAACACACGTTCGGCTGAGATGAAGAAAAACAAAGGTCATCGACACCTTGAGATGCCAGGTGATGTCGCAGGCGCAACGGAGATTGAAGCAGCGGGGCCTGTGACACTCTGATGCTTTCTTCCGTGCCCCAGTGTTTTTCAGCGGCAACCGCGCGTTTCTTGTCTCGAATCGTCTTCGCCATAGGTGCCGGCTACCGCGCGAAACGTGTCTCGTCTCTTCATGGCGTGGCCACCGCGCAGGCGATGGTGCTGTTGGGCAGTGCCTTCCTGTTCGAATCGCATGCGTTGAGCAGTGACTTTGAACGTTCGATGAAGCCCTTGGTGACGAGGTATTGCCTCGATTGCCATTCGGGTCCAGACGCCAGTGGGGACATTGACTTCGTTTCCCTGACCGCAAACTCTCGTGACATCGCGGAAGACTACCGGGTGTGGGAGTCGGTGGCGAAGCATCTGGAAGCGGGCACGATGCCCCCTGACGACAGCGAACAGCCGAACGAGCGCGAGCGAACACAGGCTTTGGCATGGTATCAAGCCTTCGTGGAATCGGTGCCGGCGCGGCCGGCTGTTTTGCGACCGCGCAGGTTATCGGTGATGGAGTATCGCAACACGATGCGGTCACTCTTGGGATTTGAGCTGCAAGTTGCCGTGACCGAGGCGGCGCAGACTGAGTCCGAACGCTCGTTGGCGATCAAGCTTTTGCCGACAGACGTCCCCGGAGAGAGCGGCTTCACCAACGCGACACTTGGCAATCCGATATCTTTGGCGGCCTGGGAACAGTACGCATACCTGGCCGACGCCGCGCTCATCGAGTTGTTCTCACCTCATCGTCGCGATGCATTGGAAGCCTTCACTGGAGAACGCAATGGATCGTTGACGCAGGCACATACGATGCGGTTGCTACGCAACTTTCTGCCGCGGGCCTACCGTCGCCCGGTCTCGCCCGTGGAATTCGCAGGCGTGCGGGAACGCCTGGCGGGATTGCAGGGTGAGCCGCTTTTCTTGGCTTTGAAGCTTGAGCTCAAGTCGGCCTTGGTGTCGCCCAAGTTTCTTTATCGAGGGTTCCTCGTCGAGGGCGAACGCGGGGCGAGACAGCGTGTCGACGCATTTGAACTGGCGGAGCGGCTTTCCTTTTTCCTCTGGGCTGATATGCCGGATCAGGAACTCTTTGACGCGGCCGCGGACGGCTCGCTTTTGAATCAAGAGAGCTTCTTGAAACAAGTGGATCGAATGCTGGCCTCGCACAAGTCACGTCGTCTGGCTGATGTCTTTGTCCGTCAGTGGTTTTCGTTGGACGAGATTGATGTCGCAACCGACAACCCTCCCATTCGTGAAGCGTGGAAGTCACAACCGCTCGACTTCATGCATCACTTATTCACAAACGATCGGCCGCTGATTGAGATGGTTGATTCGCAATTCGCGTTTGCCAACCTGTACACCGCGGGCATCTACGGGAGTGATGCCAAGGAAGTCCGCAAGCAGAAGCGAACGAAGGGCTTGGAGGGCGAAGTCTTCGAAAACATGCGGATCCAACTCAACGATGCCAGCGAGCGTGGCGGGGTGTTAACGATGCCTGGGATTCTCGCAATGAACCGCGGTCCCATCCTACGGGGCACGTGGATGCTGGAACGCATTCTTGGTGAGCACCTCAATGATCCACCCGCAAACGTCGGGCAGGTCGCACCCAATCGACGGGGAGAGAATCTGACGTTTCGGCAGCGTTTTGAGCAGCATCGCACACAGGAGGCTTGCTCTGTGTGCCACAACAAGATCGATCCATTGGGATTTGTCTTGCAGACGTTTGACGAGGACGGCAACTACATGCTGGCTGCCAACTATCGCCCGAAAAAGCAAAAGAAGCCGACAAGTGATGGGGTCGCGTCGGACGCGCTGGATACCAGCGGTCGATTGCCCAGCGGCGAAACCTTTGCCAACATTCGCGAACTGAAAGAAATCCTGGCCACGAGCCAGCGGGAAGCGGTGATCCGCAACATCGTGGAACGAACGATGGCGTATGCTTTGTGTCGGCGATTGGAGTTGTTTGATCAACCCACGATTGCCGAGATCACGCACCGTCTCAATAGCGAGACTGCGACGTGGCGAGACCTGATTCACGATGTCACCCAAAGTGTCCCATTTCAAGAGATGATTCTTTCTCCGGCCAACGAATCAAGGGATCGATCATGAAGAGAACCAAGATGGATCGCAGGGCGCTCTTGCGTGGCGTTGGTGGCGTGATGCTGCCATTGCCGTTCCTGGATTTGATGGCGAGCTCGTCAACCGCCGCAGCAGCCGAAACGCCGCCCAAACGGTTCATGACCTTGTTCAAGCCCAACGGCGTGCATCCTCCATCGTGGAATATTGAGGGCGGCAGCGAGTACGACTTTCGCATGTCGCCGCTGATGAAGCCGTTCGAGAAACACAAGGACGACCTGCTCATCCTGGACAACATGGGTGACTTCGGATTTTCGTCCCACGCCAATTCGACGCGTCGGTTTCTGTCCGGCCACCACGCGGTTAAGAGCTCCGCGTCTGTGGATCAGCTGATCGCGGATCAGATCTGTGGTGACACGTTGCACCGCTCACTCGAGTTGACGACAGAAGGCCTGTTTCCGAATCAGTTTGGATGCAGCTACATCTCTTACGACAAGAATGGGGGTGCGATCCCACGTGCAAGCGACCCGCAACTCGTGTTTGATCGACTGTTTCGAAACCCGCTTGCGAATCCGGCGGAACGCGAGGCGATGGGCAGCGTGTTGGATCGGGTCCTTGAGGAGGCCCGATCGCTTTCGCGAAAGGCAGGTATCGTGGATCAGCGGACTCTCGATGAGTATCTGGAAGTCATTCGTGAATCGGAAAAGCAGCTTCAAACCATGGAGCAGAACGATGTCACCAAAGGCATGGACGTGGCGGGGTTCACGCGTCCGGGTACCGGCGAGAATTTGGATGAGCAGGTTGACATCATGTTGGACTTGATTGTGCTCGCCCTGTGGACCGATTCGACGCGCTGCATCACCTACATGCTCGGCAATAGCAACAGCCGCCTGGTCTTTGATTTTCTTGGGATCAAGCAACAGCACCATTATCTGTCCCATTTCTTCCGCAATTTCAGTCGTCAGAACCTCGACTCGCTCTTGAAGATCAGTCTTTGGCACATGCAGAAATTCGACCGTCTGTTGACCAAGCTGAAGGCACAAGCGGAGGGCAACGGAACGCTGTTGGACAATACGCTGGTGTTGTACGGCAGTGGCATGGGGCACAGCGACAACCACACCGCCACCCGAATTCCAACGGTCCTCGCCGGCGGCAAAGGCATGCTCAAGACGGGTCGTTATGTGCGATACGCGGAGAACCAGCAGCTGGGACGTTTGCATCTCGCCCTCCTGCAAAGCTTCGGTGTCGACACGCAAAAGTTTGGTGGGTCGATCGATCCTCTGCCGGGACTCAGGGAGAGTGACTATCAACCTTATCAGGAGCGTTCGTTTGAGAGTTGGGTGAAGATCGAGGGTACCGAGATCACGGTGCAGGGTCGTTTGCGAATGAGTGACGACTTGAACGAAGCCAAGATCTTCTATGTCGATGTGCAAGGACGCCCATCCGTGCGGGTGGAGGTGAACTTCCGCGACTTCCACGATTTCAATCTCGCGTACCATTGTGGGACGGGCGTGACGCTGACGGGCGACGGTTTGGCCACGGGCAATCAGGTGGCTGTGACCAAAGTCAGACAGATTCAATCGATCTTTGGCAATTCTCCATGACCGACTTTCGTCTTGTGTCCGCAACCCCTGTTCTTGCCGCTATCTTGACGCTGCTAGCCGGCAGACAGTTTTGGTTTGCGGAACTAGCCAATGCGGAACGACCCAACCTCGTCATCATCTACGCCGATGACATGGGATTTGGCGATCTGGGTGTTCAAAACCCGGATTCAAAGATCGCGACGCCCCATCTGGATGCATTGGCCCGTCAAGGCATGCGTTTCACAGATGCCCACAGTTCATCGGGTATCTGCACGCCCAGTCGCTACGCCCTTCTGACGGGCCGGTATCACTGGCGAAAGATGCATGGGATCGTGGGTGCCTGGGGCGATTCGGTCTTTGCTGACGAACGATTGACGCTGCCCGAGATGCTGAAAAGCCAAGGCTATCGCACGGCGTGTATAGGGAAGTGGCATCTCGGTTTTGACTGGTCTGCGATTCGTAAACCCAGTGCGAAACCCGTTAAGTCGGGGCGAAACCTGGTGTACGCGGCGGACGATTTTGACTGGACGCAACCTATCCCAAGCGGCCCGCTCGCGCACGGTTTCGACTACTACTTTGGCGACGACGTCCCCAACTTCCCTCCTTACACGTGGATCGAGAACGACCATGTGACGACTGCTCCCACGATCCCGTACGTTCCCGAACCAAGGCCAACAGAAGGTGCTCCAGAAGGAAGACCTGGGCCCATGGTGGAAGGTTGGAAACAGGACGCGGTCATGCCCAGGCTGACGGAGCGAGCTGTCGCATGGATAGAGAATCAGAGGAACAGTGATCAGCCGTTCTTTCTCTACTGGCCGTGGACGTCCCCGCACGCGCCCATTGTTCCGACCACCGATTGGCAGGGCCAAACGGACGTGGGGGGATATGGTGATTTCGTTGCTCAAAGCGACCACCATGCGGGCGAATTCCTGAGGGCGCTCGATGAGAATGGTTTTCGCGAGAACACGATTGTGATTTTCACCGCGGACAACGGACCGGAGAAGTATGCATATGATCGCATTCGCAATCATGAGCACTACAGCAGCGGTCCGCTTCGAGGCGGCAAGCGAGACATCTACGAGGGTGGCCACCGAGTTCCGTTCCTTGTGCGGTGGCCGGGTGTCGTCGAGGCCGGCACGATCACGGAAGGATTGATGAGCCAAATCGACATCATGGCCACGATGGCCAGGATCATCGGTTTTGAGCTACCCGATGCTGCCGCAGATGACAGTCATGACCAGATGGAACTCTGGATGGGGGGAGCAAGTGCTCGAGATTCGATCGTGCATAACACGAAGAAAGACCACTATGCCGTTCGTAGGGACAATTGGGTGTTGATTGACGCGCCCAGTGGCTACGTGTCGGGCGTTCCAGACTGGTTCGCCGAGCAGGAAGGATTTGAAAAGAACCCACATCAAGCAGCTCTGTTTGATTTGAGTGTGGACGTGGGCCAAAGAGAGAATCTGTTTGCGCAGGAAACCGCTCGCGTGCGAGAACTGCAGGACTTGCTGCAGCAGACTCGGAAAGCAGGTGAGGTTCGATCGCGATGAAGGGCCACGTGCAAAGGGAGCGAGCAAGGCAGATGTGGAGAGCGATTCGTTGCAAGCGTACGAAGGCCACGAGGGAACCGCAGGGACGAATCGTGGGGCGTCTTGTTGCGACGCTGGCTTTCATGTTGTGTGCTTGGGAGGCGTCGCCGGCCACCGCAGCAGAACCGGTTGACTTCAACCGAGATATTCGCCCGATCTTGTCCGACAAGTGTTTCCATTGCCATGGTCCGGATGCCGAGAACCAGGAATCGTTGTTGCGATTTGACAGCGAAGAGAACGCCTTCGCCCACCTCGGCGGATACTTCGCCATCGTGGCTGGCAAACTTGATCAGAGTGAACTCCATGTTCGTATTCATTCCCAGGACGAATACGAGGTGATGCCACCGCCCGACTCGAATCGAAGCCTGGATGCACGCGAGGTGGCATTACTGGATGCTTGGATTCTGCAGGGCGCGCCGTTCGATCAGCATTGGTCGCTGAAAGTCCCCGCCAGACCCGCCCTGCCAACGATTCGCGGGAAAGACTGGCCACGCAACGAAGTCGACTATTTCGTTCTGCGTCGACTGGAGGAAGAAGGCCTGAAGCCGTCACCCGAAGCGGACCCGCTCACCCTGCTTCGCCGCGTCACACTGGATCTCACCGGTTTGCCACCGACACGCGAGCAGGTCGAGGCATTCCAAAGTGATTTGGAACCCCATGCCTATGAACGGGCGGTTGACCGTCTGTTGGAATCGCATCACTACGGGGAACGCATGGCGCTGCCATGGCTGGACGCCGCGCGCTATGCCGACTCAGCCGGGTATCAGAATGACTTCAAACGATCGCAGTGGCCTTGGCGGGATTGGGTCGTTCGTGCCTACAACGATAACATGCCGTTTGATCAATTCACCATCGAACAGCTGGCAGGTGACTTGCTGGAGGAGCCGACTGACCAGCAGCTACTCGCCACCGCGTTTAATCGGAACCACCGCATCAACAACGAAGGCGGCATCATTCCGGATGAGTTTCTGGTTGAATATGTGGCTGATCGTGTTGAAACCACCGGGACGGTGTGGCTGGGACTGACCGTCGGCTGTGCACGCTGCCACGATCACAAATACGACCCCATTTCACAGAGAGACTTTTACAGCCTCTTTGCGTTTTTTCATAACGTGCCGGAGAAGGGCAAGGATGGCGACATCGCCCCAGCGCCGAACATGCCGGTGTACACGTCTGGAACGCGCGAACAGCATGATGCGTTGGTGGGGGAAGTTAAACAGCTGTCGCAGGAGCAGTCCGTCTATACGAAGCAGGCCAATCAGCCGTTGGCGGAATGGCTGAAAACCGAGACGGAACAACGCGCGAATGCCGAGTCCAAAAGTACCATTCCCGTTCCGAGACTGTTCTTCACCTTCGACGCACGGGTCAATAATACGGAAACGAGTCTGGGAACTCTTGGAAATCGAGCCCGATATTTGGGGCCACGTCGCACGTCCGATCTCAAGGATGCGACACACGGCAGCGGCGTGTTGCTGAAGCAGGGCGGCTACCTGGACCTTGGGCGGCCAGCTGGCAAAGGAGGTTTTGATCCGTCCGTGCCACTCACCATGGCAGCCTGGGTTCAACCTGGGCCGGACATTGCGGGAGCGGAGGGGCCTATTGTGAGCTGCATGACCGAGGATGACACAGCCAAGGGTTTTCAGTTCAGTCTGGTTGAACAGGGCAATGACCGCTTTCAAATCGTGTTTCGCCTTCATAGTGACCGCAAGCGAAAACACTCCATCGAAGTAGCGAGTAAGCCCACGTTCCCGGCCAAGGAGTTTCGCCATGTCGCGGTTCGTTACGACGGATCACGCAAGGCGAGGGGGGTCAACCTGTTTCTCGATGGCGAAGCTGTGGATACCGAAGTCCGCCTTGATCAGTTCGGCCAAGTGTTCACCATTCAGGAGAGCCTGCTCCTCGGAGCGGAAAATGCCTCCTCCTCCAAAAAGACCATCCGAGACGAACTCCTCGCGAACACCTTGGTGGATGAAGTCCTCTTCTTCAACACCGCGTTGGAAGACGAGCAGGTGGCGTTTCTGCATTCCGCCTCTTCGGAGGATGTCCTTTTTTCACTGGCTGGAAGACGTCCCAAGGCCGCCTCCGACTTTCTCGCGGATCGCTATTTTCAGAATCACGATCCGAAATATAGGAAATTGGTGCAGTCGACAAAGCGCGCGACGTCCGCGTTGAAGGATTACGAGGAAACGAACATCACGATGGTCTCGATCATGCGTGAACTGAAGACTCCACGTGACACCTATTTACTGGAGCGAGGCGTCTACGACGCGCCCAACAAGTCTGAGAAGCTCGTCCCGGCCACACCACGCGCCGTGCTGCCTTTCACGAAGCGTTTTTCCGCCGATCGCCTTGGTCTTGCCCGGTGGTTGATGGACAGGCAGAACCCACTGACGGCACGCGTGGCCGTGAACCGTTATTGGCAGATGTATTTTGGGACCGGGATTGTGAAGACCGTCGAGGACTTTGGTTCCCAGGGCGCCCAACCGACACACGCGGCGTTGCTCGATTGGCTGGCGGTGCAGTTTCGCGAGTCGGGATGGAATGTCAAAGCGATGCAGAAGTTGATTGTGACGAGTGCCACCTATCGCCAATCCAGCCGATTGACCGAAGACTTGCGCGAGCGTGACCCGGAGAACCGCTTATTGGCTCGTGGACCACGCGTTCGCTTGTATGCCCAGGCGTTGCGCGATCAAGCGCTAGCCGCAAGCGGCCTGTTGGTTGATGAGCCGGGTGGGCCACCCGTGATGCCGTACCAGCCGCCGGGGCTCTGGGAGGAGGTCAGCGCCAAGGGCTTCAAATATGTCCAAGCGTCCGGTGCCGACCTGTATCGCCGCAGTTTGTATACCTTTTGGAGAAGAACCGTCCCGCCGCCCTCTATGATGAACTTTGACAGTGCCAATCGGGAAGTGTGTTCGGTGAACAGCACGGTCACGAACACGCCACTGCAAGCGATCAACTTGATGAATGATCCGACGTATGTGGAAGCATCCCGCGGTCTGGCTCAGCGGATGATGGAGGGGGCCGGTAGTGAGTCCTTGGATGCTCGAATCCGTCACGGGTTCGCATTGTTGTTGACTCGCGAGCCCAGCGACAAGGTCCTGGAGATCTTGTACCGAGGGTATGCCTCCTACCACGACTATTTTGCTGACAATAAAGAGGCAGCAAGCGGCTTGTTGTCAGTAGGAGCGTCTGAAGTTCCTGACGGCGTTAACGTGACGGAGCTCGCTGCCCTGACAGCGGTTGCGACCGTCTTGTTGAACCTGGACGAATCAGTAACGAAGGAGTGACGATGCATCCGCGTCTTTCATTGCAACTGGCACACAATCGCCGACACTTCTTTGGAAGGGGCGCGACGGGAATTGGGATCGCCGCGTTGGCGAACTTACTTGGAGGAGATCTGAGGGCAGATCAAGGGAAGGATCCAAACGTCACTTGGCACGGCTTGCCCGGTTTGCCGCATTTTGCACCCAAAGCGAAACGCGTCATCTACCTGTTTCAGTCTGGCGCTCCCTCCCAACTGGATCTGTTCGACTTCAAGCCCGAGTTGGCGGATCGATTTGATGAAGACCTTCCCGATTCGATTCGTGGCGGGCAGCGACTGACCGGGATGACATCCGGTCAGAAACGCTTTCCGGTTGCGCCCACTCGATTTGACTTCCAGCAACACGGAAGTGGTGGTGCTTGGATCAGTGAATTGATGCCACACCTGTCAGGTGTGGCTGACGATCTTTGTTTCATTAAGTCGATGCACACAGAGGCGATCAATCACGACCCGGCGATCACGTTCTTTCAAACCGGCTCCCAGATCGCAGGGCGACCTTCGATCGGTTCTTGGTTGTCCTATGGTTTGGGGAGTGTCAACGACAACCTGCCCGCCTTTGTCGCGATGATCTCAACCGGAACGGGTCGGCCCGGTGGCCAGCCTCTTTACGATCGACTTTGGGGGAGTGGCTTCTTGCCAACGACACACCAGGGAGTCAAGTTCCGAGGGTCCGGTGACCCGGTGTTGTATCTAAGTGATCCACCGGGTGTGGATCGTAACCTGCGTCGTCGCATCATTGATGACATCGTTTCCATCAACGAAGAACGCTTGGACGAGTTCGGTGATCCAGAGATCGCGACACGCATCGCGCAATATGAACTCGCCTACCGAATGCAAGCCTCTGTTCCTGAATTGACCGAAGTGGACGACGAGCCCGAAAGCACATTTGAAATGTATGGGCCCGAGTCACGCACGAAAGGAACCTTTGCCAGCAATTGTCTGCTCGCACGACGATTGATTGAGCGGGAGGTTCGCTTCGTTCAGCTGTTCCACATGGGTTGGGACCAACACAAAACACTTCCCAAGCAGATCAAGGGGCAGTGCTACGACACAGACCAACCAACGGCGGCTTTGATCAAGGATCTGAAGCAAAGGGGGCTCTTGGAAGACACGCTGATCGTTTGGGGCGGTGAGTTTGGACGAACGGTGTACGGTCAAGGGACGCTCACCAAAGACAATTACGGCCGCGACCACCACCCGCGATGCTTCACCGTCTTCTTGGCCGGCGCCGGCGTCCAACCAGGCATGACCTACGGCAGTACCGACGCGTATAGCTACAACATCACTGAGAATCCGGTTCACGTGCATGACTTACACGCCACGCTGCTGCATCTCTTGGGTGTCGATCATGAACGCTTGACGTACAAGTTCCAGGGGCGCTATTTCCGCTTGACCGACGTCCATGGCCAGGTCGTCAAGGACATCCTTGCTTGAGGAAGTGTTTGCGAATGTCGAGAGTCATCCTGCTCTTGTTGATGTATGCCACCACGTCGGTTGTGGCCGCAGCCAACGATCGCCCCAACATCATCTACTTGATGCTGGATGAATGGGGCTATTTCGAATCGGGACACATGGGTCACACGGACCTGCTCACCCCCAACATCGATCGCTTCGCGCAGGAGGGAATGCGATTCACCAACGCCTATGCGGGAGCACCTGTCTGTGGACCAACCCGATGTTGCCTGTTGACGGGGCTTCATTCGGGTCACACGTCAATGCGTGCCAACAACGGGTTCGCGCCCATTCGTGCTGACGAACCGACCCTGGCCAGCATGCTGAAGGCAAAGGGATATGCTACGGGTGGTTTCGGCAAATGGGGGATTGGTGGTCGTGGGACTTCAGGTGTGCCGGAGAAGCACGGCTTCGATGTCTTTTTCGGCTATTACGATCAGGTGCATGCCCACACGTACTATCCCGAGTACTTGATCCGCAACAGTGAGGAGGTCGCGTTGGAGGGAAACGACGGCGTAAGCTTCTACGAAGGGCAAACGCACGCTCAGGAACGGATCTTTGCCGAATCGGTGAGTTTCATTCGTCGCAACAAGGACCGACCCTTCTTTTGCTACCTGCCGTGGACCCCGCCTCATGGGATCTGGGGAATCGATCCCGACGATCCGTCTTGGTTGCTCTTCAAGGACAAGCCGTGGGTTGGAGGCCAGCGTTCGGATAACGACATCAAGGTCTACGCGGCGTTCATGCACATGATGGACCGGCAGATTGGCCAACTCGTCGCGTTGCTTAAGGAACTGAAGATTGACGAGAACACGATCGTCTTTCTTTGTGGCGACAATGGCGGCCAAGCCTACTTCAAGAGCGCGGATCGACCGCATGGCTTCTTCGGCCCCAACCTGAACCCAAGAACGGGCGAGCGATTTCGGGCCGGGAAAGGCTCTTTATACGAAGGCGGATTGAAGGTCCCCTTTCTGGTGCGTTGGCCTGGCATCATCGAGGCGGGTAGCGTTTCGAATCACCTGCTCTACTATCCTGATGTGATGTCAACTCTGGGTGAGATCGCTGGGGCAAACGTTCCGACGACCGATGGTTTATCCTTCTGGCCAACGCTGCAGAACTCTCGTCAGGCACAAGCGGAGCATGCTTACCTTTACTGGGAATACGGCAAGCAGACGGCGGTACGCTCGGGCCACTGGAAGGCGTATCGCAACGGCGACCAAGACTGGGAGCTTTTCGATTTGGCAGAGGATGTCACGGAAGCAAGGGACCTCGCCGCAAAGTATCCGGCGGTTCTGGCAGGATTGACCGAACACGCTGACGAAGCTCATGAAACCATTCGTCCCGGCGAAATCCATCGCGAGGATCTCATTCAAAGGGACCGCCTTCAGTCCCCAGCGATGCGGGCACGCATGATGAAATCCAATTCGAAGTAGGCGATTCATCGACGATTTGGCTTCCGATCAAAACTGAGGAGAGTCTTGTTGGCAAGGCAAGCTCGGTCATTGCGATGACGGTGCCTCCCAACTACGTACTGGCCCCGCTGGTGTAATGCCGAGACATCTCGGTGTGTTTTGCGAGTTCACTTCTCACGCGAGTTCTTACCATTCGAAAAAGCATCGCTTCCCTGGTCGTTTGTTTCGCTGCCATGGGCGTGTTATCAATGCCGCTGCAGGCTGCCGATGACGACGCACCCAGCTACAAAATCAAAGACGTTATGAAGGCAGCC
>JBCCYK010000212.1:0-12005 GCA_039189905.1 Planctomycetota bacterium
AATTGCTTGTTTGGGACCGCCGTGGACTGGGTACCATTCGGTTGCTAGATGCCGAAGACTTTCGTCAGCAAATCGAAGCCCGACTCGGTCCGGATGCACTTGTGATCGAAGCCGATCAGTTACGCGAGCGATTGAGAAAGAGTCGCCGCGCCATCAAGGTTGCACTCTTGGATCAGGCCGTGGTCTCCGGGATCGGGAACCTGTACGCAGCGGAGATCCTCTTCTTGGCGGGCATCGATCCACGAGCACGCTGTGATCGCCTGACGAAAACGCAGTACCAGCGCGTGATCGAATGCACGCGAGAAGTTCTCCGCGAGGCGATTGAGCATGAGGGAAGCACGTTGGGCGACGGGACCTATCGCAACGCCTTGAATGACCCCGGTGGATACCAAAACTATCACCGGGTTTATGATCGCGAGTCGGAGCTTTGTCGGCGGTGTTCTGATGGCTTGATTCGTCGCATCGTTCAGGCGCAACGAAGCACTTTCTTTTGCCCCTCGTGCCAGCTTCGTCGCGGCAACCATCCGAGTTGGGGCAACACGGTGTGATGGGATCGCGTTACGTTATCTGACAAGCGGATTTGCGATCGGCGACGAAAACGTTCGTGCGGGTTCATCGAAGAATTTGTCCTATCAGGGTCACCCACGACGATGAAATCAAATGGATATCCGGACGCTTCTGTGCTGTCCGGACCTGATTCAGAGACTCCCGCCCGACCGCTTCGTGTCTGGCCGCTCTTTGCCGTCATGGTCTTGGAATTCATTTTGACGGCGTTCGCACAGGCCGTCGTCGTGGCTTGGTTGGTGTTGGTTGCGCGACCTGAAAACCAATCACTCTCCGATGCAATGAGTCGATTGCCGGAACGCTTGATGGAGGCTACCGTGTTCCTACTGCTGCTCCTTGCGTCCGGGAGCACACTGATCGTCTCGGCCTTCGTTGCCGGTCGACTCAGCGCCAGGAACCAAGGTGAAAGCGTGCGGTCACGATTGGGACTCCATTGGCCGAAGTGGTCGCCCGCGATGTACCTGGTGATGATGGTGGGCTCCATTCCCGTTCTCTTGTTGTCGGTGGGGGTCGTGATCCTGATCGAAAAGGTCATCCCTGGCGACGAATCGATCCTCAAGCTCTATCAGAACATCAGCACATTCTGGGGAATCCTCTTCATCATCCTCATTGGTGTGTTGCCTGGTTTCAGCGAGGAGTTGTTCTTTCGAGGGTTCGTGCAGCGACGTCTGCTCCAACGTTATCGTCCCGCCAACGCCATTGGCATCACGTCGGTCGTCTTCGGGCTTTTTCACGTCACGCCGCACGGCATTGCGTTGGCGACGATCATCGGCGTCTGGCTGGGGGTGATGGCTTGGCGTGCGAATTCCATTTGGCCGTCCGCCTTGTGCCACGCATTTGTCAACAGTTCATGGAATGTCTATCAGGTGGGACGCCACCAGTGGGGCATCCCCGATATCCCACCGCTCTGGTTCAACGTCTTGGGGGGGCATCGGAGTCCTGATCGCGTTCGCGATGGCAGGACGTTTCCTACTGCGTTCGCCAGACATCGATCTCAATCCAGTTGCATCTTGAGAACGGGTAGCCGACCTCGGTTCGCGATGCGATCGAGGATGGCGCTGGGCGTTAAATCCTCGGGACGTGGGCGATCCACTGGCGGCACACGTGGCGGTTCCCAGTGATCGCCCTGGCGGGTACCGCGGTTGAGAAACTCTTGTTCGATCTCACGCCGTAGGTTCGACTTGTCGAGGCACCACTTCGGCTCGATGAGAAAGTCAGGCGGGGCATCACCGCTGACGCGTTCGACGACCACACTCGGGGGCGTCCGTTCTAGAAAATCAACGACGGTTTTGACGTAGTCGTCACGTTCCATCATCGCGATTTGCCCGGCAAGGACTTGGTCACCCAAGGTGGTTCCGCGGACTGCGTAGAGGTTGTGTAGTTTGACCGCATCGATCCCAAGCCGGCTGATTTCATGGGCGGATCGCAACATGGTTTCGTGGGATTCCCCGGGTATCCCTAGGATGACGTGGGCGCAGATTTCAAACCCACGTCCGCGGGCGCGATCGACCGCGTTGATCATGTGCTCGTGGGTGTGAGCGCGGTTCATCCATCTGAGCGATGCGTCATCGACCGATTGCATGCCCAGCTCCAGTGACACGTCATGATCGGTCGACAACTCTTCGAGTAGATCCAGCACACAGTCAGGGACGCAATCGGGGCGAGTGCCGATCGCCAGTCCTTTTACCAGCGGGTCGGCCGCTAAGGCGATCGAGTAGAGTTCGCGTAGCTGTTCGACCGGGGCATACGTGTTGGTTGCGGGTTGGAAGTATGCGATGAAGCCCCCGACTTTGTCGTAGCGTCGCATCACGCTCGTCATGCCTGAGGTCAATTGTTCCTGCACACGCTTGAGTCGCACCCGTCGTGAGGGGCTGAAGGAACGGTTGTCGCAGAAGTTACATCCGCCACGCACCAAGGTGCCGTCCACGTTCGGGCAGCTGAGACCCGCATCGATGCTGACACGCTGGACACGCCCCCCGTAGCGTCGCCGCAGGGCCTTGCCAAAGGCATTGAAAACCAACCCTTCCTCCTGCCAGGCGAATGTCTCGGTTTCCCCCGCCAGTTCGGATTTCACGTCGGTGTTTTCGGTTCGTGAGTCCACTGGGAGTTACCACGCGTTCTTGAGGCGGTATTGATCGGCAGTTGCGTGCATGTACGGGAATTGGCACACGGGTCGACATTCGATATTGACGGCGACTTCGAAGTGGATGTCGCTCGTGTCGGCGAATATAGTGGGATCGAAGCCTGTCTTGGCTGGGAGGGCATGCTTGACGCCCCCCAATTGAGCCGAAGAATAGTCGGCACAGATCTTTTCACAACGTGCAGGTGTACGGCGATGTCGAGCGAGAAAAAAGAAGTCCAGTTTGCGGGGGCATTTGGTCAGTTGACGCCTGTTGGTGGTGGCGACCCGATCCCGCTGATCAAAGACAAATTGCTCATCGGTCGTCGTAGTCAGTGCGACATTCGGCTGAATTTCTCCAATGTTTCGGGGCAGCATTGCCGGATGACCCTCGAACACGGGTACTGGTTTATCCGCGATCTCAATAGCCGCAATGGGACGAAGGTGGACGATCGTCCCGTCATGCGGAAGCGGGCCGACCCCAAGTGTCGCGTTTCGATTGCCCGTCATCACTATATTCTTGAGTATGAACCTCAGTTGCTGGGCGCCTACGGGCCGCCCCCGGCTGACGATGACTACCTGGAAGAGGTGATGAAGAGTTCGTTGATGGATCGGGCCGGGATCTCAAAGCGAGACAACAAACGCCGGTTCTTCAACCGCAACCCTTCGTCGTAATCGTCAGAAACGGAACTTCTCCGTGAGATCCCGTTGGCGGCATGCGAATTATCCGCGCCGTGACTTTCGTGTGGTGTCACGCATTCCATCCTTCAGCAGAATCGTTTGGCCTGACAAAACGTGGTTTGCTGTTTGGGGTTGGATTGTATCGCCATGCTGGTTTCCTCTGATGTCTTGACCGGATCAGCAACGGGTGACTTTGCCGCACCCGTTGCTACAGCGAGCCCGTCTAGCAGCAGTTGTCTCGGGCAGGACGCGAAGCCACGGGAGTGCACGACGCGCGTGCTGCACGTGGTGAATGGCCAGCACTTCTCGGGCGCGGAGCGAGTCCAATCGCATTTGGGGCATTGCCTGCCCTACTTTGGTGTTCGGGCTGACTTTGCGATGCTCAAGCCGGACCGCTTCGCAGCGCGATTGAAGGAACAAGACGCTCGCGGCGATTCATGGGGTCGCGGCTACCCGATCCCCATGACTTCCAAAATCGACCTCGGGATTGTACGTCGATTGAGTCGCCTGCTACGGGCAAATGAATACCAACTTGTTCATGCTCATACACCTCGCGCGGCGATGGTCACGGCGCTTGCTTCGCGACTCGCGGGCGTTCCGTGGGTGTACCACGTTCATTCACCCGCCTCGCGTGATTGCGAGCGAGCGATCAACAACCAGATCAACGCATGGGTGGAACGTTTGAGTCTGAAGAACTGTTCGCATCAGATCACGGTGTCACGAAGCCTTCGCAACGACCTAGTAAGTCACGGTGGCGACGCCGGTCGGATCACGGTGGTCCCCAATGGTGTCCCTGTGGTCGACGTTCCCGCCCGAAGCAAACCAGCGACGTGCGGCACATGGGTGTTCGGAATGATTGCGTTGATGCGCGCCCGAAAGGGTTTGGAAGTCGCACTGCAAGCCATGGCGGAACTTCGGCGTCGTGGCAGACCGGTGAAACTCCGGTGCATCGGACCGTTTGAGACGGATGAATACGAGAACACCGTGGAGTCCTTGATCCGTGACCTTGGTATCCTAGATTCCGTGGAGCGAATCGGATTCACAGACGACGTCACGGGTGAACTGACGCGAATGGATGCCATGGTGTTACCGAGTCTCTTCGGAGAAGGCCTGCCCATGGTGGTCTTGGAGTCCATGGCCGCCGCGACACCGGTCATCGCGACTCGCGTGGAGGGAACGCCTGAGGCCATCGACCACGGGGTGGAAGGTTTGTTGGCGGAACCGAATGACCCGGTGTCACTGGCAGACCAAATGGAGGCCTTGATTCAGGGCACGCACGACTGGAGCAGCATGGCGACAGCGGCGCAGAGGCGACAGCGTCAGTGTTTCAGTGACCTGTCGATGGCCCGCCAGACGGCGTCCGTTTATCAGAAGGTTATGGCCCGCCTATAAGTCGGTTTCCACACGGCAGGGATGAAAGGGGTGGGACCGGTCGATGATGTCCACCATCCTGCCGCCGTCGGAAGGCCTCGTTGATCGCGTACCGTTCCGAAGGCATTGGTATGCGGACAGCAGTCGGTCTCGTTGCACGTCCAAATGAAATCGCGTCCTGACGGTGGCCAGATTCATCTGGATCGTGTCATCGCCCGGTCCTTCTTGGATCCAATCCAAGATGGGCTGATTCAGCGTCGCAAGGTCTTGGGCGTAAGCTGCGTCACGAGCCGCCCTCTCGATCACCTCGACCTGTCGTTTCGGGAGTAGGTCGGCGAAGTCAATTCGGTCCAAGTGGTCCGTGGATGACGCATCCTCGTCAGCTGTCAGCCCGGGGCGAAAAGAGGGGGCCAACGACGCGTAGGCCCTTTGTTTGGAAGCTCGGTATTCGCGACGGACTTCGTTGAGCCAGGTGCGGGTGCCAGGGATCGCGACTTGTTGATATCGCTGGGTCCATCGAAGACCTTCGGCATCAAAGTCGCCAACAACCATCGGGATCGCGCGCCCGACCACGGGACGGCTCGCAAGCCAGGGTTCGAGAAAAGACATGCCGAAGCCCTCCGCCACGCTGGTTGAGACAACGCAGTGGCACGCAGACAGATTGTCTGCGAATTGGATATCAGGATGATGGGCCGCGTCGAAGACCAAACGGACCCGAGCAGCATTGGCAACCGCACGCCAACGCTCGTAGTTGGCGGCTTCCAGCGGGGTGTCAGGACGAAGCGTTAGCGCGCCATAGAAGGGTTCGGGCAACAACTGTGATAGGAGGACGAATTCGCCCACGTTCTTGCGACGAATGCCACGCACCGGGTACAGGACCCACTTGGCATCCTGGGGCAATGCGAAGGCCGCACGAACGCGCGCGTGCGCTGTCTGGAACGAGGGCATTTCATCGACGGGCAATGAAACACTGTTGGGAATGACATGAACGGAACCTTCGTTCAATCCCCAGGTGGTCAGGGCGTCGCGGTCGCCTCGCGTCAGGGTGGCGTAGGCGACACCCATGCCGGTCGGGTAAAGGACGCCGTCGAGGGTACCGGAGTCGCTGGCAGCATATTGCTCGCGAAGGTAGCCATAGTTCTCGGGACGCTGATCTTCGGCAAAGTCATGCACTTGCAAGAGAAGCCGCCAACCCGACTCGGATAGGCGGCGGACCACCAGCGGAGTGGCCGCGTTCTTGCCCAGGGAATGGTTATGCCAATGAAGAACACTTTCGTTCGGTGTGAAGCCGTGGTCATCCAGCACCTGGCGGATCCGCCGTGCGAGCTCGTCCGCACGCGTCTGCACCGGAGCGTCCGTCGCAACCAGCGAGTCGTAGTCGAGGCCATCAATGGACGCGACCGCTGTTTGCGACCTGGTTGCACTTGTCAGGGCGCTCTGTCGTTTTCCCGACAAAAGGAGGATGTCGGTGATCGCGTCACCATCCGCCAGGCAAGCCACATGATTCTGGACGACTGCCGTGACGCCACCCGACTCGTAGTGGCTGTGAAGGATGGCGACTTTCACGTTCGAGCTGACGCGGGGTTAGTGAACGCGTTGGCCGGGTTGGGCACCATCGTCGACACCCAACACGAACACGTCAGCGCCGCCGGGCCCAGCTGCGGTCACCATCCCTTCGCTAAGCCCGAAACGCATCTTGCGTGGTTTCAAGTTGGCAACCATGACGACTAGCCGGCCGACCAGTTGATCAGGCTCGTAGGCCGCCTTAATGCCAGCGAAGACTTGCCGCGTTTCATCGCCGCCCAAACCGAGCGTCAACTTCAATAGCTTGTTCGCCTCGGGCACGTGTTCGGCTGATAGGACACGCGCAACCCGAAGATCCACCTTGGCAAAATCGTCGATGGTGATTTCGTCGGCAAGCGGTTCGTCTTTCAAGGGGGCATCGCTGTCCTGGAACTGGGCGGCCGGGCTGGCGTCCGTCGCTTCTTCCGCCTCGGCTTTGCTTTCTTCGATCATCTTCTCGAGTTCCTCTTCTTGAATTCGGTCCATCATGCGTTCGAACTTGGCGACTGGTCGGTCGAGTAGCGGTGTGGCCGCCTGATCCCAGGACTGGATGGTGTCACCAAGCAAGTGTTCACACTTGGATTTCAGTGCCGGTAACACGGGTGACAGGTAAATTACCAACTGACGAAAGAGATTGAGTGCGACGGTGCAGACATCTCGCAACTCATCTTGGCGGTCGGGATCCTTCTTCATTTCCCATGGTTTCGCATGCTCCACGAACGGATTCGCGGCGTCGGCGAGTTCCATGATCAATCGCATCGCCTTGGCATATTCGCCGGCCTCGTAGGCATCCGCGATGGCTTCGCCTTGCCGCACGCCCGCTTCGAACAGCCCGCCATCATCCGGATAGCTCGGTGCCAACCCTGTTTTGCCTGCGAACTTTCCGACGCGGCTCGCCAGGTTCACAACCTTCCCAACCAAGTCGGAGTTCACCTTTTCCACGAACTCGGCGATCCCCAGGTCCAGGTCTTCCACGCGCGGCGTCAGTTTCGTGGCGTAGAAGTATCGGAGGGACTCGGGATTGGAACGTTCTGCGAACTTGGAGGCCGTGATCAGCGTTCCATCCCGCTTGGACATCTTGTGACCGTCCACGTTCAGGAAGCCATGGATGTGCACCTGCTTGGGCAGCGAGAACCCGGCTGTATGCAGCATGCCGGGCCAGAAGAGTGTGTGGAAATACGTGATGTCCTTTCCGATGAAATGATGAATTTCCGTGTCATCACTCTTCCACCAGTCGGCGAGGTTTTCGCCCGTCTTGTCGCACCACTGTTGCGTGCTGGCGATGTAACCGATGGGTGCGTCGAACCAGACGTACCAGTAGTTTCCCGGCGCGTCTGGGATCTCGAAACCGAAATAAGGAGCCGGGCGACTGATGTCCCAGTCACGAAGCTCTTCGGCCAGAAAATGGCCTTTCAAGTAGTTGGCGGTTTCGGTCTGGAGTGCGCCTGAGTTCTCAACCCAATCGGCCAGAAACGGGTGTAACTTCTCGAGCTCCACAAACAGATGATCCGCCTGTCGGATGACGGGCGTTGCACCGGAGAGCGTGCTGACCGGGTTGATCAAATCAATGGGCAGGTAGGTGGCGCCGCAGACACAATTGTCACCCGCTTGGTCAGGCAGCCCACAGGTCGGGCACGTCCCGCGCACAAAGCGATCCGCCAGAAAGGTCTCGGCCTCCGGATCATAAAGCTGGTCGATCGATTTTTCGCGGATCAGATCGGCCTGGCGCAACGACGACCAAAACTGGCCGCATAGGTCGCGGTTCTCGGTGCTATGGGTGCTTCCATAGTTGTCGAACTCGACTTGAAAGCGAGCGAAATCGTGCTGGTGTTGCTCGCTCATGTCCGCGATCAGTTCTTCCTCGCTACGGCCTTCCGACCGAGCGCGAATCATGATCGCGGTGCCATGAGTATCGTCAGCACAGACATAGACACAGCGATGCCCGCGAAGCTTCTGAAACCGGACCCAGATGTCCGTTTGGATGTACTCCACCAGATGCCCAATGTGAATTGGGCCATTGGCGTAGGGCAACGCACTGGTGACGAGGATGCGACGTGGCATGCGATATGGATCTGCGTTCTGATCCTTCCTCTGATGCGAGGAAAGGATATCAGTCTTCGTCCTGATCCTTTTCCTTGGGTGCCGATTCCTTGATGGCGGGGAGGTCACCGGGTTGACCGCCCTTGGGCGTGTTGTCGTCGTACTTGGCTTCTGGAATCGCGTCGGTGTCTTTGGTGGCCACAACGTCGTAGAAGACCGCAAACTCCTCGTGCTGAGGCGGCGTTTCTTTCTCGACAGGTTCTTCGGTCACGTTGGCAGCGTTGCTGATCATCTCAATCACCTTGCGTTCGATGATCTGATTGCGCAGCGCGTCCATCTGGCCGGATTTTTCAAGTCGAGCCCGCACGCGGCGTACGGTCGAATCGCTTTGTTCCGCGATCAGCTCGATTTCGGCATCGTATTCACTCGGTTCGGCGTCAACCTCTGCCTGCTCAGCGATCTGCTCCAGAATGAAGTGTTCGCGAAGGGCCGATTCGGTCGAAGCCATCATGTTTTGGCGGTTTGCGTTGACGAAGCGGCGGATCATCTCCTCATCAAACCCGCTCCGACGAAGATCCAAGACCTTACGGTCAAGCTCGCGACGGTTTTGGCGTCTGACAAGTGCGGGAGGAAGCTCAAAGTCAGCATCCTTCAGCAGCTGCTCGACGACATTCCCTCGGACAGCCTGTTCGGTTCGGTAGTTCGCCTGGCGTTCCAGAGAATTGCGAACAAATTCATCAAACTCGTCCTTGCTGTCGAACTCACCCAGCTCATCGAGCAGGTCTTCTGTCAGTTCCGGAAGTTCTTGTTTGAGTACCTCGACGACATGGAATTCGCCGGCGAGTTCCTTGCCCGACATCGCCTCGTCCGCATGTTCGGCCATCATCTCCACCTTGGCCGTGCGCGTATCGCCTTCCTTCGCGCCCGTCATCACCGAGCCGAACTCAACGCAGTTGGCGTCCGAGAAGCTGAGTTTTTCGCTCAGGGTGACCCGTTCCTCGTCCATTTCCGACACGACGGTGTCGCCGTCCAAGAACTTGGCGGTCATGAGAAGTTTGTCACCCATCTCGGCTGGCTCGTCACTTGCTTCCATGGTGGCGTAGCGGGCGAGCACACGCTTGGTGGCCGCGGACACGTCTTCGTCCGTGATTTCCTCCACGGGTTTGACCAGCGGGATGCCCTTCCAATCGGGAGTTGCGAATTCGGGTCGCACCTCGATTTGAAACTGGAATTTGAACTCACCTTCATCGGGAAGGTCGATCGATTCGTATTCAAAATCAGGTTCACCGATGGCGGAGAACTCCGCCTTCTCTGTTACTTGCGAGAGGCTGTCCATCAGAAGCGATCCCTTCACGCGATCTTTCACGCGGTCTTTGAATTGCTTCTCGACCAACTTGCGTGGCGCGCGGCCGGCCCGGAAACCGGGGACTTGAGCTTCCGGAACCAGCTCATCGTAGGCTTCTTTCAGATACCGCTGCACTTCCGACGGTGGGATCGTGACAACCACATCACGCAGGCACGACTGAGGCGCCTCCACGGTCATTTCGAGTTGAAGCGTTGGAGCTTCGGATGCGTCTTGATCGGCAGCTGTTTCGGGGTCGACGGATGTGGACATCCTGGTCTGAGCCTTCGCGGGGGGTGTAAGAGATGGAAACGAATCACAGGGGTCAGATGAGCATGGTCACTAACCGTTGGCTGGCGTCGCAGTCCGAACTCGGGCCGAGGGACGATCGATCCAAGGCGGCCGTCGAAGGCACGCTGGTCGAGATGGCACGAGGGTCGAGATGGGATGTGGAGAAGGAACTTCGATCGGAAACCGCGACGGATCGCGGAGTTTAGTGGCTTGGGTCCGCGATTCGCAAGGCGTCAAAGCGGGGGTTTGCCCGATCGTTCAGGCCACAGGGCTTGCGGGTGCGATTGGGTTTCTTATACTCTGCCACCCGCCGCGGAGGCCGATTTCACCCTCGGGTGACCGATCCGTCCTTCGCGTTAGGCAACGCGGCTGTAGCTCAGTTGGCAGAGCATCACGTTGCCAACGTGATTGTCGTGGGTTCGAATCCCATCAGCCGCTCTTCGCAATTTTGTGATCCAATCAAAACCACGTTGGTCTTTGCCGGCGTGGTTTTTTTTTCAGCGTGACACACCGCACTGTTGTCGCGTTCAACGTGGTCTCTCTGGCTCAGGGTGAGTGCGACGTGCTGCACGCTCAAGTTGGTCCCATCGCCGTTCATCTGCCAGAGCGTGTCGAGCACAACGATGATCTGCGGGAACAATATCCTCACTGGGATTTGGACCTGATCGCGGAGAAGACGGGGATTCGAAGCCGACACATCGCGGCCCCCGGGGAAACGTCTGCGGACCTGGCGTGCCATGCCGCGGAAGCCCTGTTCGCCCAGGGATCGGCCACACCTGACGAAATTGACTTCGTTTTGTTGTGCACTCAAACGCCGGACTACCCACTGCCGACGACCTCGTGTTTGATCCAAGACCGGCTCGGGCTTCCCACCCGTTGCGGGGCGTTGGATTTCAACCTGGGTTGTAGTGGCTTCGTCTACGGGTTGGCGATGGCTTCCGGCTTGATCCAGGGAGGGATGGCGAAACGCATCCTGTTGCTAACGGCCGAAACTTACAGCAAGTTTCTGGATCCGGACGATCGCAGTCTACGCACGATATTCGGCGACGCCGGGGCCGCGACGCTGGTGACGGCAAGCGATGAGTGCAGCCTGTGGGGATTTCAATTTGGCAGCGACGGGAGTGGGGGCGATATGTTGTTGGTTGGCGAGGGCGGGGCGCGGCCCGCCGAGGACGCGATTCGGCCGCGGCACCGCAAACGTTGGAAAAGCCGACTGTATATGGATGGGCCAAGCTTGATCAACTTTACCGTGGAGGCGGTGCCTCGGCTGATCTCAGAGATCCAAGACGCCAACGGTCTGACAGACGCGGACATCGGCAAATACTTGATGCACCAGGCGACCTGGAAAATGTTGGATCAACTGCGGAGACGCATGGGCGTTGCGGAGGACCGTTTGCCCATTGATCTTGAGGATGTCGGAAACACCGTTTCCTGTACGCTTCCCATCCTGGTGGATCGCATGCGGCGACGGAGCGAGATCTATGCGAACGCCACGAACATGCTCGTCGGCTTTGGAGTGGGGCTGTCGTGGGCGGGATGTTTGTGGCGAGATACCTGGATGTCGGACTGAGCAAAGAATCATGCCGAATTGCACGGGCTGCTTTTTGATTGCGTCGCCGTACCTGACGGATGGTCAGTTCTTTCGTTCCGTCGTGTTGGTGATTCGCCACAACGACGAGGGGGCGTTCGGACTGGTGATCAATCGGGCGAGCCCCAAGAGATTCAGCGAAGTGATTGCCCTGAGCGACCCAACGTCACCTTCGGGTCCTGAATTGGTGATGGGCTCGTTGAAAAACCTCGATGGACTACCCCCCAAGAACGACGATGCGGAGCAAACGGTGACCACGCATCGCGATCAGGTTTACTTGGGCGGTCCGGTGCCGGGGCCCATGTTGGTGCTTCACACACTTTCCGGAATTGGCGATCCCGTGGGGTGTGATGCCGATTCGGGTGCCGACAACGCCACGCATGGAACGAAGACGACCCTGCATGATCACCCTGCCGAACCCTGGGGAACCATGTCGATTCAGTGGG
>JBCCYK010000213.1:0-11823 GCA_039189905.1 Planctomycetota bacterium
ATCGATGCATGCCACCATCCCAAAAGAGGCCTGCATCAGTGACGCGTTGAACTTCTTGGCGCCGTTCTTGTTGTTTATCGGCGCCCATTTGGGATTCGCGTCTGTCCTTGCGAACGTCATTGGCGGTCGGACCGGCGTGTTCTCAAACGCGGTATCGTAGGGCGGCCGAACCGTATTGGGACCATGAGGATCCGGCAGACTGAGGTGGTAGCAGAACGGCTCGCCGGCGTGTTCATCAATAAAGTCGAGCAACCGGTCACAAAGCCAATCCGTCGCGAATGATTTCTCGTCTGCGCCGGTGATGCCGTAACTGGGATTTCCCTTGCGATCGAGTGCCGCCACACGGGGACCGTCTGTGTTCAGCTCGAACATCTTCCAGTGACCTCGATTGAACATGAAGCGATTGTCGGCGAATCCGAACCGACGCTTGGGAGCCCACTGAGGCTTGCCGGAGCCATCCAAATGCCATTTGCCGGCATAACCACTCGCGTAGCCATGGTCACTCAGTACCTGAGCCCACGTCACGACACGACTGTCGTAGGGACGATCATTCTGCCAGGCATTCGTATTCTGAGGGTAGCAACCCGAAAAGAATGCCGCTCGCGAGGGCGTGCAAACCGGGCTGTTCACATAAAACGACGTGCAAATCGCGCCTCGTTCAGCGATCGAATCCAAATGCGGTGTTTCGACCACAGCCTCCGGTCCCCAAACGAACGCTTGATCGGGCGTCAGCGTGTTTCGATAGCAACCAAGCGTTCGAAAGTTGTGCTCATCCGTTTGAATGACAATCAAGTTGTAGGGCTGAGCGGACCAAGACGCTTGCGCTGCCAACGCGACAACAGCGAACGATACGAACGGTTTCCACATCAAGGTGATGACTCCAGGAGCGATTCTAAACAGGCGACCCTGGTTACCGCCGTTCGGGTCGCATCACCGCCCTAGAATAGCAGCAACACGACGCCAAGTAGCAATCCGGCCACACAGAGCAGCTTTCGCCGCACATTGACTTCGCCCTTGAGCCGCTTACCCAGCACCATCGCGACCACCACGCTGCAACGCCTCAAGGACGAGACCACACTCACAAGCGCATCAGGGTTCGAAAGAGCGACGAAGTAGAGCATGTCTGTCACCAACAACAGTGGGCTGATCATCAAGATCGACCAGCGGAAATCAAATCCGTTTGGTGTCGTCCTCTGAGAGTCCACGCGACGGTTTCGACGAAGCCAAATCCATGCAAGCGGCGTCATTACAGGCAAGAG
This sequence comes from Planctomycetota bacterium, assembly GCA_039189905.1. Taxonomy (GTDB): domain Bacteria; phylum Planctomycetota; class Planctomycetia; order Pirellulales; family Pirellulaceae; genus Rhodopirellula. The sequence continues at coordinate 1,260 of JBCCYK010000213.1, forward strand.
ATAGATCGAGAACCACGCCTGAACCGTCGCGGGAGGTACACACAATGTTTGCAACAGAATCTTATCATAGATCCCACTGAGGGATCCCAAGATCGTTGCAGCTACCATGAGTCCGATCCAGCGGTTGCTCCGGAACCGAATTCCCTCTTTTGCACCTTGGACCGATAGCAGCCAAAAGGAAATCAACACGATCGCGATCCCGAAACTCTGTTGCACATCCGGGCGTTCGTCAAGAAAGGTCACGGCAAGCAACAGCGTCCAGAGCGGGCTGGTCGAACGCACCGGCGCCGCGATCGAAAGCGGCAGGTGTTTGAGAGAGAAGAAGGCCAGCGTCCAAGAGCAACCTACCAACGCCGATTTTGCGAACAAGGCGACATGGATTCTCCACGAGATCGGTTCCACAAGCATCCACGAGGGGAAACATGCTGCCGTGACGGAGGGAGCCAGCAGCGTTTGCACACACAGGGTGATCGCCCATACGCAACACCCGACACTCACACTGATCCAAAGCACGATTGGCACGGCGTTGTCGCGGACCGAAAGCTTCTTGGCGATGTCGTAGATGCCCAAGCAGACTGCTGAGGCGACGGACAGAAACATCCATGACATACGCAGGCACTAACCCGGTGTCTTCGTTCGCGATCGATATCGGTCGTGCAACACCACAAAGCTGGGAACGAGAACCGTGCGTACGTAAAGCGTGTCGATCAGAACGCCGAGTCCCAACGCGAATCCAAGCTCCACGATGCCTCGCAAGGTCGTTTGCTGCTGCGGAAGGACGCTCGCGAATGATGTTGCCTCCGCGGTTGATTCACGCAGCCCCGGTATCCATGACGAAGCGGTCATGCTGAAGAATGTCGCGGCCATCACCAAGCCACAAGCCGTGATGATGCCGCCGGTCCGCGCAACAGCCAAGCGGATTGCTGCCAACGAGCCGCGCCGACGCTGCTCTTCTAGGATGCGGGTCACCAAGTAGACATTGTAATCCTGGCCCACCGCAACGAGGATCACAAACAGAAACAAGGGGAGCTTCCAGTCCAATCCCATGAACTCGGGACCATCAAGCCAACAAAAGTAGGCGTACGTGATCCCCAGTGTCGCGTAGTAACTCAGCAACACCGTGCCGATCAGGTACAAGGAAATAGCCCAACGTTTGATCACAACGATTAGAACCAAGAACACCGCAATCACCACGGCAATCTTGATTCGAGTCGTGTCGGCCAAGGTCACGGTCCTCAGATCGGCGATCGAAGGTGTTGTCCCTGCAAAATAGATCTCGGCACTGGTCCACGGTTCACCAGCCTCCTTCAACGCACGCGACATCGTGGCCTGCAAATCGCGAAACGCGCCGCCGGCTTCGGTGGAAAACGGGTCATGCTTGATCAACACGTCCAAACGCAGCATGCGGTCTTCGAACTCAGGACGCTGTGACTGGTAACGCGTCCGCGTCAGCCGGTGGTTCTGCATCGCGATGCGGCGCCAGTTGTCGCTTTCGAACAGCCCAAACTCGCGGTCGGGAGGAAAGGCCCCCAACGGGTCACGCAACGAACGAACGGATCGGACATCCTCGATTCCATACAAGGTTTCGCTCAGTCGAGCGGTAGTTTGACGAAGTGTGTCGGTGCTCTGCTGGTCCTTCGTCACCACCAGCACCGTGATCGGATTGGTTTGCCCGACTCCGAAGTTTCGATCCAGCAAACGCAGTCCGCGACGACTCTCGGCATCGAAATCTAACTGCCCGGTCAAGTCGTACGTGACGTCCTTCTCGTGCACCATCCCGTGGATAGCCGGAACCGACATCAACGTCATGCCGAGCACGAGGGTCAACCATGGCAAGCGCGTCAGTGCGATGGCGATGGTGTTCCAATAGGTCTGTCCCGCGACCGTGCGTTCGCCGGCGACTCGCGAAGAAAGCCACAAGGTTCGCGGAGACGGGGAGCTGCGTCCAATCCCGCCCGGCCAAAAGACCGCGGGACCAAGCAATCGCAACAGAGCGGGTGTCCATGTCAAACACACCAAAAGGCCAATGCTGAGACATAGCGCGATCGCCGGTCCCGTATGTCGAAACTTGCCGAAGTCGGCGATCGACAGCATGGCCAGCCCCACGATGGTCGTCAGCGCGCTTCCCAACAACGCGGATGAGACGCCTGACAAGGCTCGCTCACAAGCGATCGGCCAAGGATACCCCGCGGCTTCCTCCCGCAGTCGTGCGATCAAGAACAAGCAATAGTCGGTCCCGGCGCCGAACAGGATCACGACGACGAAGATGCGACTGGTCGTGTAAATGCGGAAATCAAACTCGCCCAGCCAACCTGCCAAAGACAATCCCGACAGCGCGGTCACCGTCGCGGCGGAAACGACAACGGCCACACCGATCGACAGCAAGGGAACGAGTACAAGCAAAGGCGATCGATACACCACGACTAAGATCACCAGGATCATCATCAACGTGAACCACTCGGTATAGGCGATCGCGGTACGGGCCGCCGTCAGTGTTTCACCGCCCACCGCAGCCGATCCCGTCACCACGATTTGAAGATCACCCGTTTTGACCGGCGAGTCATCTTTCAAGTAGATGTCGCTGTAGACGCAAACATCGTTGATAAGCTGCCGTAACTCAGCCAACAAATCAATGTTGTTGGTCGCGGTCAGATCATCCAAAAGAGGTAACACTGCGACGCGCGCCGAGGGACGCGCCAACTCCGGGCCGATCGTGCCGTCCTTCCACGTGTAGACGTCCAACAGCGCCTTCCAAGCGCGGCGTTCGCGCTCGCCGATGGGGACGAGCCCGTCTTCGATATCAGGGTCCAAGACCCGTGCAGCGTCGCGATCGTTGGCGACCGCGCTTTCAACGACCTTAAGCTGAGCACGCAATTTGGCTCGATCCCAATAAGCGATCGCGAAACGAGGCTCCACGGGCGTCGGATCGTTCTCAGGGACACGCTCTCCAAGCCGCTCATAGAACTCTCCGTCCAGCTCGATGGTTTCGTCCAGCGCGGTGTGCGCCAGCAGGACCCAGCGAACATACTCCGGTGCATCCGGCAGTGCGCCGTCCGCTTGGGTCGTGCCATCGGCGTTCAACTCAGCTGGCGGCTCAAGCTCACCGTCGCTTGAAATCCCGTCGACGGGACCGCATTCGTAGCCGAGCTCCAATGCCCGCTGGTAGGCCACTTCGTACAAGCGATGATTCAGACGTCGGAGCAAATCCAGACCAATGAGCTCGTGGTCGTTCGGGAAATCGCCCTCCTCCGAACACGCCAGCACCACCACCATCTCGCTTCGCGGACGCTGTTGAGCCAGGGCTTCGTCCAGGAAACGGGCGCCCGCAACGGACGTGGTCGTGGCAGGAAGGTAGCGGTAGTCCCCATCCAGAGCGACATCGTCCCACGCGGGCGCTAACCATCGCGAGACGATCGCCAGCAACACCCAGCCGACCAGCCACCAAGCAGCACGATTGACAACCCAACACGAGAAAGGACGCGGTGGTTCAGATAGCGGGGTTTCTGAGTCGGACGCCTCACGGTCACTGGCGTCTAAAGGTTGGCCTGAGGTCTCGCCGCGGTCACTCATGACCCGCCGGGTTCGCCGCGCGGTTTTCCACCACTCCCTTCACCACCACGCGGGCGACCTTGTTGCTGACTGTCTCGACTCGGCTCCTTGGCTCCAAAAGCAGTCATCGCTTGCTGAAGTGCTTGCGGCGCCATTTTTCCCGACAACTTTAGAATCTCGACATCGCCACCGGGCATGGCGGCCTCGTCAAGCTCTTCAATCATTTCTTCCATCAATTCGAGCAACGACTCTCCCTCCGCGCTCACCAACAGCGTGTTCCCAATGTCATCCACCCCAATGGACAGCTTCCCGCTGAAGCGAAAATTGGTATCGCCACTGTCACGCCCCGAATCAGAATTGGCAAGCCCCGACCCACCCTTCAAGTTGCTTTGGTCACCGTTACGTTGGCCGCCCTGGCCTTTCGCGGCCTGAAATGCTTTGTCGTTGCTGCTCAATAGGTCTCGGTAGGCATCCTTGATCGTGTCGGCGATGTTTTGGGCCCGACCATACTTGACCCTCACCAACTTGGTGAAACGACTGCGACGTGGGTTGATCGGTTCCGGCACATCCCACAATCGAATCAGCTCTTGAATCGTCTTCAGTTGCTCGCCCGTTGCCCCCGTCACCACGATCGTGCCTGTATCGCTGTTGGGAACGAACTTCAGCTCGCCAGAAGCCGCCAATCCAGTGGGTCCCGCGTCTTCCTCGTCGTCCAAGTCCCAGTACCAATGAAAAAAACGATCCGAATCCGATTCTGATTGTTCATCGGATTTGAAATAGTCTTCGAGATCCATCACCAGAAAGATGGGGGAAGCATGCTTCACTCGAAACACGTGGTAGGGACGACGGGGCGGCGACATGCGGAGCATCAAGCTCTCGAGTCGATCTAGCGCCTCCGTATCGCGGCTCTTTAGGATAAGATTCCCAGCCGCATCCAGGGAGATGGAAACTTTGGGGCCAGAGGGAAAGTCCTTTCCTGGAGCAGAACGCTGGTTTTTCTCCTCGGAACTCAACTCGTTCTCAGCCGGTGTGGTGACCAAATGTAGGGGGCGGGTTGAGGCATGCGTGGTCAACTCCGTTTGCTCCGCACGTTTAGTGGCGGGGACCGATTCGCCCGCTTCGGCATCCGTAGAGGTCTCCTCGTTGACACCCTCTTCGCTTTCATCCACCGTTGGATCGACAAACTCCGACGCATCAGGCAGGTCGATCGTGCCCCCCGACATGGCTTCCCATTGTTGACGCAACTCTTGGAGATACTCCAGCGTCTCCGGCGTTGCGGACGCTTCGATCACGCGAATGGTCTCGCGGCTACCGCCCGGTGGCGGCAACTCACCGAGCTTGACCAAGAGTGAACGAACTTCTTCCATTTCCGATTCGTTTGCCCAGAGCAACACCTGCCGGAACTTGGCATTCGCCGCAACGCGAAACTCGTCCTCCTCGGCCTCGTCGTCATCGTCTCCATAGCCGTAGTAGTAATAGCGTCGACTGCGTCCGCTGTCCTCGTCGTCTTGATCTTTGCCCATCAAGAAGGCGATCGACTCTGCTACCTGGTTGGCGTCCAGACGCCGCAACTGCAACACCTCCAAACGGCGTTTTCCACCATCCAATCGCTCCACCAGCGACTTGATGATGAAACGGTCCGCGGCCGAACCCGATGCGATGACGGCATGGTTCTCTTTGTCGACACTGATTCGTGTGGTGGGCTCCAGGACGTTCATCTCGTGAACGATCTCGATCAACTTCTCCGGATCAAGCGACACCAAACGAAACACATCAACTCGGTTGCCAACATCAAGGAGGCTGGTCATCGATTCACCGGGCACGTCGATGCGCTTGATGAACTCAGCCGCGACGGCGACGCGGTCCATGGGAGCGCGGATCAAGACGCTGTTCTGGCGTACATTGGCGACGATCGACACTTCCGCCTTCGGCTTCTGAGGCATCTTTCCGCCGTTGCGTTGCATCATCTCCTGCATCATCCGCATCTGATCACGGCTCATCGGTGCGTTGCTGTTCTCTTCTTGCACCCCCAAGAACTCCATCAGCATCTGCTTCGCTTCCTCCGCGGGGACATGACGCAAACGAAATTCGGGCGCCAACGCATCGCGACTAGCGGCGTCGCGTTCCTCGAGCAACACACGCGCGACCTGCCGCAGATTGACCGCCACATCCATGGCTTCTAGGCGATTGGTGGTCGACAGCGCCGTCAACTTTCCCGACGGTGAAATCATTGGCTTCAACTCCTCGGCTAGCTTCTCGGACGACAACCAGCCGGCGTCCATGATCGCGCGAACATACGTGTAGTCAGGAAGCTGTTCCAACCGCTCCGGTTCGACCCGTTGGACCATGCCGGGGTTGATCGCATCGACCTTGGCGATCGTCACACCTCCGTTCAGCTGCAACAGCGTGTAGCCGCGAGACAACAGGTGGCGATTCATCAGGTCATAGGTTTCTGCCAGGCTCAAACGCCCCGGGCTGATCAGATTCACGGTATCGCCGGGGAGTTCCTGCCAATCAATCGGCTTCTGCGCGATGTCGGAGAGCCAAGCCACCAAGTCGACCCAACCCTGGTTGCGAAACTGAAACGTCACCATGCCATCCTGGTCGAGCGATGCCTTCAGCTCAGCTGGGTCGGAATCTTTTCCCTCCAACTGGTCGCGTCGGATGACCTTGGGCTCCGGGGCTTCTTCCGTTGCGTTCTCCTCCTCGTCTTCGCCGTCTTTCTTTTTCTCGCCGTCCTTCTCCTCGCCTTCCGGCTTCTTGCCTTCGCTACGACCCTTCGCTTGGGCCATGGCTCGCCGTTTCATCGCCTCGATCATCTCGGGCGTCGGGCGTTTGCCACCAAGCAGCTCTTGAGCGTGAGTCTCACTGGATGTCGACATCTTGCCGATCACCAGTACGAACAGCAGCAGACAGACTGCGACCCGAAATCGTTTCATCATGGGATCAATCGCGCAGAAGAGAAGACTAGCCGCACCCGCGTCAGGCGAATCGCGAAGAGAATCATTTTGTTCTCGAACCGCCCAGGGTCATCTCTTTAGTATGACCCAGATGGGGGTGCGACACAAATTTCATTCTGTGGCCGTCAATCTTCGTGACAGCCAGCGTACGAGTTGCTGGTCTTGGTCCTTTTCTCGGTTTCCTATCCCTTGCCAGAACGCCCCGCGATCATCAACCGCGCCCAAGCACGCGATCTGGGGTCGAAAGACGGAAAATGCGTTTCGGTATGCCCAGACTCCTCGCCGGTCTTTGGTCCAAGGCCCCAGCAAGCCAATCTCCGGACCGAGGTAGTGGGAGACCGACACGACGCGATCGGCCGGCGGTGACTCAAGACTGCAATCCACGCCATCGATCATGTCGGCACGTGTCACTTGAAGGCCTAGAACTCCCAACAGGGTTGGGAGCACATCCGCGTGCGTCGTGACCGTTTCGAGTGAGCGTTGCTTCACGCCGGGCCCATACATAAGCCAAGGCGTCTGGCACTGCGCCCGCGAAAGGCGTGTGCCGTGCCCAATGGTCGCGTCATCCAGGAAGGACTCACCGTGATCTCCGACAACGATCGTGATCCGATCCGGGGAAATGACTTTCGACAGCCAATGGTCTAACGTCCGCGCCGCGTTCCGATAGCGGTTGTAAACTGCGGGCAGTTGGTGTTCTGAATACGGGATGGGATAGTTGGCATTTGCGGTCGGTTGATCGACCGCAAACGCGGGCTCCACGACAAAGGGCGCGTGCGTCGTATAAAGGTAGGAGATTGCAATGCGAGGGGACCGTTTGTTGTGACCGGATCGAGCATTGGTGATTGGTGTTAAGAAAGAACGAACACGCTGAAGGACCGCAGGATCGCTGAGGCCAGGCTCCGGTGCAAACACACGGAATTCCGCATACAGCTCCGGACGGATGAACGCATCCATCTGAAAGCGATCCCAGTCGTCATGGCCCCCAAAGAATCCCACATCATAGCCAATCCTCTTCATCAGGCTTGGGAGTGCCGGGGCGTAGCGGATCGCTGACCGATGAAACCAAAACGCCTCCAAGCCATTGAGCAACGAAAAGATGCCAAGGCTGGACGCGTTTCCACCTGAGTAATGCCCACGGGCCCAAAACCCCGCACGCGCTAGATGATGACAATGCGGCATCACGGCTGGATCGATCACTTCGGGGCGAAGCGATTCCGCGATCACAATCAGGACGTCCGGCAAATCGGATGCCACGATTTCCTCACCGTCGATTCGAGTGATCCCCTGCAAACGCCATTGCTGAACGCGGGTGTCGGCCGCAGGCATCCATGGCTCCGCGCGACTTCTGGCACCTTCCGCTTCACGCCCGGTGGGTCGCTGTGGGAGCTCCGAGCCCCCGCGAACGAGCCCCAACGTTCGAAAGGGATGCGGGAGGGCGCTACCACCGTCGCAAATCCATGAAGAGCGGGACCACTGTGGCCACGTCGCGACGGCAATTGCCCAAAAGAAGATCAAGAAAACAAACAGGACGAGCGTCTTTGGATAGGAAACAAATCGACGACCAATCCTTCGTACACCCCAATGATGGAACGACACCACGGCCAAACAGCTCACGACCAGAACAGAGAACAGACGCGCGATCGAAGCCATTGGGATGTAATGCCACAGGCGTGTCAGCTGCTGTCCCACGAGTTCACGCCCGACATCCGACCATAGGGCATCCCCCGCCACGGCCATGAACAACCAGGCCAAAAGGCCAAGTGCCAACACGCCGCTCCATCCCAACCAAATGAGTTGCTCTCCCCGTTGGGGCCAGATCCACAGGAACGGCGAAGCCAGGACAACCGGCAAACCCAGCAAGCACCACCATTGGAAGGCAGAGGCGCCCCAGGTCGCTGGCGACCAGCCATGCCGCCCAACACTTGCGATCGAAACGAGCAAACACAGCCCGGCCCAATGACTCAGGACGTGGAGACTGCGCCGTTGAATTTCTTGACGCTTCTCTGCAGCTGGTGCGTTCACGATCACCGACCGTCACTGACAGTATTGGCTCCAAGCACGAGCTCGGATGATTGCACATGCGCATCCCCAGCGGCTAGTCTAGCTGCTTCGTGGGGCGCCATCACGTGGCGAACCGCTGACCGTTTGTAGGCCTCGACCACTCAAATTCACCATGCCGCAGTTCCGAATCAGCCGCAGCACTCTCATTGACGCACAACCGCAGGCGGTCTTCGACACCGTTGCGGACTTCCATACCTGGCAAAGTTGGTCGCCCTGGCTCCGCATTGACCCCGAAGCGAAGGTCACCGTCAGTCAGCCATCGGGCGATGTGGACGCAACCTACGATTGGGATGGCGAGGTGGTGGGAGCCGGGGGCATGCGGCATCGCGTTGTCGATCGTCCGAGTCACCTGTCGGATGATCTCCATTTCATCCGGCCCTTCAAGTCGCAAAGCGGTGTCACCTTTGACTTTGAACCGCAGAACGGGCAGACCAAAGTGACCTGGACGATGGCCGGGAAACTTCCCTTCTTTCTCTTCTTCATGAAGAAGAGCATGGAGAGTTTCATCTCCATGGATTACGACCGCGGCTTGGCCATGTTGAAAGAACGGATCGAGACGGGCGCCGTCGCTTCGCGCGTCGAAGACATCGGCGTCGTGGATGTCGATGGGGTTTGCATGGCAGGCGTTTCTGGTGAAGGCAAGCTCGGCAGTGTCAGCGAAGCCATGACACCTTGCATCCAGCAAGCCACGGAAGCTTTCGAATCACAGTCCGTTTCGCACTGTGACAGTTTCATGAGCGTTTATCACCCCAGCGATATTGCCAATGGCCAGGTCCGCTTTACAACGGGCTGGTCGATCACAGCTGGTTGCAGCGTTGGCAAGCCGCTGGAGAAAGTGACCTTACCTGCTGGGAAGGCCTTGCGGCTTCGACACATCGGACGCTACGAGAACTTGGGTAACGCATGGAGTGGTGCCTACCAATTCGCACGCTATCACAAGCTGAAAGTCGCTAAATCGCCGGGCTGGGAGATCTACGTCAACGATCCTGATGATACCGCAACCGAAGAGCTCATCACGGATGTGTATGTGCCTTTGCGATAGCAGTGAGAGCGGAACGCGTCGCGCGGCGACGCCACACCATTCAATCCAGGAAACGGACTTTGCCGGTGTGCATGTCGTAAATGGCGCCGACGATCTGAAGCTTTCGTTCTGTCACCCCGGCACGCAGATCAGGCACGCGTGACAGCCGCCGAACGGCCATGCGCACGTTGTTCTCAATCGACTGGCTGAGTCGTTCATCACGATTGAGGTTGGCGTCGACGGTGATCACAGCCGGCTCGATCTGATAGAGCAACTGCATGACCTCGGCCGCTTCGCCATCGGGATTGTTGAGATGATCCACCGTGGCAGTGACGGCCCCGCAGCCGGTGTGGCCCATCACCACAATCAGCTTGGTTTCCAAGTGATCCGTGGCGTATTCAATGCTGGCGGTCACGTCTGTGTCGACCACGTTGCCCGCAACGCGTACAACGAAAAGATCACCAAACCCTTGATCAAAAACCAGTTCCGGACACACTCGGGAATCGCTGCAACCGAGCACCACGGCAAACGGATGCTGCCCGTTCTCCAGCAACTGACGATGGGTAACCGTTTCGTGCGGGTGCCGTGGGGCACCTGTCAGGAAGCGGGCATTGCCTCGCTTCAACTGCTGCAACGCTGCGGTGGCTGAGAGATTTCTCGTCTTCGCCTGCTTCACTCGTTTTGATTGCGCGTCAGCCGCCGATTCCTCTGACGCCGACACCCGCGTGGTCAGCGTCGCACCATTGGAAGGCTGATCCGCCGGGCAGCTTACGCTGCAGACGACGGCCAGGAACGCGAAAACAAAGCCGATGTACGTGCGGGGCATAGAGCAGACGAAACCAGTTCCAGAAGGTGGGAAAACCGATGCTCAAAAGGACACTTCTCGCCGATCGCCACCACTGAAACGCAGCCAAACCAAAATCACCCTCCCGCGGCTCAGCCGTGGGAGGGTCGGCCCGCGCAAGCGAGGCCG
>JBCCYK010000214.1:0-11724 GCA_039189905.1 Planctomycetota bacterium
ACCGCCGGTGAGCGACTGTCTTTCAAGAATCTCACATCGAACAAGATGACCTACACGAGACCGAGCACGCAACATCGATCCAGCCTGCTTCGCGAACCTCCAGTGTAACCACCTCGATCAAGATTGGGATCGGTTCCGCACGATTCCTTCTTAAAGTGACGCAGCCAGGGCTGTCCCTGCCCCCGGAATCGTGACACCCGCTCGTGTTTTGTCCGAACCCCTTGTATCTTCGTCCATTTGGGTGGGTTCCCCGATCAAAACTGGCATGGAGACGCGGTTTCATCGCTTTTTGCATCGCTGGTTGATGGCGAGGTGTGTTCGCGGTCTGACGTTCGTTAGACGGCGGAGCGTTGGCCAATCAGATCACGCCGCACCGCCCTCTTTCGCTTCGATCCCGTCGCAAAAATTTGATCACGATGCATCCTTCCTCTGCCCGAGGTCAGGGCTTATGTGAGCTCAAGTGGCTTGTCTTTGCCATTGCCGTGGCTTCCAGTTGCTGTTGCATCCGTGCACAGGAGCGTTCCAACAGTCAGATTCCAGATTCGCTTGTTTCGGACCTGAAGCTTCTGGCATCCGATGAGCTCCGTGGTCGCAGCGCGGTTGGAGATTCAATCTTCGTGGCTGCGGAGCACATCGCCGAGCGTTACCGGCAGATCGGTCTCGAAACAAACCTGATCAACAAGACGCCGTTCCAGTCCGTGGAGATGGTTGTTCAGCCTCGGCCGACCGCCGCCAAGGACAATTGGCTGGAACTTACAACGGCATCCGGGGGAGGTTTTCGCGTTGAACTCGACAAAGGCTTTTCGCCGCTGGCGATCGGTCGCGCGAAAGCCCGAATCAAAGCTCCCGTCGCCTGGGTCGGGTACGGGATTCGGGCGAAGGAACACACTTACGACGACTACCAAGGCGTCGATGTCGTTGGACGCATCGTGATGATGTTGCGCAAAGAACCCGCACCTGCTGACCCGGAGAGCCCGTTCGATGGCGCGCGTGATAGCCGCCACGCTGCTTTCAGAAGTAAGGTCGAGAACGCGATCCAAGCCGGTGCCGTTGCGGTTTTATTCGTCAATGACCAAGGGAGTGTCAAGCGGGATAGCCAAGCTCTCGCGGACCGAATTGAGCGAGAATCGAAACGCTTGCAGCGGACGCAGACCCAATTAGAGGCGTTGCCAACCGAAGCGGTGAAGACACGCGGCAGGTTGCTCGCGTCGACGGAGTTGATCCGAGGCAGCCTGGCAGAGCTGAAACGCGAACGGTTGGAACGACAACGCGGTGTGTTGGGAATCGGGCAAGCCGGGCGTTCGGCTGTCACTCGTTCTAGACCGCCCAGGGGCCCGATCATCGTCGGTTCCATCGGACGTGATATCGCCAGCCAAATCCTTACAGCAGCGTCTTCAAAACCTGCGGCAAAGCCCGGGATGGGCGATTCGCTGTTGGCTAGCAAGGAACGAGAGATCAATACGACACTCAAGCCTAACAGCACGCTTCTCAACGACGTGCAGCTGGAAATCAACGTCGGTACGACGGAGAGCACTGCCACGAGTCCCAATGTGATTGGTGTTTTGCCGGGGCGAGGCTCGCTTGCCGATGAATCGGTCGTGATTGGCGCGCACTACGATCATGTGGGCATGGGTGGATTTGGTTCGCTTGCACCTGGAACGTACGCCGTGCACAACGGTGCCGACGACAATGCGTCGGGCACCGCCATGCTGATGCAAATTGCTGAACGCGCCGTGGCAACTTTGAAGGACCGACCAAGTCATCGTCGTCTGGTGTTCATTGCGTTCACGGGGGAAGAGCGGGGACTTCTTGGGAGCAAACACTACGTTGAGCAGCCACGATTTCCGATTTCACAGACCGTCACGATGATCAACTTGGACATGGTGGGGCGTTTGAAGGACAACGACCTCACCGTCTACGGCACCGGTTCTTCGCCTCGTTTCAACGCGATGTTGGATGACATCGAGTCGCAATCAGACATCCGATTCACGCGAATCGAAACCGGTTTTGGTCCGAGCGATCACGAGTCGTTCTACTCGGCGGGTGTGCCCGTGTTGTTTTTCTTCACAGGCCTTCACAACGACTACCACCGACCAAGTGATGATTTCGACAAATTAAACTTAGGTGGCATGATTCGCATAACCGATATCGTCTGCCAGGTCGCCGTGCGAGTGGCGACCGCATTGGAGCGGCCATCCTACGTGAAGATCAAAGGACGGCCCGTTATTCGGCGTCAGTTGACGGTTTATTTGGGTGTGTCGATGTCAGGGGATCCCGCCGTTGCCCGCAGGGGAAACGGCGTCGTTCTCACACAGGTTGTTTCGGAGAGTCCTGCTGATGTGGCTGGGCTTCGTGTGGGCGACCGATTGGTTTCGTATGACACCACCAAGATCGATTCGGTTGACGATCTGATGAAACAACTCCGACAGAATGCTCCCGGCGACACCGTGCGTATTGGGCTGGTCCGACAGGGCGAAAACCTGACGATCCCCGTGCGACTCCGTGCCCGCTGAAGGCTGCAAGCTCGCGCCCATCAACCCTGTTGAAACCACCGGATGCCAAGAAAATTGTTTCTGGCTTCCTGAATTCGAGGGCAATTCGTATTGCCGCCGGATCAGCAAACCTGAAAGAATCCGGCAAACCGAATTCGCATTCACCACGCAAGGAGTAGCGGACGTGCGATCTCTCGTCATGACGGCCAGCTTCGTGGCCATGACCCTTTGTGCCATCGGCCCAACCCCACTGTCGGCTCAGGAATCGAGTGCCGGCCATCGTATCGCGATCGTTGACGTCGCGAAGATATTCAAGGAACACAAAGGCATCCGGGCTCAAATTGCCCAGGTCGAAAACGACGCCAAGTCGTTTGATGCCGCGTTGAAGCAGCGCCGCGACGCGATGACGCAAGCGGCTGCTCAGTTGAAGGAACTCAAGGTAGGTAGTCCTGACTATACGGCGAAGGAAGAGCAGCTAGCCGAAATGGACTCGAAGCTGCGATTGGATATCACGCGCAAGCGAAAGGAACTCCAGGAAGCCGAATCGCGGATTTATTTTGAAAACTACCAGCGAATTGCGGCGGGCGTGAAGTACCTGGCAAATTACTACAAGGTCAACTTGGTGCTTCGCTACAATAGTGAAGAGATGGAACAGGAGAGGGGCGAGACCGTTCTTCGTGGCGTCATGAAAAATATTGTCTACTACGACGAGAATCTCGACATGACCGGCGCTGTGATGCAGTACCTGGACAAAGTCCTGCAGGCCAATGGCGGCTCAAACGTACGCTAGGCGAGGCTGTTCGATCGCGTGATTCCGCGATCGGCCTCGGAAGAATCATCCGTGCCTACCGCACCGGTGATCATGTCAGGCACGCAAGGACCATTTCCGCACGTGCCTGCTGGAGGGTTCCAAGCTGTGATCGGCTTCCAGTGGGTTGGATGGAGTTGATCACGCGGCAAGGAGGGCCGCGAAGTGATAGAGCAACGCAACGAACACACCATCGCCGCAGCCTGCTCAGTGAGCGGTCGCGGATACTGGAGTGGGCGAGAGGTCACGGTTGCACTGCAACCGGCGCCAGCCATGACGGGCATTCGCTTCATTCGTAGCGACTTGCGCGGTCGGCCGAGCTGCCCAGCCCATGCCGGTGCGGCGTCCGGTGTTGCGATGCGGACGAACCTTGCTCGTGGTCCCGCCAAGTTCCAGATGGTGGAGCACTTGATGGCGGCGCTTTCCGCACTCGAGATCGATAACTGCCTTGTCTGTGTTGACGGCGAAGAATTGCCCGGTCTTGATGGAAGTGCCCTTCCCTACGTGGAAGCACTTCAGCAAGCAGGTTTGGTGATCCAGGCCTCGCCTAGAGCCTGTTTGGTGATCCAAGACACCATCACCGTTCAGGACGGAGCCGCTTCCATCGTGGCTTCCCCGTCCGAAGGCTTCACTTGCACCTACGAGTACCATCTCGACTACGGCTCCGAGTCACCCATTCGAAACGGTGCGTTCCGCATCGGAATGACGCCCCACGCATTTTCGCGCCAAGTCGCGTCCGCCCGAACGTTCGTGACGGAAGAACAAGCCAGGCAGATTCGGCAAGCCGGACATGCTTCGCACGTGACGAATCGAGACCTCCTTGTTATTGGAACCGAGGGGCCGATCGAGAATCGCTATCGCTATCGCGACGAGTGCGTTCGCCACAAAGTATTGGACCTGATCGGCGATCTGGGGATGGTCGGGACACAGTTGATTGGGCGGTTCGTCTCTCACCGCGGTGGGCACCGACTCAATCATCGTATGTCACTGGAGCTCATGGAAAGGATCGCCGCGGCTCCCGCAACGTCATATCCCTTTCGCATCTTCGGTGGCGAAGATAACGCGACCGGGGCCACACCAAAGCCAATGACCCGAGAACCGAGGGTGCCCCAGGATCCAATCTCCAAGCGACGGCCCAACGCGTTGCGACCTCGCCGTCGGCGTGCTGCCTGATGACCCAGGGAATGCCATCGTGTGGGGTCGGAACAACGTCCTCCTAACGCATTCGATGCAGGAACAAGAATGAGTGTGCAAATCGCGACGACCGCCGTCGTTGACCCAAAAGCCAAGCTGGGTGAGGACGTTTCCGTGGGGCACTTCTGCGTTGTAGGGCCCGACGTCTCGATTGGCGATCGAACGCGACTGGACGATCACGTGGTTGTTTCGGGCGTGACGTCCTTGGGCGCGGACAATCATGTTTTCCCGCATGTGTCATTGGGCTCCGCCCCGCAGGATGTGAGCTACCAGAATTCACCCACACGGGTTGAGATTGGCAACGGAAATGTCTTTCGAGAACAGGTGACCGTCAATCGAGGTACCGAAAAGCAAGATGGCATCACGCGGATCGGTGATAGTAATTACTTCATGACGGGCACGCACATCGGCCACGACTGCGATATCGGGAGCCGCATTGTGATGGCAAACAATTGCATGATGGGGGGGCATGTTCGGGTTGATGATGACGTGACGATTGCCGGAGGTGCAGGCGTGCATCAGTTTGCAACCGTCGGTCGATTGGCCTTCGTTTCCGCCATGAGCCGCGTGCTTCATGACGTTCCGCCATTTTTGGTGGTGGAAGGTGATCCCGGGCGTCCTCGCGCTGTGAACTCGATCGGCCTAAAACGCCATGACTACACGACCGATGATGTCGCCGTATTGACCAAGGCATTCAAACTTCTGTATCGGCGTCGCGTCGGTGTCGAAAAAGCTCGCGAGGAAATGTTTGCCACCGGACCCATCCGTCCCGTGCTACGTCAACTGTTTGACTCGATCGAATTCACGGTGGGTGGCAGTAAGGGACGTGGCATGGACCGTCGACGCAAAGCCGCCTAAAGCTTCGCGTGAGTTTGAATTCGCGTAGCGAAAGTCGCCAAGACTTTCGGGCAAGCATCGTGCTTCTCCCCAACTTCGAGACGCAATCATGACCCAACTTGAAAACGACCTTCGTGTTGCCGTGATCGGCATGGGACACCTTGGCAAAATCCACGCCAAGTTGCTGGCCAATGTGGCCGGCGCTGAACTTGTCGCTGTTTGTGATCCATTCGAATCGGCGGCGGCGGATGCGGGAGCGCAATTCGGCGTCCCGTTTGCGACCGACTATCACGGAATCACCGACACCATTGACGCGGCCATCATCGCCGCCCCCACACCGTGCCACGCGGAGATCGCATTCGATCTGCTCGAGCAGCGCAAACACCTGTTAATCGAAAAACCACTCACCAACGATGCCACGTCCTCAAAGCGATTGGCCATGTTGGCCGAAATGCGCGGCGTGGTTCTGCAAGTGGGCCACGTCGAACGCTTCAACCCGGCCTTTGCGGCCTTGGGCGAATTTGGCCGCCATGTCAAGTTTGTGGAAGCCACAAGGGCATCTCGTTTCCCTGGCCGATGCTTGGACGTGGGTGTGGTCATGGACCTGATGATCCACGACTTGGACCTCGTCCTGTCACTGACCGATGCGCCGGTGAAGTCAGTTCATGCTTCCGGTGTCTCACTTGTCTCGGATCACGAAGACATCGCCGAAGCACGGGTTGAATTCGAGTGTGGCCTGATTGCCAACGTCAAAGCATCGCGGGTCTCACCGTCACCCACCCGCGAGATGACCCTTTACGCCGACGCGGGCAGCGCCCGGATCGACTTCAGCACGCCTGCACTCTCGACCGTGGCCAACAGCGTTTCGGTCCGCTCGGGCACGTTTGACTTGGCGGAAGAGACCGAGAATCCCCTTGGCTACGCGGACCAGCTCTTTGATGAACACTTGGTTTGCGAAACGGCGACGCTCGAACCGACCAACGCCATCCAGGACGAACTCCACGACTTCGTCGTCAGTATCCAAAGCGGCAGCCAGCCCATCGTCACAGGCGAGTCCGCCGCACGTGCGGTGGCACTAGCGGATCAGATCCTAGACGCAATCGACCATCGTTCGCAGGTCGTAGCACGCACCGATCGATCCTCGGTTCGAAAAGCGGCTTAGCCCTGCAACAACGAGCTCGATGCGAGCTTGTCCTCGGTGTTCACGTCGTACGCGAAGCGAGTCATCGTTTGTGGTGCCACGCGACAAATGCGAACGCCAAATGCGATTCGCTTAGGGCGATGCCTTGGTTGTTTCGCCATAGTGCCATCGCACATCCTGGTTTGATCACACGGCCAGAAGCAGGTGTATAAACATACCATTGCAACGCCAGGCTGTTGCTCGCGTCTCGCCAGCAAGCTTGCTTCTGTTGCCCATCGTTGTTCAAACTGGACTCGGGTGCAAGTTGCAGCATCGTAATCAAAGAGGTCTGACCCCTTTCTTGGCGTGACCCCTTTCTTGGCGTTCGAAATCGGCGAAATCCGGTCGGGCGGCCGCGCACATAGCATTTTTAGTCGCTGAAACCTCGTTTGCGGAGAAGCGCTTGTGTGTCGACATCGCGGCCCCGGAACCGGCGATAGGAGTCCGCTGGATCGCGTGTGTCGCCCGACGAGAGGATGTGGTCGAACAAGCCTTTCGCAACACCGGCATCGTAGTAGCCCGACGCGGTCTCAAACATCTCGGCTGCATCCGCTGTCAGCGCGTCACTCCAAAGATAGCTGTAGTACCCGGCTGAGTATGCATCGCTGCTGAAGAGGTGACTGAAGTGAGGCATGCGGTGACGCATGGGAAGTTCGCTCGGCATCCCAATCGCCGCCAAAGCCTCCTTCTCAAATGGTTCAATGTCAACGTTGCCGTCGGCAATCGTGTGCAACTTCATGTCCAGAATGGCACAGGCCAAGTACTCGACGGTTTCAAACCCACTGTTAAACTTCGAGGAACGCTCGATCTTCTGGAGTAGATCGTTCGGGATCGGTTCCCCGGTTTCCACGTGGACAGCGTAGCGCGACAAGACTTCTTTCGTGGGTAGCCAATGCTCGTAGACCTGCGACGGAAACTCAACGTAGTCGCGGGCGACGTTGGTACCGGACTGGGATGGATAGCGAACGCGAGAGCAAAGTCCATGCAAGGCGTGCCCAAATTCGTGGAACAGGGTGACCGCGTCATCCCACGAAATCAGAGCCGGGGCGCCATCGGGCCCGGGCACAAAGTTACTGTTGTTGGAAACGATGGGTGTGACGTTTGGAATCGCATCCGCGGTTTCGTCTTTTTCGAATCCCGACTGCGGACGGTAATCCATCATCCACGCACCCGATCGCTTCCCTTCGCGTGCAAAGGGATCCAGATAAAATAAGCCCACGTGTTTGCCGTCCTTCGCGAGGACTTCATAGACAACCACGTCGGGATGGAACACAGGCACATTGTTGAGTTCGCGGAACCGGAATCCAAACAACTCACCCGCAGACCACATCATCGCTTCTGTCAGTTTTGAAAGTTGCAGATAAGGTCGCACCTCCGCCATATCCAGGTCATATTTCTCCTGGCGGACTTTCTCGGCATAGTAGCGGTAGTCCCAGGGCTCGATCGTGATCCGTTCTTGACCGGACGCATCCATTTCGGCGTCGGCGATGCGCTGCATGTCGGCGACTTCTTCGGTCACCCTTACGACCGCGGGTTTCCAGACCTTCATCATGAGGTCCATCGTTCGCTCCGGTACCGCCGCCATGGTGGACTGCAGTCGCCAATGCGCATGCGATTCATAACCGAGCAGCTTGGCTCGCGCCGCGCGCAGACGCAGTATCTCACCGATGATGGCTTTGTTGTCGAACTCATCGCCATGGTCGCATCGATAGTAGTAATTCCGCCAAACCTGCTCTCGCAGCGAACGATCGTCAGCATAGGTCAAGAACGGATCCATCGAAGAGCGCGTGTTGGTCACGGCATACTTGGCGTCCCCACCTTTTTCCTTCGCTGCTTCCTCCATCGCGGCACGCGTCGATTCGGGAACCCCGGACACCCCAGAATCATCGTCAATCCAGGTCACGTGGCGTTTCTCTTCCTCCAACACATTTTGGTTGAATTCGGTGAACAACCGAGCGAGCCGTGTGTTGATCTGAGAAAGCTTGGCCTTGTCACCGGGATTCAGCTTCGCTCCACGACGGACGAATTCCTTGTACGTTTCATCGACCAATCGCAGTGCGTCCGGTGGCAACGTGATGCTGGCGTTCACGATGGCATCCTGGTAGACAGCTGCGATGCGCTGAAACAGCGTTTCGTTTTGGTAGATCGAATCCGCATGGGCCGCAAGTTTCGGAGACACCGCTCGCTCAATGTCAGGGATCGGGCCTACGTTCAGGTTCCCCGCATGAACGTCGAAAAGCACCTCGAGACGATGAAGCGGCTGGCCTGCCAGTTCCATGGCGACAAACGTGTTTTCGAACGTGGCTGGCGCGGTTTGCTCAGCAATGCGTTGGTAGTCCTGTGCCGCAGAGGCGATGGCCTTATCGAATGCGAGTAAGAATGCTTCCGGTCGCACCTCATTCCATGGTGGCACACCGCCAAAATCCCCGGGCCAAGCCTTGAGCATCACGTCTGCCACACCATTCGATTCGGGTGTTGTGTTCACGGTTGGATTGACTCCTTCGGGTGTTTGAGCCACGGCAGGGCTCTCGTATGCAAACGTAGTGCAAAGAACGAAAAGCAAGACGAAGAACCGTGTCACGGTTTGATCCTGAAACGGGGTGCGGCGACCGAAGCACTCAAGTGTGGTGGAGCATGTCCTGGCACGCTAGTAGTCTAAGTGCGCTCCATTTTCGCGTGGGCCGTGGCGAAAGACGCCAAGTCCTTCGGCTCTCTCGCGGTAGGTAGAACCTCTTGGGAGCGTGTCGATCTCACCAAAATCACAACCCGAAGTGTGAGCGAGGGCAACTTGAAACAGAATCAATGTCGAATCAGGCCTCGCTAACGCTTCGGGTTACGAATAAACCGACAAGCCTCTGGCGAGTTCTGCTACCCGAACACGAGGCTGACGTGGACAACTAGATGGGGTCTTGCAGGCGCTGATTGCCATGGGAGTTGCGATCACGGTCGTCTGGTGCTCAGTCACGCGTTGCCGCCGTCAGCCCCTGAAAGTACAAGTTGGTCGGAAAAGTCACGTTGGAAGCGACCGGCGCTGGAGCGTTGGGAACGTCAGCGGCAAGCTTGTCCATGAGAGATTGAAAGTGGGCTTTACCCGCCAAGTTATGCCACTCATTGGGATCCATTTGGTGGTCGTAGAGTTCCCGCGAACCGTCCGCGTACTGATAAAAACGATGTGTTTGAGATTGGATTGCATGGTTACCCGGGCCGTAACTAGTGATGACCGTGTGTGGCCATTGCATCACGGGGTTGCGAATCAGCTCAACGAGCGAACGCCCCTCGTTGGTCGGATTGGCAGGCAAGCCACAAAGCTCCAGAAGAGTCGGATAGAGATCGATCAGGCCCACCGCCGCATCGGTTGTTTTGCCAGCCGAATTCGCGTTTGGAGTTGCCACGATCAATGGAACTTTGTTCGCACGGTCCCACAAAGCTTGTTTGGCAAACCGGTTTTTTTCCCCGATGTGGTACCCATGGTCTGACCAAAGAACGACGATGGTATCGGATGCATGGTCACTCTTCTCCAACGCATCCAAGACCTTGCCAACCTGAGCGTCCACAAAAGTCGTGCAGGCAAGATAGGCCTGCACAATGTTTCGCCACTCATCGTTCTTGATAGCCCACTCGGTTGTTGGCATCGCGGGAAGTTCGTTGACACGTCGCGATAGCTCCGGGACGTCCGCGAGGTCATCTGGCAGGTAGGGAGGGAGTTCAACGCCTTGACTCGGATGCAAGTCAAACCACTCTTGCGGAACGTACCAGGGAACATGGGGTCGCATGAATCCTAGTGCCAGAAAGAATGGCTGATCGTGTTGCGTGGCGAGTTGTTTGACACCGTACGCCGCGATCTTGAAATCGGGCATCTCCGAATCGGCTTCTGGGTAAGCTCCCCAGTCCGTCTGGGTTCCACCCATCTTTTCAGGGAACCAAGCGGGGTCGTACTTGAAGCGTTTCGGGGGTTTCGGACCAAAACTGTTCTTTGGCCCGTAGTCGTCAAAGGCACCGTTGCCGTCCCCACCATGGAAAAGCTTGCCCGCAGCAAGGGTGCGATAGCCGTGCTCCTCGAAGTAATCCGGCAGGAGCTTCGCGTCTGCGACTGCCTTCGACGCCTTTCGGAGGTTCTTATCGCTGATCTGACCGTAGATACCGGTCGTCGTCGGCAGCATCCCCGTCATCAGACTTGCTCGGCTGGGGCCACAAATGGGTGCCTGGCAATGAGCATTCGTGAACAGCAGGCCACGTTTCGCCAAGGCATCGATATTCGGAGTCAAGGCATTGGGATGCCCCTCCATGCATCCCACCCAGTCGTTCAAGTCATCAATCGCGATGAACAAAACGTTGGGTTTGTCGATCGCTGAAACGTGGACACCAAAAAGGACGAACGACAGGAAAACACCGAGACGCATCTTCAACTCGATTTTGGGGGGGAGAAGTCTCGAACGCCACAGCATAGCATCCGTCCTTGATCGCCGGTGCGTTCGGTATGCGTCGCGATTGGCACCCAAATCCATGTGAGAATCAAAGCCGCCTGTTCGGCACGCTATACTCGGGGGAGCTTGAACCATGGAGTCAATGTTTCATGACCGCGGCTCGAAAATACATCCCGCATTACACCATCGAGGACCACGCGACTTGGGAAGGTGACTGGGAGTTGTGGGACGGTGTTCCAATTGCGATGAGTCCGGGACCATTGGGTCGGCATCAAATGGTTGCCCGTCGCCTCATGCGGAAACTGGAAGACGCCTTGCTTCTTGCAGAATGTGACGCCGAGGTCGTCCACGAATTGGACTGGATCGTCGGCGTCAACACGCTCGTGCGTCCCGATATCGTTGTGGTTTGCGGTGGGATCCCAGATCGTTATCTCGAGACCGCGCCCGCACTGGCTTGCGAGGTACTTTCAGACGCGACACGCGATCGCGACATGCACTACAAGCGAGCACTTTACGAAAAAGAGGGCGTGAGCGTCTATTTGGTCGCGCATCCCGACGCAGGCTCAGTTCAAGCCTGGGCCCGGAACCGGGACGGCGAATTCCAAGCCGCCCCGCCAGGTGAAATCGGCGCGTTCCGCATTTGCGAAGATTGCCAAATCTCGTTGGATTGCAGTGACATTTTTTTGAACTAGCAGGTTGCTGAAAAAGCCGGGTGGTTTGGTGTCCTACCAAGATCATCACTCTTGAAGGAGCAATTCGATGCGTGGCAGGCCGGATCCTCAGACCCAG
>JBCCYK010000215.1:0-11526 GCA_039189905.1 Planctomycetota bacterium
AGAACTTGTCATCCCAAACGATCGGTTAAGAGTTTGAGATCAAGATCATCCTTGTCACTGCCCGTTGACGCTTTGTTTTTCCGAAGCTCCGCTAGGCCGATGACAGGAAGTCAGCGTTTGCCTCGTTTAACGCAAACAACATGTCTTTGAAATGGCTGTTCAGCATCAAATCCTGGAACGAGAGCCCAGCAATCGCGAGTGAGAGGCCAGACCATGGCTAGACGCTCCCCCGCCGTTTGACCTTCCAGCCATCCGTCGTCGGATGCAGCCTGCTGTAAGGTCAACGCAAACCCAAAGTCAGGCGGCGCTGTCAGCCTTGAACGATCGTGTTGGACAAGGTTCCGACGCCGCCGATCGTGATTTCAACACGGTCGCCTGGCATCAGGGTGAAGTCATTGTCCGGGACGATCCCGGTGCCCGTCATCAAGAAAGCCCCTTTCGGCATGGTGTTGTCCCGTTTGAGCCAGCCCACCAAATCCTCGAAATCGCGAGCCATCTCCGCGGCCGAGGTATGGCCGCCAAAAACCACCTCCCCGTTGCGGTGAATGGCAAGGTCCACGGTGAGCGACTCGCGGCTTGGCAGCGCATCGATCAGAGTGATCCAAGGCCCCAGTCCCGCGCACTGGTCGTAGCACTTGGCTTGCGGGAGATACAAGGGATTTTCGCCTTCGATGTCGCGTGAACTCATGTCGTTGCCGACCGTGAGCCCAACGATGCGCATATCCGGACTGAGCGCCAAGGTGATCTCGGGCTCAGGAACGTTCCAGGTCGCATCCTTGCGAATGCGAAGCGCCCCGCCATGGCCACTCGTGCGTGAGGGGGTCGCCTTAAAGAAGAGCTCGGGCCGATCCGCCTGGTAGACCAGGTCATAGCACGACGCCGCCGCTTCCGATTCCTCCATCCGGGCCGTTTGGCTTCGTAGGTAGGTCACGCCTGCCGCCCAAACCTCTTGCTGGTCGATGGGAGGTAACCACTGGCGGATGGAATCGACCGCAATGGGCGCGTCGCGCGACAGCGACATCGCGGCGTCCATCGGGTTCTCGGCTGCAAGGATCGCCGCCAAATCCGGAAAAGACTTGAAGAGCCGCAGAGGAAAAACCTGGTCGTCTTCGACGATCCCAACGCGAACGACTCCGTCGGAATCAAGCAGTTTTGTGATGTTCATGCCCATAGTTAATGCCCTGGACGTGGCTGATTCCAGGGGTGGCCCCCGGTCTCGGTTTCAGCCGGCCGTCACGCCTGAGGAACCTGCTGGACCAAAGGTGTCCACCGCAAAGGCGATCCTATTGACCATGCGGAGCCCCGAAACCAGGAACGAGCAGCCGGAATCCGCAGCCAGCCTTCAAAACCCGACGTGTCAGCGAGGACGAAATCAAACACCCATTTCCTCGTTGAAGCGTCGGATTGGAATATCAGCTCTGACAACGCTCACTTGATGTTTTCTCGTTCCAGACACCTCACCCCAGCCAGCAACCATGACCACCACCACCGCACCCACCAACACCGTCGAGACAGCGCCCAGATCGACGTCCGAATCCGCGTTCGGAACCGATCTGAGCGACTGGGCCGTCGATGGCCCATCGCAAACGCGTGTACTCAACCGAGCCTTGCACCAGTGCGATCGCTTTGTCGTCGAGTTGCTGTATGTTGACAGCAAGGGCCAACGAACGTTCCGAACGGTCAGCCCCATCCGGTTTTGCAACGCAACGCGCTTTCTGGCGCTCTGCTTGTGTCGCGAACAGCCACGCCAATTCCATCTCAAGCAGTGTCAAGCACTCCGTCTCATTCCGGCAGCGGAGGTGATCATGCCGGTCACCATCCGCACCATCGCCTGATCCAATGGATCGAAACCAAGACAACAAAGCTGCGCGAACAGTTTGACCGGCTTTGGGCCATCGCTTTCATCCTTCTGCTACTAGCGACGCATCCGCTTTGGTGGGCTGCCAGCGAGGATGCGTACCAAGTGGCCCACGAAGATCCCTTTGCGTACCCATGTATCCCGCTGGTCGAATGGGGAACGCGGATTGGCCACGTCACCGATCGCGTGCTCACACTCCTCCTCATGACTTGCCTCGTCATCAACGCGGTCTCGCCAAACAATCGCGTCGGCATGCGGCGGGCCGCGTGGGCGGGTGCTTTCTTCTCACTTGTCCTCCTGATTCTGGCCGACCAGCACCGTTTGCAACCTTGGCTCTATCAAACCGTGCTTCTCTCAGCCGCGTTCTCATGGATGGGGTTCACCTCAGAACGGGCATCTCAGACTCAAGGCTACGTACGCGTTCTCTTTGTCAGCATCTACCTTTGCAGCGCTTTGGGAAAACTGGATTTTCAGTTCCTGCACACGGTCGGTCAGGACTTCGCGCGGACCGCATTCGGATTCGCGGGCATTGATTTTTTGGGTTGGGACTCACGTCCTCGATTGATCACGGCTACCTGTTTCCCCGTCGTTGAATTGTTGCTGGGGACCTTGCTATTGGTTCCGGCGACTCGGAAAGTCGCGGCTGTCTTAGTGGCGGCCATGCATCTTGGGATCTTCACACTCCTTAGCCCCTTGGGACTAGGCCACAGCCTTGGCGTCCTGATCTGGAACTTGGTGATGGCTTTTGCTGTCCTGGCGCTGTTCTTCCCGTCTTCCTATGAGCAGACCTCCGAATCGCATCCGTCTCGAGAGCCGAGTCAAAAACGTTCACGATTTGGCCTGCGATTGACACAAGCACTTTTTGCCTGTGCGATCCTCTTTCCCTTGGCTGAACGCACGGGCTATTGGGATCATTGGCAATCTTGGTCGCTCTATTCACCCCACAACAGTCGTGTATCGGTTCAGCTGCATTCCTCGGCCCTTCGGGAGTTAACCCCGCGAACCGATGCTTCTTCGCAGCCTGATGCCGCAAGAGACTCGCCTGCATTGGCAAACCTGCCTTGGATTGGACCGGATGACGACGAAGACGGCTGGCATAGCGTGTCGCTGGCAGACTGGTCGCTTCATCAACGTGCCGTCCCGGTCTTGCCGCAAAGCCGTTACCAAGTCGCGTTGCTCCATCATCTGAGTCAACAACCGGCATTTCGCTCGCGCATCCGCGGCATCCACAAGTCCGTCTCCGACCGCTGGACCGGCGAAAGAGAGGAAACCTATCTGCTCGATCAGGATGACTTGGCGCGTGCACTAGCGAAGCACTGGATGATTCCTTCCACCAAGCCCGCGTCCAGACACATAGAATGATCCTGTGCGACGAGGCCGTTCACTCCCGGTAAAACAACGAGTGTCGGTGTCGAAGTCGTGTTGGATCAACCGCTAGGTGAGCAGACGCAATGGCAACTGGTTATAGGACGCATTGGAACTTGCCGGTGTGTTTCATTTTTTGGGTCGCAGCAGTCTGCCAACCCACCTCTGCCATCGTCCCAAAACTGCCACCCCCGCTCCTCGCTTGTCTTTGGGACAGCGATACCCTCGCGGTCGAACGCTCGGCGATGCCGGGACTCCATGAATTAGTCGTCGGCCACTTCCCCCGCCACAGTGATGCCTACTACCGCTGGCGGATCGCAAGCGGTGAATCGAGACCTCTCGACACTTGGTCAACGGAGGACTTCGACAACGTTGCGGTGGCCCACGACAAGTTGCAAGCACATGAAGACGCCATCAAGCTCATGCGAGAGAAGTCTGAGCGATTCACGGATGATCGCCTTTATGAAACCTACGCAAACTGGGGCACCTTTCTGATCCATGCCGGTCGATTTAAGGAAGGACTGGAAAAAGTCGAGGATGCCATCCGAATCAATCCCGACGCACACTTCGGTCGCGAGGTCTATCAAAAGCGTTTGGTGGAGTACGTGCTTCTGCGAATGCGATCCAAAAAGGAGGAGATCGTATCGCTGCCACTCAGCAATGACCCGATCGATTCCTTCCACAGTTTCTTGATGCGGTATGAGCCTGCGGCGTCTTCCGAAGCGGATGGGAAGGACCGCAAGTTGCAGGCGCTTCGTGAAGAGGCAATCCGGGGTATCACAGGCATGATGCGTTTCGGAAACGCGGCATCGCCCATCTTGCTGGAAACATTGGGGGACCTTCTTTCACCACACCACGACGTTCCAGACCTCACGCATCGTCGATTAGCGGCACGCTGCTATCTACGAGCGAGCATGCTTGCAGAGGGACTGAGAACCAGACGCCTTTATCGCGAAAAAGCTGAGACTGTTGCTGCTGGAATCGAGGACGATTCTATTCTATCGACGATCGAAGCCCGACTGGCAGACGAGTTGCAACAAGCCGACAGGCTGACCCAAGCCATCGCGGAGAAAGAAGCTGCGTGGATTAAATCCGATGCAGATGTGGATGCGGAATTCCAAGCTTCCTTTTTGACCGATCCACCGCTGACGCTCGTCGGTACACGACCCTGGATTCAAGACCACCGGGAAGTCAAGGACAGGCCGCGTTTGACCATTTGGGTCATGACTTCGTTCGCATGCGTGGTGATCTCGCTGATCATGGTCCTTCGTCGCTCGAAGTTTCGCTCCGCCAGCATCTAAACGACTGCGAACTCAGACATCCCCTGCCAATTCCACTACCTCGTCGAGTTGCATCACTCCGTCGTAAAGTGATCGCCCGACAATCGCGGCGGGCATGTTCATCTCGACCAACTGACGGACGTCGTCCAAAGTCGTGACACCGCCACTGGCGACCAAAGGGATGGGTGTCGCGCTGGCCATGGATGCGAGACCCTCAAAGTTGGGACCTTCCATCATGCCATCCTTGGCAATGTCCGTGTAAATGATCGCGGCGATGTTGTCGGTCAACGAAGCCAGGTGTTTTGCCAAATCGATCGCCGTCACGTCGCTGGTCTTGAGCCAACCGTGTGTGGCCACGTTGCCGTCGCGAGCATCGATGCCCGCCGCCAGCTTGCGTGGGAACCGATCGCACATGCTGGCAAACCACGCGGGCTCCTGTTGCGTGCGAGACCCCACAACGAGCCGACTCACGCCAATCTCCAACAGGGCGGC
Source organism: Planctomycetota bacterium (assembly GCA_039189905.1). GTDB lineage: Bacteria > Planctomycetota > Planctomycetia > Pirellulales > Pirellulaceae > Rhodopirellula. The sequence continues at coordinate 4,996 of JBCCYK010000215.1, forward strand.
AATCGTGTCCTCGTCACGAACACCGCCACCCATCTGACAAGGCAAGCCGGTCGCTTCCACAATGCGTTTGACCGCGTCCCGGTTGGCGTCCGGTGAATCCCCTTTGGCGGCGTCCAAATCGACCAGATGCAATCGCTTGGCGCCCTCGGCCTGCCACCGCAGTGCGAATTCAACCGGGTCATCCCCGAACGTCGTTTGCTGGTCGTAGTCGCCCTGCCGAAGCCGAACCGGTTTCCCGTGGCGAAGGTCAATCGCCGGCCAAATTTCCATACCAAGCATCCAAACGAATAAGGACAAGACGGACGCTTCGGCCCGAGGGCATGGCGCCACCTTAATCTTGAGACCCTCAGGATAGTCACCCGCGAACCGCCCGCGAAGCCGCGGTTGCGGCCAACGCCTGTCCCAACGCTTCGGTAAGACGCACCAAGCTTTGCTACACTCCGCACTCCCTTTCCCTTCCCCTGGCTTCCTGGAGCAAGCATGTTCCGTCCATTAAGTGTTCTCGCCTTGGTCACCAGCCTGGCGTCCGTTGCCACGGCCGAGAATTGGCCGCGTTTTCGTGGGCCTTCGGGGAATGGCATCGCCCCAAGTTCCCCAGCACTACCGTCGGAGTGGTCCCCCGGTGCGAACCTGGCCTGGAAAACAGCGTTACCCGGTCCCGGCGCTTCCAGCCCCATCCTGGTCAACGGCAGGGCATTCGTGACGTGCTACTCCGGTTACGGGCTGTCACAAGAGTCCCCCGGAAACATCGAAGACCTCGTCCGTCACCTCGTGTGTGTGGACCTGGCCACCGGTGAAAAACTCTGGCAGCGTGATGTGCCGGTGTCGCTGCCCGAAGACCCCTACACAGGAATCGGAGTGACCGCCCATGGGTACGCGTCACACACGCCCGTATCCGATGGAACGAATGTTTATGCCTTCTTCGGCAAATCGGGGGTCCACGCCTTCGACATGAACGGGGAACCCCTTTGGCAAGCCAACGTCGGCAAGGAATCCGACCCAACCAAATGGGGCTCCTCATCCAGCCCCATTGTCCACAAGAACATGGTGATCATCACCGCGTCGGCCGAAAGCCAAGCGATCGTGGCCTTGGACCGGGCCACCGGCAAGGAAGTGTGGCGACAGGAAGCGGCGGGTTTGGACGGCATGTGGGGCACCCCGTCGCTGGTGCAAGTCGATGAAAATCGGACCGACTTGGTCATGTGCGTTGCCAAAGAACTCTGGGGACTCAACCCCGATACCGGCGAGATGCGTTGGTACGCAGCAGCCACCGAAGCCGAACAGGCCTACAGCAGCGTGATTCTGGATGGTAAACGCGTCATTGCGGTAACGGGCCGGGGCGGTGGCAGCGTCGCCGTCGATGCGGGAGGTTCGGGCGACGTCAGCGAAAGCAACACGGCTTGGTCGGGAAGCGTCAACGGTAGCTTCGCTTCTCCGGTGCAACACGAAGATAAAATCTACGTGTTGTCGCGTGGAGTGGTGTCGGTGGTGGACGCGACAAGCGGTGATCGGCTCCAGCAGGTTCGCTTGACCGGCGCCATGGAAACCGGAGGCCGTTTCGGATCGCTCGACTACCCCTCGCCCATCGTGGTCGGCAATCGCTTGCTTTGCTTGAACGGAAGCGGACAAATGTATGTGTTCCAACTCGGTGATGAATTGGAACAAGTCTCTGTGAACCGCGTGACCACTGAAAAGGAAGTTTTCTGGGGTACACCGGCCATCAGCCAGGGGCGACTGGTCATGCGCAGCTCAAAGCACCTTTACTGTGTCGTCGACAAAGGCGAAACCGTGGGACCGGACGTCAACGCGGTCGCCGGCAAGGACGACACCCCAACCGCGGGTCGCGGTGGGCCGGGTAACGGAGGAGCCGGTCGCGGACGAAGCGGCGGCGGTTTCGGCGGGGGACCGGGTCGAGGTGGTGCGGGTGGTCGCGGCCCCGGTGGCGGAGGACCCGGTGGAGGTGGCGGTCGCTTCGATCCCATGAGCATGTTCAACGGCATGGACCGCAACCAAGACGGATCTGTCACCGCCGATGAACTGGAAGGCAACCGCATGGCAGATCGTCTCAAAACGCTTGACAAAGACGGTGACGCTGCTATCTCTGCAGACGAATTCCGCAGCGGTATCGGCTCACTCTTCCGCGGTGGCGGAGGAAGCCGGGGCGGTCGCGGTGGCTATGGCGGTAACGATAGCCGGCCCAAGCGACCTCAACGTCCCACCATGGCCCGCAGTTGATCGCACCGCAGAAATCGAATCGACGCCAATGTGGATGGCCCATGTGGCTAGTGCGTCGATACGATTCAGTTCTAGGTTTGGTGCAACCTCGTAGCATAGGCTTCCAGCCTGTGATTTGCCGCGTCCGTGCCCGATGGCAGGCAGGATGCCTGCCCCACTCTTGAAGTTGACAAAGCGATAGGGCCGCGCTGACCTCGTCACGCGTGGCCATCTACAATCAAGTTCATGGCTTACAGCACTCAAGCAAAGCACTTGCACGCATGTCACAAAACGCCCCAAGCCGCTGGTGTCTGATTCTGATGGGCCCCGTCCTTTGGACGGCAGTCGCACAGAACACGCAGGCACAACGCGTTCCATCCGCCAAGCAGCTTCAGGGATGGTTGAAACGCTTCCCGGATGCGGACACCAATCAAGATGGCAAACTCTCGCTGGATGAAGCCCTCCGCTTTCGCAGTCAGATGCGAGGCGGCGACAACCCGGGCGCCCCACGTGAGTTCCGCGTCGACCCGGGTTGGAAAGCGGATCGGTTCCCGGACCACGCGGTGTGCTACCAATCGCCCGCTCAGATCAAGGCGATCTATCAAGAGACACTCGGCAAGAAGCAGCCGTCCGTCGTGTCTTATGAGCCGCCGACGGACGGAGCATTGCGAATCGTTGGCACCGGCCACAGCTTCATGGCGCCGGGTTACAAGACCATGCCGATCATCTGCAAAGCCGCCGGAATGGACCAACCGCTCTACACGCATACCGGCGGCGGGATCACCGGCAGCACACGCTACAAGTGGGAACAAGAAAACGGCATCTTCGGTTTTGACGGCCGTCCCACGCCCAAGCTTCTGGCGTCCATCGCTAACGCGGACTGGGACGCGATGATGTGGGGTCCCTACTTCAATGATGAACCCGAATATTACTCTTGCTGGGTCGACTTTTGCTTGAAGTACCACCCGGACATGCGTTTCTTTCTGTCCGATGCTTGGCCGCAGCTGTATCAATTGAAGCAATTGCCAGCCTCTGAGTCCGAGATGACGGCTGACGTGTTTGAAAAGATGGGACGCGAACGAAGGGAAGAGTATGCCAAGCAAGTCAGTGTCTTGCTGGCAAAATACCCCGACAAGATCTTTGTCATGCCAACCTCCAACGCGATGGTGCTGGCAGCAAAAGCCTTCCTCAAAGATGACTTGCCGGGAATTGACGGCCTGCATCGCGTTGTTGGGAAGAAGGAACGCTCACTGTGGCGAGATCAACTCGGACACCTCGGCCCGGGATTCGAGTGGCTCGAAGGTTACGTCTTCTACGCGACCCTCTATCGCAAGTCGCCCGAGCTCCTGCCGACGGAGCTGATTCAAAATCGCCAAGACGGATTTCCAAGTCCGGAGCTTGATCAGAAGTTCCGTGAGATCGCTTGGCAGGCCGTGATCTCGCATCCGCTGTCAGGCGTCACCGATGCAGACGGTGACGGTCAAGGAGACTGAATCGTGCAGCGATCAACGCACGTGGCTGGCAAAGCGGCGTGCGGTCTTGATCGCACTGTCGGAATCCATCGGTCCGACCGAATCCAGAAACAGATCCGAAGCCTGCGACTGAGCCATCGCGGGCGTTCCTTGCACGATCACCTGATACAAACGCATGCCGTCGAACATCACACGCCGACGGACGACGACCGGGCGTCCATCGCGTGTCCGCAACTGGAATTCGAAGTGCTTGCCCTTGGCACCGAACTGCGTCACCGTCTCAATACGGCTCGGGGTTCCCCAGAGAGATTGGAACTGCTCCTCGGCTTGAGCCACCATGCTGGCACCGTACTGATCGAGCAGGTCTTGGTCATCCATCTTGATCGGGATCAAGACTCGGACGCGAACTTCCATTTTTCCGCCGGAAACCTCCACTTCGCTTCGATATTCACTTTCAAGCAAGTTCTCAGCCTCGATCCAACGCTCGCTAACGCCGTCGGGCATCAAGGCCTCAAACCGAGCCGACTCATTGACATATTTCTTGAGTTGAAGGTCCGCTGCTGAAACGCTGCCAGCCAGGAAGGAAAGTCCCAGTGCTACCAATGTGAGGAGTGAAACGTTTTTCATCGAGAAGGTCCTGTTGCTGATCGAGGGTTCGTTTGTTTGACGGCCGCCCGCCGTCTCAGTGTCTGATGCCCTACTCATGGACGTGATCCCAAGAAACCGGACATTCCCATCGGAAGTCTTGAGGACCCATGCCCGATTTCATGCCAAGTCCCGACGATCGCCAACCATCTTCACCCTCCCACGCGGAGCGATGGGAGGGTCGAGTTCGAGCCTTAAGCGAGAATTCGGGGAGGGCGTCGGTACAACTCCTCGAGAGTCTTTGCCGTTGTGCGATGTGCCCCTTTCCGGTCACGCTATCACGGGCCAGCCCTTCCAAGGCAAAGCCGCGGGAAGTTGATCGAAGTCACCGCACACCAGAACTCTCACTTTGCAACGTTTGCATGAAGGAAGGGGTTCCGCGGAGCCGAAGGCGTACAGAATGAAGATCGCAGTGGCCGGAGCAGGCATCGCAGGGTCGAGTGCCGCTTGGCAATTGGCCGCACAAGGTCATCAAGTCACCCTCTTTGAGCAAGCACCTCAGTGCGGTCCTGTTGGTGCGGGGATCCTGTTACAGCCAAGTGGTCAAGCCGTGCTGGCGGAGCTTGGAATCCTTTCACCTTTGCTCAAGAAGTCAGCGCAAATCCGTTCGTTGCATGCCAAACATCGTCATGGTGGTACGCTGATTCATCTGCGTTATGACAACGTTCCCGGAGAACTCCACGCCATGGGTGTGCTGCGAAGTGAGATCTTCGCGTTGCTGTATGGCAAATGCCAGAGTCAGGGCGTTGACGTCCGCGAGGGCCATACGATCGCGAATTACAGGCAAGACGATTCTCAGGTCCGCGTGTGGAACACGGACGACGAATGTGTCGGGGACTATGAACTGCTGGTGGCCGCGGACGGATCGAGATCTCGGTTGCGCCACGCTTCGGGATTAACCCGATGCGTCCGTGAGTACCCCGATGCCGCACTGTGGACGGTGGGCCCTTATTCAGGCCCGCAAGACTGCTTGTTACAAATTGTTGGACGTGACGGTCGCTTGATCGGCATGCTCCCCGTAGGCGATGGAAAGTGCAGCTTCTTTTGGGGGCTCAAGAAGTCGGACGAGCCACGCACGCGATCCGCGGGCGTCGAGGCTTGGAAACGCGAGGTCGCGGCTTTCTATCCGGACGCCGAAGAACCCGTTGCCCACATCCAAAGTCTGGAAGAAGTCACGTACGCGACCTACCGCAACGCCAGCATGCGCCGCGTGAGGGATGGACGTGTCGTGTTCATTGGCGACGCCGCGCACGCAACCAGCCCGCACCTGGGTCAGGGATTGAACCTCGCACTGGAAGACGCCTTTTGCCTGGCGCAACAACTGGCAGCGCACCCCGATCTAAGCGTCTCGCTCCCAACCTACGAGCAAAACCGGGCTCCTATCAACCGTTTCTATTCCACGCTAACCGGCACATTGACACCGTTTTTCCAGACATCAAGTCGGTTGCTGCAGTTCGGCCGCGATCTGGCTCTGCCGCTTATGCCAAACCTGCCCTACATCGGAAGGCAGATGGTTTACACCATGGCGGGTCTGAAGACCGGTTGGCTTGGCGTCCGCCGACCACCACCTACGCAGTAGGTCCGCATCGCCGCAGCTGAGAATCCACCGCAAGTCAGTTTATCCACGGCACCTGTTTTCAATCGTGGAATGTCGGTCCGGATACCGGTTGGACACGAAAGGTTTCGACGACGATGGCATACAGAGCCGGAACGATGTAGAGCGTCAGGAGCGTAGCAACCAGCAACCCATAGATCATCAGCCAGGCCATCCCTTCCCAGAGCGGGCCGCCGCCGGTTGCAAGTGGCAACAGACCCCCGACGGTCGTTGCCGTCGTCAAGAAAATGGGCAGCATGCGTTGCTTCCCAGCGGCAACGAGGCAGTTGCGAAATTCTTGCTTGGTCAATCCGGCAATCGGACCCTTCGCTTCATCGCGCTCATGGTTCGCGTCGCGTTGCCGCTCAATGAGAATGTCGGCGAACTCGATGAAGATGATCCCCGTGTTGAGAACAATGCCAAAGAGCGATAGCAGACCGAGCTGCGGCATGAAGCCCAGTGGGTTGTCGGTAAGCCAGAGCCCAAACCAGGCTCCAATGACCGCCAAGGGAAGGGTTGTCAGAATCACCAGCGTCTTTGACCAACCGTTGTATTGAACGACGAGTATCAACACGATTGCCAGGAACGAAATTCCGAATGAGAGTG
>JBCCYK010000216.1:0-11467 GCA_039189905.1 Planctomycetota bacterium
AGCATCTCTCCGCCGATGCCAGGCACCGCCCTCGCCTTCTGCTGCGCGAGATCGGGATCGCTGGCCGCCAACGCGCCCAAGACCCCGTCTCAGCGGGCGATGTCACGGGCACCTTTGGTGGTGGCAGCACGGTGGTTGGCGGCGTCGACTACTCGATCCAAGGTGTCGCTGCCGCGGGACTCTTCCGAGCCGAGTATCAACCCATCGGCCCCAATCAAGAGATGATGGCGATCGTCTACGGCAGTAACCAGTCCGTTCAGGATGCGACCAATGTGTTTTACCCGCCGGGCGACTATCAAGACGGATGGCGAATCAATTTGGTGGACGAGAGTGGTCTCGATGTAACTGCGACGAGTTTGGACATCACGCTTCATTACGATGAGTCCATCATCGCGGGTTGGGCAAGCGAAGCCGACTTGCGACCGTTCCAGTACGACACGTCCACGGGGTCTTGGACGCAAGCCAGCTTGCTCGGTCACGATACGTCTGGCAACACCATGACCATCCAAACGAACTTGATCGCTCCGATCATCTTGGGCATCCCCAATGATCCGCTTCATGCGGTAGCGTCGGGCAGCCAGGTTGACGTTTGCCACCCCGTTCTTTCACAAGAATCCCTGGAGTCGATCGTCGACGAAGCGATCGCCCGACTCGCTGCGGCCGGCGCTTCGAACGAGCAGCTAACACGGTTGAGAAATACGGAGATCACGACCTCCGACCTACCGGGGACGCAGCTTGGTGCGGCCGGACGTGATCACATCGCCATCGATGTGGATGGCGCCGGAAATGGCTGGTATGTCGACCCAACGCCAGGCGACGATGGGGAGTTTACGGGAGACGATCGTCCCAAGGGAGTCGATCTTCTGACGACGGTGCTGCACGAAATGGGGCATGTCCTGGGTCATGGCCATACGGACGACGAAGACCACTTCATGCATGAAACCCTTGCGCCGGGTATTCGGCCTGACCTGGACCATAGCCTCTTGGAGCTGCTCGCAAACGCGCAAGTATCCGAATTAAACCTATCGAAACGCCTCTGATGGTTGTTCAACGGCACGTGACGCGACCTTGGAATTCGATTTCGCGCGAACCTGATCGCGCTTGCGTTCGTCTTGTCCAGTGACGATAATGTCGTCATCGGGTCGCGATTACGCGTCGCGACATTCTCTTTTCCGTACGCCGTTGTTCCCGCTCTGGTTGGCACCTGGGAGCAAACGCGTCGAATCTGATTTTGAAAGGAGGTGATCAAGTGGATTATTGCTGTACTTGCCAACGGGGTGGTAACCCGTAACGACAGTCGGCGGGCTGACGCTCTGGGTCAGCCACCCCACTCGCAATCACTTTCCGATTTGATCTGCGAGACATTCCCGTTCGCTTGGATGGTTACCTTGGTCCAAGCGAGCGGGTTTTTTGTGCGCCGTCGGTGCCACTGCGGTACCATATCCGCGTGATTTCTCTCGCGTCTTCCGTGCTTCAAGGCTTATGCATCAAGGATGAATACCATGCGGTCTCTTCTCTACACGAGCTTGCTACTTCTTCCAGGAATCTGCCCTGCGAATGCATCCGCTCCGTCGACCGTTCCTCCTTGCGAGCTCGTCATTTTTGAAACCAAGGAATCCTGGATCATCTCGTGTCCGTCAGGGACACCCTGGAAGGTGGTGGAGTCCATGTCAGAGGCGATCAGAGATGAGGAGTCGGATCAGGTGACGCTTCTTATCACGCCTGGAAAAACATTCGAGCGTCCGATATGCAGCCGCTGGGTTCTTTTTCGCCTGTCCCAGAATGGCCTGACAACCAGCCCGTCTTGGAACGTGGATTGGACAATGCTATCGAAGTTGACCGCCGCAATCGAAGCACTTGGCTACGGAACTGACTTTCGCCTTGCCAACACGCTCGATCTCGTATCCATCAATGACGACGATTGGACGTGGCGTACGGACGATTGAGATCCAACCCTCAGAGCTCTGCTGAGTTCGTCAACTTAGTCCCCCCCTTTGCTCTCCGTTGCCTCTTGTCCCAACATTCTCTCCTCCTGTTTGGCCCCCCAAACCAAAAGAAGCGACCATGAGTGACCGCCGTTTTTCTCTCGAGACCTTTGTCGAGTCCACACGTGACCGCGACCTCAATCAGGGACTGTTTGAACTGGAATCGGATCGCATGCTGGACATCAACTTAAATGGCGATGTCTGGATCAAGATGGGGTCGATGGTGGCTTACACGGGCGACGTTCGTTTCGAAAGAGAGGGCGTGTTCTCAAGGGGCATCGCGAACTTGCTCAAGAAGACCGTGTCGGGTGAGGGAACGGCCTTGACCAAGGTCAGTGGCAATGGATCGGTCTTCTGCGCTGATAGCGGTAAGAAGATCACGATCCTGCAGTTAGCGAACGACGCCGTCTGCGTCAATGGGAACGATTTGCTGGCCTTTGAGATGTCGTTGAACTACAACATCCGAATGATGAAACGGATGTCGTCCATGCTTGCGGGTGGACTGTTCAACGTGCAGTTGGATGGCAACGGGATGATTGCGGTGACCAGTCACTACGACCCCGTGACGCTGCCGGTCACACCTCATGAACCCGTTGTGACCGATCCAAACGCGACGGTGCTTTGGTCGGGAAACTTGGAACCGGAGATCAAAACCGACTTGCAGTTAAAAACCTTCCTCGGACGTGGGTCGGGTGAATCGATCCAGTACCTGTTTCGGGGGCACGGATTCGTCGTCGTGCAACCGTACGAAGAGGTGGCTTTCCAGCACACAACTTGAAGCTGCGGCGGAATACTAATTCAAGCTAAAGGGAGGCGGGAAGCTAGGCGGTTCGTCCTGCGGCTTCTGGTCCGAAAGATCGATCTGTTGTTCGGACACACTGACGGACTCCAACTGGACTTCGCCTGATTCCATCAAATCAATCAGGGCCTCCGCGCGCTCATCCACGTTTGGCATGCCGAGCAGACGCAACTTCTCCTTGGAATCGAATGGCAGCGTGTACGCGATGATATCCGTGATCGGTCCAACCCCCATTTGCCCCGCCATCAAGTCATGCAAGTTTTTCTGGGCGCCGCTGCTGCTCGGGATGATCTTGCCAAACGCGGTGAGGAGACGCAGTTTCAACTTGGTGCGCCGTTCACTCTCGCCCGGTTCGTAGTAGTCATCGATCACGTCAACGTCGGCGATACGAAACGAGCGGCCCGCATCGATTTCTCGACGAACACGCGCCCGGCGGGTTCCCACCAGCAGGATGTTGTGGCGATCGTCGTCCAGTTCCGCATGCGTGACGATCCGACCGATGCAAACAATCGGCGAAATTTCCGGCGTTTTGATCAACGGTGGTGCATTTTCCAGAACCGTCGCCATGGCGATGAGTTGGTCGGTCGACATGGCCTCACGCAGCATCTCCACGTACCGCGGTTCAAAGAGATGCAGCGGCTGCATCGCATGCGGGAACATGACGAGTCCCGGGAGTGGGAACAAACGCACGCGCCCATCGAAACCATCGGGAAGGCGTGTGACGTCAGATAGATTGTCCATCAAAAAGGCTCGTGAAAATGATCTTGGGGAGCAATTTCGAACCCAGCGATTCGGTCCGCGAATCTCTCGTGCAGTCCCCCCTCACCCGCACCGCGATTATATCGAACATGCCCGTGGTTGGCCGGTCCGATTCGAACTTGGTAAGCTCTCGCTACCGGGACGGACGAGCAGGTTTGTGCTCACCCCCTCAGTGCCACTCTGTTTCATTGGGCATATGCCAGCATGATTCTCAGCGGTCAAGAAATCTTGCAGCGAATGGGCAACGAGATTCGGATCGATCCGTTTTCACCCGATCGACTCAATCCGAACAGTTATAACCTGGCACTGCACAACGAGTTACTGGTGTACGAGGAAGTGGTGTTGGATTCGGCGACGCCAAATCGGTACCGCCGAATCCCCATCCCGCAGGAAGGAATCACCTTGCAACCCGGTCAGCTGTACCTGGGCCGCACCGTTGAGACCACCGAAACGACAACCCTGGTCCCGATGATCCAGGGACGCTCATCGCTCGGAAGACTGGGACTATTCTTGAACCCCGGTGGCTCTCTGGGCCACGCGGGTTATTGCGGGACGTGGACCTTGGAAATGCACTGCGTGCAGCCAGTGAGAATCTACCCGGCAATCGAGGTCTGCCAGATCTTTTACCTGCAACTCACAGGGGCCCACGACGCGTACTGTAGCCGCGACAAATACCAAAACAGCTGCGACATTCAACCAAGTTTGCTGCATCGTGAACTGGGCTTTGATGACCGAGACACGCAACTGGAGCTGACGTTTGAAGAAGCGATCCGTTCGACACAGTAGTCTTCTGCCGCGGCTTGGTTTTCGGGTAGCGGAACTCGCCAAGAGTTTCGGCCTGCCAACCGTCTGATGGGCGACAGGGAAGAGGGACCAACAACATGATGCTAGCCGCTTCGCTGACCGAAATGCCGGTGACGTCCGCGTCGCCCTGGATCATGATTTTGTTTGCGTTGGTGATGATGGCGACGTACGTCGGCGTCGCTGTGGAACGCTTTCACAAAACGGTTGCCGCCCTCTGCGGGGCGGGCGTGCTCGTGACGCTGAGTGTCGCGATGGGACTGTTTGAATATCCCAAGATCTATGACTTTCTGAAGGAAGACCTGAACATCTTTGGGGTCATCATCGGCACAGGGATCCTGGTGGACGTGGTCAGCCGCAGTGGCTTATTCCACTTTGTTAGCATGTGGATCGTCCGCCTGACGGGCGGCCAAGCCAATCGCTTGTTCCTGACGCTTTGTGTGGTCACGTTTGTCTTTGTCAGTGTGCTCACCATCGTGCCCGCGATGTTGATCCTGACATCCTTGGTGTTGGTGATCTGTCGTTCGCTCGGGTACAAGCCGATGCCTCTGCTGCTGTCGGTGGCGGTCTGTGCGAACAGCGGCGCGATCGCGACGTTTGCCAGTGGTTTGCCCAACATCATGATCGGGACTGCCGCGTCGATTCCCTATGCCCACTTTCTGAAAGTCTCTTTGCCCTATGCGTTTGTAAGCCTGGTCATCGCGATCATCGGGTTGCGCTGGTTCTTTCGCAACGATCTTCCCTGGGTTCAAAGTGAAGCCGATCGCACCGCTTTGAAAACGCAGATTGAGGGCTTTGATCCTTGGGCCATGGTGGAAGACCGCAAGGTGTTGCTTCGCAGCGCGATCATCCTGCTGGGGACCGTCTGTGGTTTTGCCGCTGCCCAACCGATGGGCGTCGGGATGGATTTCATTGCCTTGCTGGGAGCCACCGCTGCCCTTCTATTCGCGGGGAAGGGCGTCGAAGATGCGATCGGCAAAGTGAATTGGACGGTGATCCTGTTCTTCATGGGCCTGTTCGTGATTATCGGCTGCGTGAAGCAAACAGGTGCTTTGAAGGTGGTTGCCAGTGCCGTGGTTGCCTTGTCAGACAATCAGATCGGCTTGCTGGTACCCTTGATGGGCGGATTCTCGGCGATCGCCAGCTCCATTGTTGACAACATCCCAGTCGCCGCGACCTTGATCCCGATCGTGCAGGATATTTCGGGCGGGGAATCGGGCGTGCCTGCCGAGCCGCTTTGGTGGACGCTGATCATCTGCTGCAATTTGGGCGGCAACGGGACGCCCATTGGTTCCATTTCTTGCGTCATCGCCATCTACGCACTCAAGAAAGAGTGTGGTATCCACGTCGGCTGGGGAACCTTCCTAAAATTGGGGGGCACGATCATGTTATTTCAAGTCGCCGGCGCGATCGCCTATGTTCTATTGATGTACGGTCAGTCGTGGCTTCCGGCGCTGTCCTGATCGCTGGCACGCGGCCTTGTCCTCGTCGGTTCCCGCCTCCCTTCTTCTGCTCTCCCCCGGTCACGTATCATGTCCAACTCATCGGAATTGGATCGCGATGTTGATGATGCCATGCGTCTGTTCGAACGGTCGCGTGTCGGCAACACGGAGGCCCTGACTCCCATTCGTCCTTCACGTGTGTTGTTGGTGCTGGATGGTTCCGACCAAGACGAAACCTCAACTCGTTCCGCAGAGGTTTTGCGTGAGAGGTTCGACACGGAGACCCTGGTGATCGATGCTCGACAAGACGCGCAAGGCGATCTGGCCGTAGAGCAAGCCAAACGTGTCAACGGGGCACGGCCTTTGGCGAGGCGTTCCGGTGATTCCTTCGATGTGATCTTGGACACCATCCATGATCACCAAATCGATTTGCTGGTGGTGCCATCGCCGTTCGGTCGTTCGTTTGAGAAGGTCGGTACGGACAGTGTTGGCACCGTCATGGATGTTCTGCTGGCCCGCTGCCCTGTTCCCATTTTGGTGACGCGACGATCAGACCAGACGCTTGCCGTGTGTTGCCAACGGATCAGTCTGTTAGTCGGTGGAGAATGTGATGTGGAAGCCCGCGCAGCAGCCTGGACTTTCGGACTGGCAGCCGATGCTGCCGAGATCTCACTCAACCTGGTCGTCGAAAGAGAACACTTTGAAAACGTGCGAAGCATCTTGGAATCATTGCGGCCTGAAGAGACCTTTGACACGCAGACGCTCAGCAATGCTCTGGCAAAGACACACCAGTCGCTTCACGCGGCGATGACCAAGACGGCGACGGCACAAGGATGTCGATATCATCTGATGCCCCAGGCGGGTGAAGTCGCACCGCCCAACCCGCTTTCCGACCCTCAACAACAGATGTTGGTACTTCCGCTGGAAGTCGACGACCGCTTCGGTCAAGGCTTTGTCAGCGATCGCCTTCGCCGCAGTCCGCATCCTGTCCTCATCGTGCCGGGCCACGTGCCAGCGTCGTAGGGTTTTGGCACCGCTTGGGGTTGACTTAAGAAGCTCTCCTACGGCGTTTCGATTTCATCTCGTTGGCAGTCGGCTGCGTTGGTATTGAGTCTGCGTTTTCGTTCCTTGTGGTGCCGTTTCCTAACCCGACGCGTCAGCGAGGACGGAAGCGAGATCCGTTGTTCCTCGCTCACGCGTCGGGTTGCGAATCCGGCGTTACTTCAAAGCGCGTCCGCGAGTGATTCATGGCTGGGTGACACGACCGAAGAGGTCGGCCAGGATCGTTTGTTCGAGTGACGTGTCCCTTCCCATCGGGATCCAGCCCAACGTTTGAGGACTGTCATCAAAACTGTCTTGCCGACTGACTCGCGACCCGTCATGACGCACGCCCGCCGTTGTTTCCGTCGCATACTGCGTGCGATCGGTGTCCTCCAGTTCCTTTTGGACGACCATCTCAACCGCATACCCCGTGCCCGTTGGGCGTACCGTCACGATTGCGCGGCGTCGAATGGTTTGGAGCGTGCTCTGCAGACGTTCGAAACCGGCCGTACTGTCCTTTCGCCAGGGTTCCAAAATCGATCCGCCGATCCGGTAGGCCGTTTCCAGGCGACCCTCCAACGCCATTCCCTGTCGATTGACAACCGGTTGCTCGCGTGAAATCTGAAAGTAGTCGTCCACGGTATCGATCACCTGTTGCCAAACAAACTGATCGGAACGAGCAGGCAAATCGAGCGGGTTCGGCACATAGTTGTCGGGCGATATCGTGATGAAACGATGGGCCAGTTGCCCACACCCGGACAGCATTGCAACCGAAACCGCAATCCATACCGTCCTTGACACCCAATGTGGTGTCGTCGATCCGGTTTTTGTTCTGGGCGCCCAAGCAATGGCACGACCGCTCCGCACGTTCACCGGACTGAACTCGTGGGCTCGCCTGTTGCCAGCTGAAGCAAAGGCTTTGATCCCGGCACATCCTCTGGGAACATCGTCCAAACCGGGATCTTTGATCGAATCTCTGCCAATGCTTTCTCCTGAGATTCGTCTACCTTTTGCTTTCGCAATCGGTCTTCGATGGCTTCCTGGACCTCTGCCAGAGGAGTGACCCCGGCAGGCGTGCGTTCCAGGACCTTGATGATATGAAACGATGTCTCGTCCTCGAGGATGCGACTCATCTTGCCAATCGGAATCGTGAAGATGCGATCGTCCAGGACCTGGGAGACCAAGGAGCCTTGGCTCGTCCAGTCATGAACGCCACCTTGATCGGCAAAGGGCTCTTGACTTCGTGCTCGGGCAACCGATTGCATGCTTCCACCGAAGAACGCCTCGCGGCCCATGGACCAAATTTCGTCGTACGCTGCCTGTTTCGACGAAAACTTTGCGACGCGAACCGTCAACTGTTCCCAGCGAGCACGGGCCGGGTTCTCATATTCCGATCGGTTGTCTTGGTAGTACGCCACGATCTCCGAGAGAGACACGGCCGGGTCTTTTTCAACTTTGCCTCGGAGGAATAGGTGGCCAAGCATCGCGTCAATGAAGTCCTGTTGTCGCAGCGCCATGGAAGAACCCTGCTCAATTAATTTGTCGTTGAGCTCGGCGTGCGTGGTGGCACTGAACTTCTCCATCAACTCCGGAACTTCCGTCTCAAAGAACATCTGTCGGGCTTTGGCATTCATCGTCTTGTTCGCCTCCTGCCGTTTGTCAGCGTTCTCCGTACCTACCTGCTCCAAGAGAAACGACTCTCGCATCATGCGATTGGTAATGGTTTGTTGCAGCAGGCTGCGTGTCATGCTGATGCGTGCAAACTCAATTTGGTCTTCGGGAACCTTTTGACCTGCCTGTGCGATCACTCGCTCAATGCGTGCGTCAATCTTGGGCGTGATCTCTCCCAACAAGATGGGGCTTTGGCCCACGACCGCCATCACGTGCGCGGGGTCCTCCGGCAGCGGGTTCTTCAGAGCTTCCGCGATCTCAGCTTGACTTGGCCCCGATGGCTGGGGTCGAGCCTGGGGCCGCGATGGCCGTCGACGGGGCTGCTGAGCTCGTGCCTCCAGAACGGTCAATCCGCACACCAGCAGACTGAGCCCAAACAGACACATTCGTCGCAGGCGTAAGGACACATCAACACAGGGGCGACCGATCCGCGTGGCAGGATTTTGACGTTCTTTCATTGGGGACAAGCGAGACGCCATGGTCGGATCGGTTCCCAGGTGAAATGTCAGGGTCGGATTGGATGTCAAGAGCTCTGGATCGCGTCGGCTATACGAAACCTGCATCGGCGAAAGCAACGGGGTTTCTTCGTTTTTCGAGCGCATTGCAAGCGATTTATGGCACGAAAACCTGCGCACAGGCCGTGGATTGCGAGTCACTTGCAACAACCAAAAAACTCTGAAAATATCGGCGCTTTTCGCATCTTCCGGGGGTGACGAGGGGTTTCCATTAACGAAGAATCCCATCAGCGATCTACTAGATCGGAAACCCAAAGAGCTACGAACGTTCGAGCGGCCCGATGGGTCCATTCGAAGTCACATTCATCATCAACGCTGGAGAGATCTGATGGCAAACGAAGAACTGATGAGCGTCCTGAACGAAATCCTGAAGCATGAGTGGACTGGCGTTGCTCAATACTCACAGGCTTCGTTCATCGTCGAGGGAATTTGGCGTGAAGTGTATGCATCGAAATTTGAGGACGATGCCAAAGAGTCCTTTGGCCATGCCAAATTGATTGGCGACAAGATCGCTTCGCTCGGTGGCGTCCCCGCCGCCACGCGAAACGAGATCAAGCAGAGCCGGGACATTGGCGAGGTCCTCCAGTTCAGCCTGGAGTTCGAAGCGAAGGCCGTCGAGATGTACAGCAAAGCGATCGAATTGGCCGAAGACGACCGCCCTTTGACGGTTTTCCTCGAGGACATCTTGGTCGACGAGCAAGAAGGGGTTGAGGAATACACCAAGTTGCTACGCGATTCGACGAGCGCAGCCAGTTCTTCAGACGAGGCTCGAAAAGCCGGCTGAGTTGTCTTCCCGAACGCCACCGCGACGTCGGGACACTCAACCAGGGCAAAGTCAATGACGCAGAGCCCGGCGAACACGCTGGGCTGGTTTTGTATCCATTCGTGCGTGCGACATCACGACGACTAATCAAGGGCATTCACCAGGCGATGCCCGAGCCAGCTGTCACTCGCTCTCCGCCTTGCGTGCCAACGCCATCCTTACGAGCGGATGGGGTGGGATTCGAACCCACGGTAGAGTCACCCCTACGCCAGTTTTCAAGACTGGTGCCTTCGACCACTCGGCCACCCATCCTCCGGGGCCGCATTATCACGCGTGCCCGCTCGCGTGCCAAGGTGCGGCGTCCATGATAACGTTGCCATGATGACGTCCGTTAAAAAGGTGCCTCGAGAAGCGTCCGAACGCGAAGAATGTAGGTTCCAAACACTTGAGCAATCCATGTGAAGCACGACCTGTACTTCAAACGTCCAGGAGCGATGTGATCACTTTCCCCTCGCTACGCGCCAAGGGTCGGGAGATCGGTGTTTCGATTTCCTGCGCGGGATCAACCCCCAATCGCTCAAGAATCGTTGCGTGTAGATCTCCGATCGTGACAGGCTGCACCACTGCTTCCTCAGGCTTCTCTCCCGGTTCCTCGCTGGACGTGGCTCCGTGCACATGGCCGCGCCGTATCCCACAACCAGCCATCAAGACGCTGAATCCGTGCACCCAATGATCGCGTCCCAGAGCCGCGTTGATCTGGGGTGTGCGACCGAACTCACCGGCAACCACCACCAACGTTGAATCCAGTTGATCACGCTCATCCAGACGCTCAAGCAACGCTGCTATTGCCGGATCCAACTTCTCGCAGGCTGAGGCTTGCAGGCCGGCATTGTTCACGTGCGAGTCCCACCCACCGAGCGTCACCTCGACACAACGGACGCCCACTTCGATCAAACGCGACGCCGCCAGAACACCCCGACCAAATGCGGAGTCGCCAAATGCTTCTCGCACGGCTTTGGGTTCCGCCGACACGTCGAAGGCCGACAGTTGCTCGCTGGACATCATGACTTCAGCAGCCGACGTGCTCGTTTGATGCAACGTCCGTTGCCTATCAATCTCGGCAAGGCGTCCGCGAGCAAACTCCGGCTCCACAATCTGACGCAGATCCGCCAAACGTCTTGTGAAACGGTCGTCGCTCACCTTGGCGATGACATCCGGGACCGGACGGACCGGATCCCCTGTCTTAAAAGCATCGTACTTCGCCCCTAGATAGCCTCCTCGGGCTGGACTGTTGCCCGGCAGGATCGAGACGTGCCGGGGGATGTCGGCACCGCGATCGTCCGCCTGGCAAAGAATGCTGCCAATGGAGGGATGCACAAGGGTGGGATCCGGGCGATACCCCGCTTTGATCGTGTAGACAGCGCGGGCGTGATCACCTTCCTTTCCGACCACGCTGCGAATCAGCGTGGCACGATGCAATTGTTCTGCCGTTCTCGGTAGGTTGGCGGCCACATCGGTGCCGGGAATGGTCGTTGCGATCGCTTGAGTGTCTCCACCGATCTTGCTGCCAGGGTGCGGGTCAAAGGTCTCAAGTTGGCTCGGTCCCCCCTCCAACCAAAGCAGGATCACACTCTTGGGGGTCTCCTTGACCACGGGAGTGCGTTCGGAAGCCAGGGCGAGCTTACGTGCCA
>JBCCYK010000217.1:0-11356 GCA_039189905.1 Planctomycetota bacterium
AAACGCTCGAGTACGGATCTGTGCGGGGGGCGGCCGGCGACGGCCGTCCCTACCGCGCTCCTCCGAAAATCCATCAGCCAAGCGACCCACGACAATGCCGGATGGACCAAACTCTTGGGGGCTTGTCGATTTATTCATAACCCGAAGCGTTAGCGAGGCCTGGTTCAACATCGATCCGGTTTCAAGGTGTCCTCGCTCATGCTTCGGGTTGTGATTGTGATTAAATCGACACGCCCTTCGCGAGTTTCGCTACCCTAAAACTAAATGTGGACGGAGCACTAGGCGGCGCGTCGAGCGGACTGCCTTTTCTCGCTGTTTGAGCCGGATTCAAACGCAAGCACCTGGGGTTCCTGCTCGACTGACCTTGCTCGCTGGCGTTCATAGCAAGTTCGAATCAGGGAGCGGCATGCGCACGCCCAGAGCACCCCAATCACCGTTGATGCCATGACCTTCCAAAGTGGATTCGTGGTGAAGCCCGTCACTTTCCACGTGATGTGACTCAAGCCAATGATCGGATGGTGTAGCACATAGATCCAAAGTGATGCTGCCGCCAGGTGGCTCGTCACGCGATCAGGTTGCGTCACAAGCCGCTGAGCGGTCCCGAGCAGACCCAGTGTCACGGTGCTTGCCGCTAGTGGAGTCAGGCATCCGAGCGTGATTCGCGCGAAGGTGGCGTCATGCGGTTGTGCCACGCACCACATTCCCAGGGCGGTGGCTGCGGCCAGGCACACCAAACCAACTGACAAGGTCCGAGGCCCAAGCCTCTCCATATGGTCCAACGTACGATCGTGCTGTCCCAGTAAGAGGCCCGCCAGAAAGAACGCACCGGAGTAAGCCCATTTGGAAGGGATGGGCAAGAAGGAGTGCTGGAATCCCCAAACAACCTCCGGTGCAAGTGTCAGTATGAAACAGGCTGCAAGGAAGAGTCCCGATCCGCACCAACAGGGATGTTGTTTTGAGATCTTTCCAATCTGATTCCGGGCGCGATGTCCCAGGGCGCCGATCACGGCGAAGTAGCTTGCCAGGTACATCAGAAACCAAAGATGACTGGTTCCCCAAAGGCCATCATCGACGCCCGCCTCAAACTTGAGGCTTCGCATTTTGATGAGTGGGATCCTCTCCTCGACGGCCCACCCCAAGAGCCAGGTGTAGAGGTCCGCAGGTCCAACGAGGAGCATTCCAAGAACAAATGGGAGTCCCAAACGCCACAGTCGGGAGCGTACCACGGAAGACGCATCGCGCTGCGCGAAGGATTGATGGGCCAGGAAGCCAGCCAACACCAGGAAGACCGGCATGATGAACACTTCGATGGCCCACATCCCATGAGTCACAAGAGACGTCGTCCAGCCCGGGTCGGTTGCGATGTCACGGACTGGCCAAGCCAAGCCAGGCATTGCGGGGTTCGCGTAGGGCACGGACGCGTGTAGCAGGACGACCGCCACCGCGGCCCAGCCGCGGAGCGCAACGAGCCCGGGTTTGGATTGCCCCGCGTGTTCTCGCGGGCTCGTTACTCCGATCGGTGTCGTGCTTGAAGCGGTGGCCGGCATCGCGTTTCGCAATTTCGTTCAGGCGGCACGAGCCACAGGCGGCGGGACGACATTCCCGTGCAACCGACGAGCGACAATCGATTCCGAGATCCGAATCCACTCTTTGAGTCGTCGGAGGCTGGGGAGGTGGCGGGTCCCCAAAAAGCGTTCTCCCCGACTGCTCAGTGCGAATCGTTCAAGATCACGACGCAGGCCTGCTGCGGTTTCGCAGGCCAAGGCTTGCACGTCACGACGATGGATCGCAATTAGCAGCATGGCGTCTCGTGGCATCATGCCGTCGATGGACGCAGCCATGCGGATGGCACGTTGCAAACGACGTACGCGAGCACGCGTGCGTCGCTTCCAGCCATGCTGTTTCGCCAAGTGCTCCAAACGACAGGTGGCCAAGTCGCCCGCGGTGATGAACCCGGCGGAGGCCAGCCAAACTTGCCGTTTGTGGGTCACCAGCCTGAGGTGTTCGATCCGCATGGAGAGCAGGCGCTCGCGATGGGACATGACCGGACCGAGCGTGCGTTTTGCATCGGTACGGCATGCTCCGCTACGCTTATTGTCCGTTGCCGCGGACGATCGAGCGTCTTGTTGTTGCCGGACACGAACGCGCGCCGTCAGCACTCGCGGGGTGTCACTTGGCCTGGCTGGGTCATGGATCACGGGATCGACCTCGGGTGCGGTCAAAAGGGTGGGCGCTTTTGCCGAATGCCCCCAGAAACGTTTCAACGAATTCATCATCAGAAAAGGCTCCTTGCGAAAAGGGCGGACGCTGGAGTGTTGGCAGCCATACCTCCCGGCGGGCCTTCGTGGATAGATCGATCCGGCTCGCTCGAGGAAAATTCGGAATTTCATCAAGAATTCCGTCTGGTCAGGCCGATCATCTTCCCCAGACGGTCAACGCGGCATGCCTTTCCAGTGGTCGCTCCCTTCCGCGTCCTCCTCCCCCCTCCGTAAATCAAACTTCCGATGTCACGCATAAACTCGGACCGCACCTCTTTCGCTTATCCTGCCACGAGCGGGCCATGCGCGAGCGTCTTTGGCTGCTTTGCCTTATTGCTTTGTTCCGCAGCCGGTTGCAGCACGATGAAAGTGCCGACCCTGTCGAGCAGCCTGTTGACGGGATTGGCTCCGTTTCCAAACCAATCGCGAACCGATGATTCAAAACGCTATCAGCCGGTAGGTGGTGGCGTCCAACTCGCGTCGGCTTCGATGACGGAAGACGTTTACCACAAGGTCAAGCAAGCCAAAGAGCAAGACGCCGTTGTCCTCCAGGTGGTCGGTGATCGCGACCCTGTCCGCGTCCTTCCTCTGCCCAGCGCTGATGCATCGGGCGCGAGACGCAATGTGTATGTCAGCACACTGTTGAAGCAGTCGGGCGTGATGGACAAGTTTCGCAGGCTCGAAGCCGCGCTTTTTCGTCCCGCCGACCACAGCTTCGATGGTGTTCGAATGAGTGTCATCATCAGCAACGACGGCGTGGTTCGACCGGAATCCGACTACTCCTTGCGCCCCGGCGATCGCTTGGTTGTGCGTGAGGCGCAAGCCATGGATCTTGCTAGCATCACCGATATGCTGCTGGGTGGCTGAACCTGGCACGTGGGTTGCTGTCTGTTACACTATCGATCTGCGGTGGTGCCGCACTGCCGTTTTGACGTTTGAGTTTTTCACTCAAGGGGGCGATTTGGATTCGACCGGATGACAAGAAGCGTGTGCTTGCGTGTCGTGGTTGATCAGTTGGCCACGTAAAAAGCTGATCACAACTTTTAATTGCAGATGAAAATCTTGCATTGGCAGCCTAAGAACAGGTAGCCCGGACCTCGTGAGATCGCCGGAGTTTCGCGAACGTCCGTCACACTTCCGGATCGTGCATCGTCAAGTTCGAGACGCGATGCATTAAATTTGATTCGAGCTAGCTGACCCGGTAGCCCGTCAAGCAGCGACCTGGAACGCGAACGGCTTCTTCGGGAAGCACAAACGTTTGACTACACACGTAGACGGCATCGTGGATGCATCGCGGGACGGGGGTTCAATTCCCCCCGCCTCCATTTTCTGATGAGACAAGCCGCTGACCAAGCCTGGTCGGCGGCTTTTTCATTGAGTTTCGCACACCGAGTTGCAAGTCAACAGAATCGAATTTCGAAATCGCGTTTTCCGCCATCTCAGCACTCTCGCGGCTTACCGAATCCAACGTCCTCTTTCCTGACACCGACGCAATTCATCCTGTGAATGGTGGGTCCAACGACTGCGTTGACCCATGCTCGGCCTTGTTTCACCACCGATAGCACACCCTGGTGATGCAAGGGCGGCAAGCTCGAACGGCACCCGGCCACCGGATTGTCGATCTGATCCCGCTTCCGCTGAGGTCGCCCTCGCCGCTGCGTCGAAACAGGAAAGCTTCAAGTGATCGGTTTGTCCAACGAATGGCACGTAGTTTTTCCTAAGTGGCTGTCACGGAATGACATATACAGGAAGGGCCTCGCTTGCGAAGATTCATCAACGGCAAGGAGGCCCAGGAATGCGGTATTGTAACGAGGCTTTGTTTCGACGTCAGTTCGATTTTCTCAAGTAGCAGTTCCTGCAGGGTGGCGAGCACGCGTTCGCTGACGTCCTTTCTCGCGAAACAGTTGAGCAAGCGCTCGACACGATCGACTGTGCGTGGAACGAACGCATTTATACGCCGTTGGTAACTCTGTGGATCTTCTTGGGACAGGTTCTCAGCGCTGGTCATTCATGCCGATCCGCGGTCGCGCGTTTCGTTGCCTATCGGCTTGCAAGTGGTGAAGCCGCTTGTTCTCCGCACACCGGTGCGTACTGTCAGGCAAGCAAGCGGCTCCCAGAGAAGTTCTTTGCGACGGTAACTCAGCTTGTTAGGCGAACAGTCGAATCGAAGGTGAAAGAGAGTTGGCGATGGAAAGGGCACCGTGTCTTGATGTTCGATGGTTCCTCCATCTCAATGCCGGACACGGAGGCCAACCAAGCGGAGTATCCGCAGACGTGGAAGTCGAAACCGGGTGCAGGATTCCCCTTCGCACGAATCGGGGTTCTAGCGTCGCCTTCCAGCGGAGCCATTCTCGATATGTCCCTGAGCTCCTACACGGGAAAGGAACTGGAGAAGTCAGCTTGCTCAGGAGACTGTGGGGCCAGATTCAGAAAGGTGATGTTCTCCTTGCCGATAGCTTGATGTGCAACTGGCGCAACCTCTACGAGCTTCGTGAGCCCGTCATTCGAGTCGTGACCCGACTCAACAAGGCCTTGCGCAAAGCTGATGTTCGAAAGGGAAAGCGTCTCGGGCCAGATGACCATCTTGTGAAATGGCTCAAGAAGCACATCCGTGATGTCGGGCGTGCTGCCCAATTGGCCATGCCGAGGTTCTTGACCGTTCGGGAGATTCGTTTTCAACTGGAGCGAGCAGGCTTTCGAAGCCAGATGATTGTTTTAGTCACAACGCTACTTGATCCCGCAGAGTACTCCAAAGACGACGTTGCCGGACTCTATCGAGCTCGATGGAACCAAGAACTTGATTTCCGGTCGATCAAGACAACGATGCAGATGGATGTGCTTCGCTGCAAGACTCCCGAGCTTGTACGAAAAGAAGTTTGGACACATCTGCTGGACTACAACCTCGTTCGAACCGTCATGGCACAGGCAGCTGAGCGGCATGATCTGCACCCGCGTTCAATCGGTTTCGAGGGTGCGATGCAAACGCTGGAGATGTTCCAAGCACTGATCGCGTACGCGGGCAAAAACCGTCATCAACGTAAGGCTCTGAGCGAGGATTTGCTCTCCGCCATTGCTGGCCACCGAGTCGCGAATCGACCCGATCGCATCGAGCCGCAGAAGAAGAAGCGGAGGCGAATGCCGTACGACCTACTGATGAAGCCAAGGTCCGAAGCCAAACTCGATATCGTGAAAGGCCTTATATAAAACTACGTGCCATTCGTTTGTCCAACGTCACTCATTCGCGAGTTGTTCTACGTCGCGTCGGAGTCCCATCGGTCAGCCCGATAGTGTCTTGCGGTGCCACAATCCCGATGGCCCAGACCTTCAGCGGCCAGTGTGACATAGGTCCCGTAAGGTCGACTAGGGAATGCAAATTCGGGTACTGGCGCCGGATTCGCTGATCTACTGTTTTCCACTGCCATGCCTAAAAAAATCCCCCGTCTCCGGCTTTACCCACGATAAAGCCGGATGGACCCTTTTTTGTTCGCATCATAGCCCAGGACGAACTTCACGCCCTCGCGGTCCCACCGGTCCAGATGCTCCGTGGAGGAGAAGTCCGTGTCGCCACGAAGAACAATCTTGCGAAAGCCCGCTTCGCGACATTGCTGGTTGCTAAAGCGTCTACAAAAATCTCCGGCGGTCGTGGGATCGGGAATTCGCTGCGCGCCCACCGCGTCGAGATAGGCTTCGTCGTTTCGGCGCTGCTCGATCTGATCCAAGCAGGTTCCGCCAGCAAGTGTGTTGAGCGCAATGTTGAGGATGTGATCGGCTTCGTCGTAGGGCATATGAAGCTTGAACACCTTGGCAGATTCGTTGAGCGATCGGCGCAAATCGATTGTCTTGAGCATTTGCATGATCATGGCGATCCCGCCACAGGAAACGGCTTGCTGCCTTTCGGCCAATTCCAGTTTGGTAGTGCCGGGCTTGATCATGGGCGACTGCCACCTGCCCTGTTCGACTGAAATCCTTCGGCGAAGTCTTCGTTTGCGTTTGGCGAGCCGTTTTCGTAGTTTATCGTTCACTCGAAACCCTCCGTTTGTCGGGTGCGTTGAAGTTGTTGTTACCTCCAATACACGTGGAAAACGCCGAGGGTTTCGAGTTTCTCAAAACAATGATCAATCAAGCTTCGCTTGATTGAGGTCTAGCTTTGCACGGATGCGAGCGATGGACGTGTCCACCGCGTCGATCATGGCCGCGTAGGTCGGGTTCCATTCCCATTCGCCGTCGTCATCAAAGGTCTCGAGTTTCCTTTTGTATTTCGCAACCACGTCTTTGCGTGCACGAAGTGGGCTGTGCACGTCCCAGTGGGCCACGTACAGGAAGAAGGGATTTGTCTTGTTTTGCTCAATGAAGTCCACCGCCGCGTCGGTTAGCTCCTCGGCCACGTCGATGTTGCCATAGTAGTTTTTGCCGACCACCCCCGGCTTGCCGTTGGCCGACGAAACGGTGAATCCTTGAAGGTCTTCACCCAAATGCCACTTGCCGTACCGCCCGGTGACGTACCCGGCGTCACCCAGAACCTCGGCGATCGACGTGTGGTGACCGTCGATCCGATTGGGCATCGAATCCAGCGTGTCATAAACCGGGTCGTTCTGGCCTTTGGTGGGCACGGCGAACCGCATTGATTTCACGTCGCCCTTTGCCTGCCGTCCCGGCGTGTACAGCTTGTGGCGTGGTGTGTACATGCCGGTGTTAATGCAGGCACGCGTCGGCGCGCAGTTGGGGCCGCCCGAGTAGAAGTCGGACAGGATCATCCCGTCGCGGGCGAGCGCGTCGATGTTCGGTGTCTCGTAGAAGCGCTGGCCATGGAAGCCGACATCCGAATAGCCGAGGTCATCGGCGATCACGAGGACAATGTTGGGCCGCTGAGAAGCAGCCAGAACGGTTGACACACCTGCCAACAATAGCAATGCCAACGGTCGGCGCGATCGCGACTGTGTCCATCCCGAATTCGTCGGCCCGTTTCTTCAATCGCTCGACATGCGCCGGATGATGATTCACGTGTCCCTTGTCGAGCGGATCCGTGGGACTGCCACGCATGTTATTCTTCATCCAAATGGGTGGGCCATCCGTGGACATCCAGGCGAGCGTATCCTCACAACCTTGGTACTTCGATTTATCACCGCCCGTGAAGCCGCCTCCATGAATCGCAACGTCGACGGGCGTCGGCTGGGTAGACTCTGCCAGCCAGACATCCATGACCGTGTTCTTGTGTTCGCCGTATTGCAGATCGACGTGGGTTGGAAGGTTACAGACCATGCGAGGCGTGAACGAACACTCATGGTTGTTGATGTTCAAACACCTTTGGCGATGCGGGAGTACAATCTTGTGATATCCGTATCTTTCTCGGCGAACGCTCCATCGTTTCGTGTTTGGATGATCGATTCGAGAACCCATCCCCTCCCTTGCAACCCGGAAGTGAAGTCGTAATGCCACCCTATCGATGGATCCCTCGAGGCTCGCTGGTCCTCTGCGCCCTGTTCTTCGCTGGCGCTTCGGATCGACCGACGCGGGCAGCCCGACCCAATATCTTGATCATCACCGTCGATGATATGAGTGCGGATTCTCTGGGATCATTCGGTTGCGAGCTTTCCAATACATCGCCTCACATCGATCGGTTTGCCAGGCAGTCACTACGGTTCCGGCACGGGCATGTGCTGGTCGGCAACTGCATGCCGGGACGCAACATCATGTGGTCCGGTTTGTACTCGCATGTCAACGGTGTCGAGGGCTTCCGCCAAAACCCAAATCCCGATTATCCCGTGCTGTGTGATCTTGCAAAGCAAGCGGGATACTTCACGGCGATTCGAGGGAAGGTTTCTCATTCGACACCCTACCATCCTTATGCCTGGGACGCGGTGCTCGACACGTCCGATGACGGGAAGAAGTACCACACCAAGGACGCGGTTGGTTACGGTGCGTCCGCGCGAACCGCGTTTGAACGGGCCAAACAAGCGGGCAAACCGTTCTGCGTGATGGTCAATATCTCGGATCCGCACAAGCCGTTCTATGCCGAGGGCAAGGGAGGCGTGACGATCCCCGACAAACATGTCCCGACACGTGTCTTCACACCGGAGGAGGTCCCAGTCCCGGGGTTTCTCCCCGATGATCCGGTTATTCGCAAGGAACTTTCCCACTACTACTCATCGGTACGCCGCGCGGATGACTGCTTCGGTGAGGTGATGCAGGCCTTGGAGGAGTCGGGTGATGCCGACAACACGTTCGTCCTGTTCCTGTCCGATCACGGCATGCCACTACCATTCGCAAAAACGCAGCTTTACCATCACAGCACGCGCACACCTTTGATGGTCCGCTGGCCAGGCATCACGGCAGCTGGCTCCATCGAAGAAATGCATTTGGTATCCGCCGTTGACTTCGTTCCCACGTTATTGGAAGTGATGCAAGGCGAGCACCCAACGCCACAGCGTTTGCACGGGCGATCCTTTGTCCCGCTGCTGAAGGGAGCATCGCAAGAAGGCCGTGAGTTTGTCATCCTGCAATACAACGAGAACTCGGGACGCAATCGGCAACCGATGCGAGGGATCACAACGCGCAATCGCCTTTATCTCTACAACCCTTGGACCGACGGGGTACGCAACTTTGCGACCGCCACCGATGGAACATCCACTTACAAACGGATGGTCGCCATGGCGAAAGAAGACGCATTGGTCGCCGCGCGAGTCCGCCTGCTCGATCATCGTGTTCTGGAAGAGTTTTTCGATATCGAGACCGATCCGGATTGTCTCAACAACTTGATCGACGATCCCGCCTACGCCGACGAGATTGGCGCCTTGAGACAACAGTTGATCGATTCTTTGAACGCGATGGAGGACCCTGTCGCTCCAGTTTTGGCAGCGATCAATGACAGCGACATGCGTGAACAGTTCATGCAGGCGGAGGACGAGAAGGCCGCCCAGGCAAAAGCGAAATCAAAGTCGAAGAAGCAGAGCAATGCGGCAAAGGAGCGACAAAGTCAGGCACAGGCCAAACGCAACGCGAATCGCGATTTAGTGACGGCGTTCTCGATCAATGTCCCAGCAAGACTGGCACCGGGACAGAAGTGTGAGGTTGAAATCAACTGCGTGTTTTCCGACCCACTCCCCGAACAGAAGCTGCACGTGACACTCAAGACGGCAAGGCCATCTCAACCTGGGAAGCCGGCGACGGCCGGACAGCGAATCCACCGCGAAGTGGTCACCGTTGACG
Organism: Planctomycetota bacterium; assembly: GCA_039189905.1. Taxonomy (GTDB): domain Bacteria; phylum Planctomycetota; class Planctomycetia; order Pirellulales; family Pirellulaceae; genus Rhodopirellula. The sequence continues at coordinate 9,465 of JBCCYK010000217.1, forward strand.
GCAAAGGGACGAAGTCCATCGCGTTTACGGTCCCCCAGGATCTCAAAGCCGAAGCCTTGGTATTCGCAGCCTTCGTTGGCGAAGACTACGCAACCAACCTCAAGCATGTGCATTCGAAGGTGATACCGGTAGAACGCTGAGGAACGCACCGCATCAGCGATGCATCAACGCTTCATGTGGCCCTGGAAGCCGCCACGTGAATCGGGGTGTACGGAAGATGCTTCGTTGATTTGATCTGTGTCGCGAAACTGTCGCATGAACCGACGGTCGATGCTGTCCTTGAGTCTCCACATCATGCGACCTGAGAAACCCAGGCCGTGCTTTTCCCCAAAAGCCTTCTTGCCGCCCAGTGAGACGAGCTTGAGGTAGTCTTTCTGGGGTTTGTATCTCAGCAGTGGAGCACCCCTTGCCGTTCGCCGCAGATTCTCGAGCAAGACTGGCGCCTGTCGCACCGCGAAAACCCCTGCCTTCGGTCGGGGGTCGAATGCCAGATGAGCGCAATCGCCCACCGCAAACACCCCGACCACGCTTGATTGCAGTGACCGGTCGACCACGATGAAGCCCTCATGCAGTCCCAGCCCAGTATCTTTGAGCCAAGGGTGTGGCGTTGCTCCGGCAGCTCCAACCACGAAGTTGGCTTCCAACCGGGTTTCATCGTCCAGGACAACGCTTGTCTCAGTCACACGCTGGACGACGACATTCTCGATAACGTCAACGTGGTTCCTCGACAACTCTTTGCGGACTCTCCGCTGGGTACGAATGCTATTCACCGCGAGGATTCGTCCTCGATCCAATAGCTTCACCGAAGCTTGATGGCCGAGAGAGTGCAGCGCGTATGACATTGCAATCGAAAGCTCAGCACCGGCGATTCCGCCGCCGATGACGACAATGGACTTGATGCCAGCCGAACCGCGATAGGACTCCCATCGTTCCGCAAACCCTGCCAGGGGTTTTGCCGGGATGCCGTGGCTTGCGAATCCTTCCAACTGTGGCATCTCGGATGTAATGCCGACATCAAGACTTGCCACATCAAAGAACAATTCGGTGCCGTCATCGAGCAAGATTCGCTTGGCCGCGGGGTCCATCGCGATGGCTCGACCATCGATGAGTTCGGCACGCACCCGCCTCGTCAGGGATGCGAGGTCAATATCAAGTTCATCGCGTCTGTAGTGACCGGCGACAAAGCCAGGTAGCATGCCGGAATAGGGAGCCGTTGTGCCAGGGTTGATCACCTGGAGTTCGGTATTCTCCAGCGGGGCGGAACGCAATTCGTGAAGCACCAAAGCGTGCGTGTGCCCACCTCCAATAAGAACGATTCGTTTTGGCGGCATCGCTTGCTTTCAGCTACCCGTTGTTGTTTCTGCTACCCGTTGCGTGTGAAGTACGCGATGGCTGCCCGAACATCAAACACGACGGATATCACAATGGTCAGGCAGAGCAGCAACATCCACAGGCCATACGCGCTCATGATGCGAAAACCGGGATCCTTCTTGGCAGCCAGCGGAAGATAGAGTAACAGCGGTGTCCAAAACAGAATGTGGGGAAACCCCATCAAACCGAGATCACGTGTGACGTGATAGATCGTGAACCCGACTGGGAAACAGGCGACGTGGGCTACGACGGCCCAGCGCGGCTCGACTCGTCGGAAAGCAAACAGCAGACCTGCGAAAAACACGATGTTGAGCCACAACATCCAGTTTTGGACCGGACGCGGAAGCATCGACATCTGCTGACCTGCTTCGCGAAATAGCTCAATCATCTCTGTTTGCTAGTGCTTTGTCGAGATTAAGTGTTGAGCTCATCATGAATTAAGATGACGCTTGGAAATCGCCCGATTCTTTGAGGTCTTGCTCCTTAGACAATTGTCTCATGGAAGAGAGCCGTGTACCGTC